>DATKEK010000001.1:0-3055 GCA_035512195.1 Burkholderiales bacterium
TCATTCCGGTCCTGCTGCTGATGGTGGTCATCGGCGTGACCAGCACCGCCGCGTTCCTGGTCTATGCCACCGGGCTGAGCGGCTGGCTGGTGCTCCCGGCAATCCTCCTCCTTCCGGTGATATTGATCGGCAGTCTTTTCGTTCAGGCCTATGTCTTCTTCTCCTGGCTGGAGAATCGCGCCCTGGCGCGCGCGCTCGGGCGAGGCGCTAAACCCCCGCAGGGAGCGTTGGCGGTCCGGCTCTGGAAAACGTTCGGTCTGGACACCGGGGCTTCGCCCGCGATTCCCTGGGTTCTGGTCGCGCTGTTCTTCGTCGGGCCGCTGGCACTGATGGCGACGTTCGCGTTCGAAGTCGCGCTGGGTCTGCTCGCACTCGCCATCCTGGTGCCGGTCGTGTACGCAAAGCTCGATCGCTGAAACTCTCGCATTTCGCAGTGCGGGCGATTCGGACCGGTGACCGATACCGGCGCTCAGTCGCCGCGCGGCAGCGTGTCACAATCGCAGCATCACACGCACCGCGAGAATCCATATGGCCCTGAAACGCCCCAAAGGCCCCGCCGGCACGATGGCCGTGCTGGAACACACATCGAAGATTCTCAAGGGCAACCCGCTCGGCGATCCGCATGTGCGAAATGTCGGCGTGTGGCTGCCGCCGCAGTACGACGGGCGCAAGCGCTTTCCGGTGCTGTACGACCTGGCCGGCTTCACCGGCACGGGGTTGTCGCATGCGAACTGGAAACCTTTCGGCGACAACGTGCCGGAGCGCGCGGCGCGGCTGATCCACGAGCAGAAGATGGGCCCTGCGATCATCGTGTTTCCCGACTGCTTCACCGCGCTCGGCGGCAACCAGTACGTGAACTCGTCGGCGATCGGCCGTTACGCGGATTACCTCACCCGCGAGATCGTGCCGTTTGTCGACCGCGAGTTCCGTACGCTGGCAAGCCGTGAACACCGTGGCTGCTTTGGCAAGTCTTCCGGCGGCTACGGCGCGATCGTGCACGGCATGCGGTACCCGAAAACCTGGGGCGCGATCGCCAACCACTCGGGCGACGCGTACTTCGACTTCGTTTACCGCTGCGACTGGCCGAACACGCTGAACGAACTTGCGAGTCATCGGACGCCGAAGCGCGTGCCGGGCAAATACGATGCGCGTGCCGAGTCGGCCCGCAAGGGACTCGCCGAGGGCCTCGACGACGGGCGTATCAAGCGCTTTCTCGCCGGTGTGTGGAAGAAGGAGAAGCTTTCATCCGTGGAAGGCCACTGCCTGATGAACCTGTGCATGGCGGCGACCTACGATCCCGACCCGCGCGCATCGCTGGGCTTTCGCGTGCCGTTCAATCTCGAGTCCGGCGAGATCATCGAGCGCCGCTGGAACCGGTGGCTCGCGCACGACCCGATCAATCTGATATCGAAGTACCGCGCCAACCTGAGAAAACTCCGCGGCATCTATATCGACTGCGGCTGGCGCGACCAGTACCAGATTCACTATGGCACACGCATCCTCTCGAAACGTCTTGCCACTGCCGGCATCCGCCATGTCTACGAGGAGTTCGGCGACAATCACTCCGACATCGACTACCGAATGGATGTCAGCCTGCCGTTTCTCTGGCGTGCACTGAAGCCTTGAAGCGGAACTTCCGTGGGGCGACAGGATCCGGATCACGCGGAACAGGGTTCAGTGCCCGGTGGACATGTGCTCTAATTCGAGTCCGTCTCTGATACTGCCCAACCCGACGAATTGACTCCGACGCGCCTGCGAATCACGCTGATCCTGGGCGCGTTGGCCGCGTTCGCGCCGATGTCGATCGACATGTACCTGCCGGCGCTTCCGGCGATCGGCCGGTCGCTCGGCGCCGACACGGCATCGGTGCAGCTCACACTGTCGGCATTCTTCATCGGGCTTGCGTTCGGGCAGGCGATGTACGGTCCGCTTGCCGACCGCTTCGGGCGCAAGGGGCCGCTGTACTTCGGTCTGATCGTCTATATCGCGGCCTCGATCGGCTGCGCGCTGGCCGCCGACATCGAAGCACTGATCGGACTGCGCCTCATGCAGGCGCTCGGCGGTTGCGTGGGCATCGTGATCGCGCGCGCGGTGGTGCGCGATCTCTACGGCCACCAGGAATCCGCACGCATGTTCTCGGTGCTGATGCTGGTGATGGGCGTGGCGCCGATCCTGGCACCGTTGCTCGGCGGCTATGTGCTGATCTGGCTCGGCTGGCGCGCGATCTTCTGGGTGCTGGCGCTGTTCGGGTTGAGTTGCCTGATCGCGGCGGCGCTGATCCTGCCGGAGACGCGGCCGGCGCACACCATGAAACCCAATGTGTTCTCGGCGATCGTCGGCTACGGCCGGCTGCTGGTCGACCGGCGCTTCATCGGCTACACCCTCGCCGGCGGGCTGGCGCAGGCCGGGCTGTTCGCCTACATCTCCGGTTCGCCCTTCGTGTTCATCGAAGTCTTCGGCGTGCCGGCGCAGCACTACGGCTGGCTGTTCGGGTTAAATGCGCTCGGGCTGATCGTTGCGTCGCAGATCAATCGAAGACTGCTGTCGCGCAATACGCCCGACGAACTCCTGAAGCGGGCGAACCTGGCCAACGCGCTGTTCGGAATCGCGCTCGCCGGCATCGCCCTAAGCGGAATAGGCGGGCTGCCTTTGCTGTTGCTGCCTCTGTTCGGCTATGTCGCCGCGCTCGGGTTCACTTTTCCGAATGCCGCCGCAGGCGCGCTCGCGCCGTTCGGAGACCGCGCCGGCAGCGCGTCGGCATTGCTGGGCAGCGTGCAGTTCGGTATCGCCGCGGTTGCCGGTGCGGCCGTCGGCCTGCTGCACGACGATACCGCGATGCCGATGGCGGCGGTCATTTGCGTGTGCGGTGTCGCGGCGCTTGCGGCGCACCGCGCGCTGGTCAGGCAATGAGGCGATATGGTCTCATTCGA
Source organism: Burkholderiales bacterium (assembly GCA_035512195.1). Lineage (GTDB taxonomy): Bacteria > Pseudomonadota > Gammaproteobacteria > Burkholderiales > Eutrophovitaceae > DATKEK01. The sequence continues at coordinate 2,931 of DATKEK010000001.1, forward strand.
TCCGGTATCGGCGCAGGCAGTCGGTTCGGACGCGTAGTGAAGCTGTCATCGACGTGTGCTCCGATAACGGTGCGGAATACCCGTGCACCCGTTTCCATCCGTGACCAATGACCATGCCCATACTC
>DATKEK010000002.1:0-17269 GCA_035512195.1 Burkholderiales bacterium
TGATAATAGGCCGGCACCGCGCCATTCAACGGGCGCGGGCGCAATCCCGTGCGTTCAATGAATTCTTGCGTGCAGCGCCTGCAGCGAATACGCGCGCAGTTCCTGCATGTGCTGCATCCCGCCGCACGCCGCGCGCGCGCCGGCGATCGTGGTGTAGTACGTGACCCGCGCCTGCAATGCGGAACGGCGTATCGAGTAGGAATCCTGGATCGCGGTGCGGCGATCCTCCACCGTGTTGATGATCAGAGCCACTTCCCCGTTCTTGATCATGTCCACCACGTGCGGGCGGCCTTCGGCCACCTTGTTCACCGGCGTGACATGCAGGCCGGCCTCGTTCAGCGCCGCGGCGGTGACGCGGGTTGCGAGCAGCTCGAAGCCGAGCTGCTCGAGCTTGCGCGCGATATCGATCACGCGCGGCTTGTCGGAGTTTCTCACGCTGATGAACACCTTGCCGCTGGCCGGCAACCGCACGCCGGCGGCAAGCTGCGACTTCAGGAAGGCCTCGGCGAAGGTATCGCCGACGCCCATCACTTCGCCGGTCGACTTCATCTCGGGGCCGAGAATCGTATCGACCCCCGGAAACTTGATGAACGGGAACACCGCCTCCTTGACCGCAAAATACGGTGGCACCACTTCCCCCGCGACTCCCTGGCTGGCAAGTCCGGCGCCGGCCATGGCGCGCGCCGAGATCTTCGCCAGGGCCAGACCGGTCGCCTTGGAAACATAAGGGACGGTGCGCGATGCGCGCGGGTTCACCTCGAGCACGTAGACCGTGCCGTCCTGGATCGCGAACTGCACGTTCATCAGGCCGACCACGTTCAGCGCGTTTGCCATTGCCACGGTCTGTCGGCGCAGTTCGTCCTGCACGGCCGCGGACAGGCTGAACGGCGGCAGCGAGCAGGCCGAGTCGCCGGAATGCACGCCGGCCTGTTCGATGTGCTCCATGATGCCGCCGATCAATACCTTCTCGCCGTCCGAAACCGCGTCCACGTCGACTTCGATCGCGTCGTTCAGAAACCGGTCGAGCAGCACCGGGCTGTCGTTGCTGACTTTCACCGCCTCGCGCATGTAGCGCTCAAGGTCGGACTGCTGGTGCACGATCTCCATCGCACGTCCGCCAAGAACATAGGACGGGCGCACCACCAGCGGGTAGCCGATCTCCTCGGCGAGCGCAATCGCCGCTTCCGGGTTGCGCGCGGTGCGGTTCGGCGGCTGCTTGAGTCCGAGCCGGTTGAGCATTTCCTGAAAACGCTCGCGGTCCTCGGCGCAATCGATCATGTCCGGGCTGGTGCCGATGATCGGTACGCCGGCAGCTTCGAGATCTCTCGCGAGCTTGAGCGGGGTCTGCCCGCCGAACTGCACGATGACGCCGAACGGTTTCTCCAGTTGCACGATCTCCAGCACGTCTTCCAGCGTCAGCGGCTCGAAGTACAGCCGGTCCGAAGTGTCGTAATCGGTGGACACGGTCTCGGGATTGCAGTTGACCATGATGGTCTCGAATCCGTCCTCGCGCAGGGCCAGTGCCGCGTGCACACAGCAGTAGTCGAACTCGATGCCCTGGCCGATGCGGTTCGGGCCGCCGCCGAGCACCATGACTTTCCTGCGGTCGGTCGGCCGCGCCTCGCATTCTTCTTCATAGGTCGAGTACATGTACGCGGTGCGCGTATCGAACTCGGCCGCGCAGGTGTCGACGCGCTTGTACACCGGGCGCACGCCCAGCTCCCAGCGCCGCGTGCGCACGGCATCCTGCTTGACGCCGAGCAGTTTCGCCAGCCTTCGATCCGAGAATCCCTTGCGCTTGAGCGCGAGCAACGCATCATGGTCCAGTTCGCCAATCCGCCGCCTTCCGAGCGCCTGCTCCTCGCGCACGATGTCCTCGATCTGCGCAAGAAACCATGGGTCGATGCGCGTAAGGGAGTGAACTTCGTCAGCGGTCATGCCGGTGCGGAATGCGTCCGCCACGAAAAGCACGCGGTCCGGCCCGGGTTCGGCCAGCTCGTTCTCGATCTCCTCGCGATCGACGCTCTTCTCGTCGAAGCCATCGATGCCGGTTTCCAGGCCGCGCAGCGCTTTCTGCATCGATTCCTGGAAGGTGCGTCCCATCGCCATCACCTCGCCCACCGACTTCATCTGAGTGGTGAGGTGCGAATCCGCCTGCGGGAATTTCTCGAACGCGAAGCGCGGAATCTTGGTAACCACGTAGTCGATGGTCGGCTCGAACGATGCCGGCGTTGCGCCGCCCGTGATGTCGTTCTTCAGTTCGTCCAGCGTATAGCCCACTGCGAGCTTGGCGGCGACCTTGGCGATCGGAAAACCGGTCGCCTTCGACGCCAGCGCGGAGGAGCGCGAGACCCGCGGATTCATCTCGATCACCACCATGCGCCCGTCCTGCGGATTGATCGCGAACTGCACGTTCGAGCCGCCGGTATCGACGCCGATCTCGCGCAACACCGCGATCGAGGCATTGCGCAGGATCTGGTATTCCTTGTCGGTCAGCGTCTGCGAAGGCGCGACCGTGATCGAGTCGCCGGTATGCACGCCCATCGGGTCGAGGTTCTCGATCGAGCAGACGATGATGCAGTTGTCGTTGCGGTCGCGCACCACCTCCATCTCGAATTCTTTCCAGCCAATCAGCGACTCCTCGATCAGCAGTTCCTTGGTCGGCGAGGCATCCAGCCCGCGCTCGCAGATCGCCAGGAATTCTTCCTTGTTGTAGGCGATGCCGCCGCCGGCGCCGCCGAGCGTGAAGGACGGCCGGATGATGGTCGGGAAGCCGATCGCGGCCTGCACCTGCAACGCCTCTTCCAGGCTGTGCGCAATCGACGAGCGCGGCGACTGCAGGCCAATCCGCGTCATCGCCCCCTTGAATTTCTCGCGGTCTTCCGCCTTGTCGATGGCTTCCCTGGAGGCGCCGATTAGTTCCACACCATGTTTCTCCAGCACGCCGTGCCTGGCCAGATCCAGTGCGCAGTTGAGTGCGGTCTGCCCGCCCATGGTCGGCAACAGCGCATCCGGTTTCTCTGCCTCTATTACTTTCTCCAGCATCTGCCAGGTGATCGGTTCGATGTAGGTGACATCGGCCATCCCCGGATCGGTCATGATCGTCGCCGGGTTGGAGTTCACCAGAACGACGCGATAACCCTCCTCGCGCAGCGCCTTGCAGGCCTGCGCGCCGGAGTAGTCGAACTCGCAGGCCTGGCCGATCACGATCGGTCCGGCGCCGATGATCAGTACGGAACGGATGTCGGTGCGTTTCGGCATTTCAATTCAACCGCGGCGAGATACACCTCACCCCCCGCGCTCTCCACGTGCGTGGAGAGGGGGCCACACCGACACCCTCTCCGCCCGCTTGCGGGGGGAGAGGGCCGGGGTGAGGTGGGCGATTCGCTTTCACCGGTGCGCCTTGTTTTCCTCGACCATGTTTACGAAGCGGTCGAACAGGTATCTGACGTCGTGCGGGCCGGGGCTGGCTTCCGGGTGGCCCTGGAAGCAGAAGGCCGGACGGTCGGTGCGTGCAAATCCCTGCAGGCTGCCGTCGAACAGCGAGACATGCGTCACGCGCACGTTCTGCGGCAGCGAGGCGGCGTCGACCGCGAAGCCGTGGTTCTGGCTGGTGATCATCACGCGACCGGTGTCGATGTCCTGCACCGGATGGTTGGCGCCGTGATGGCCGAATTTCATCTTCATGGTGCGCGCGCCGCTGGCGAGACCCAGCAACTGGTGGCCAAGGCAGATGCCGAACAGCGGGATGCGTGCATCGAGGAAAGCGCGGATCGCGTCGATCGCGTAGTCGCAGGGCTCCGGATCGCCCGGGCCGTTGGACAGGAATATGCCGTCCGGCTTCATCGCCAGCACGTGTTTCGCCGGAGTCTGCGCCGGGACCACGCTGATGCGGCAGCCGCGCGTCGCCAGCAGGCGCAGGATGTTGTGCTTCACGCCGAAATCGTAGGCAACCACGTGATGTCTGCTCTCGCCGCGGGCGCCGTAGCCAGTGCCGAGCGCCCACTCGGTCTCGCTCCATTCGTACGGCTTGTCGCAGGACACGACCCTGGCCAGATCCATCCCCGCCAGTCCCGGAAATGCGCGCGCCTGCTCGAGCGCGAACGCCTCGTCGACCTTGCCGCCCATCAGGCATCCGTTCTGCGCACCCTTCTCGCGCAGGATGCGGGTGAGCTTGCGGGTATCGATGCCGACGATCGCAGGAATTCCCTGGGCGTGAAGGTAATCGCGCAGGCCGGTGCGCATGCGGAAATTGCTCGGCAGGATCGGCAGGTCGCGGATCACCAGCCCGGCGGCGTGCACACGCCCCGACTCGACATCCTCGTCATTCACGCCGGTGTTGCCGATATGCGGATAGGTCAGGGTCACGATCTGCCGCGAGTACGACGGATCGGTGAGAATCTCCTGGTATCCGGTCATCGCGGTGTTGAACACCACCTCGCCGCTGGTGTGAACATCGGCGCCGATCGACATGCCCCGGAAAACCGTACCGTCCGCAAGCACTAGGACAGCAGGTTTCTGGTTCGGCACGGACACGAAGACTCCCCGGAGAGCGGATTTGCGGACTACACATGGAAAGCGGGAGGGGCGAACCCCTCCCGCTTCGATATTTTGCGGATTATAGCGGCCGCAGGCCGTTTACTTCAACGGCCCGGCAGCCGCGACAGGCCTGAACGCGATCGCGCCCGATACACATCTTTCATAATTAACAGGCTCTTACTATCGAGAACAGCAGATTAACGCAGGCCAAGGACATCCTGCATGTCGTACAGGCCATGGCGCTTGTCGGCGAGAAATCGCGCGGCGCGCAGTGCACCCAGCGCGAATGTCGCCCGGCTGGACGCCTTGTGCGTGATCTCGACCCGCTCGCCGGTACCGGCAAACAGCGCGGTGTGATCGCCAACGATATCCCCGCCGCGCACCGTGGCGAAGCCGATGGTCGCCGCCCTGCGCTCGCCGGTGACACCTTCTCTGCCGTACACCGCGCATTCCTTCAGGTTCCGGCCCAGCGTGTGCGCGATCACCTCACCCATGCGTAATGCCGTCCCCGAAGGCGCGTCGACTTTGTGCCGGTGATGCGCTTCCACGATTTCGATGTCATAGCCCTCGGCCAGCACCCTGGACGCGGTTTCGAGCAGACGGAACAGCAGATTCACGCCAACGCTCATATTCGGCGCCATCACCACCGGAATCTTCTTCGCCGCTTCGGCGACGCGCAATTTCTGTTCTGAATCGAGGCCCGTGGTGCCGATCACCATGCTCACGCCGCTGCGCAGGCAGGTCTGCATATGCACGAGCGTGGCTTCGGGCCGGGTGAAGTCCACCAGCACGTCGACCGCCGACAACGCCTGCTCCACATCTGACGAGATAACGATGCCACAGGGCGCACCGACCAGTTCGCCCGCGTCCCTGCCGATGAAATCGCTGTCCGGCCGCTCGAGCGCCGCCGCCAGGCGGAACTCCGGCGCCTGCATCACGGCCTCGAGCAGGGCGCGCCCCATTCTGCCGGAACTGCCGGCAATCGCGATTCGCTGCGTGTTCATGTCGTGTACCTGAAGGCCGTGTGCACGATCAGCGCGTACCGGCGCCGGGCTGCGCCTGCGAAACATTCTCCGACGGCACCACATCGCCCTCGATGCGGACCAGACTGTCGCCGTCGAATATCACCGTGAGCGCGCGCTCACGCTCGACGCCGCCAGCCTTGCCGGTCAGATAGACATAGTCCCAGCGATCCGGATGGAACGGATCGGAGATCAGCGGGGTGCCGAGAATGAAACGCACCTGGGATCGCGTCATGCCCGGGCGCAGCTTGGTAACCATTTCCTGGTCCACATAGTTACCCTGCTGCATCTCGATCTTGTGCGGAACGAGAAAGCAGCCCGCGAGCAGCAAAGGGATCAACAACACAATCGTTTTCTTCATGTCTCGTTCTATCCGCGCGGGAAAACCGCAGTGCCAGCGCGGTTTCCATGGTCAGGCAAAGCCGATATGATAATCGTTCCCAACTCGCAATGTCCGCCTTCCGCATGAGTACGCCGCAAGACCTCAAGAGCATCGGGCTGAAGGCGACGCTGCCGCGGCTCAAGATCCTCAACCTGTTCGAGAACAGCGAAGAGAGGCACCTCACCGCCGAGGACGTTTACAAACTGCTGATGACCGAAGGGATGGAGATCGGCCTCGCCACGATTTACCGGGTGCTTACCCAGTTCGAACAGGCCGGCCTGCTGGTCCGTCATCACTTCGAAAGCGGCAAGGCGGTGTTCGAGCTAAACGAGGGCGGGCACCACGACCACCTGGTCTGCATCCAGTGCGGACATGTCGAAGAATTCTACGATGCCGAAATCGAGCGTCGCCAGGTCAAGGTCGCCAAAGATCGCGGGTTCAATATTCATGAGCATTCATTGCAGATTTACGCCGACTGCGTAAGGCCCGACTGCAAGAACCGCGAAACCAAGGAATAACCGCCTCAGCCTGCCTTTGCGGTTCTGTCTCCGGCCGCAAGCATTTCGGCAGCGTGCTTGCGCGTGGTCTCGGTGATGGTCACTCCACCCAGCATGCGCGCGACTTCCTCGACCCGTGCCTTTTCGTCCAGCACGGTGACGCTGCTCAGCACCTTGTTTTTCTCCGCGCGTTTGGCGACCTGCCACTGATGATCGGCGGCAGCGGCGACCTGCGGCAGGTGCGTTACGCACATGACCTGGTGCCTGCGTCCAAGCCCCGACAGCAGACGGCCGACGATTTCCGCCACGCGCCCGCCGATCCCGGCGTCCACCTCGTCGAAAATCAGCGTCGGCATCTGCGCCACTTCCGTGGTTACCGTCTGGATCGCCAGCGAGACACGCGACAATTCCCCGCCGGACGCGACCTTGGCAAGCGGACGCGCGTTGGTGCCGGCATGTCCGGCGACAAGAAACTCGATCTGTTCCATGCCGTAAGCGGCGCCCTCGTCCAGCGCGTTCAGCGCCACCTCGAAACGGCCACCCGACATGGCTAACGTCTGCATCGCGTCGCTGACCTTGCGCGACAAGACCTTCGCTGCTTTCTTGCGCAGGGCCGACAGCAGCGCTGCGGCCGCATCGAAGGTGCCGCGCGCCTCATGCTCGCGTTTGGCCAGAGCTGCAGGATCGCGCGCCGACTCGAGCTCCGACAGTCGCAGCTTCGCCTGATCCAGCAATTCGGGCAACGCCTCCGGCGTGGAGCGGAACTTCCTCGCCGCGGCATGCACCGCATCCAGCCGCACCTCGACTTCGCGCATGCGTTGCGGGTCGAGTTCGAGCCGCTGCACATAGTCGCGCAACGCGTAGACTGTTTCCTGCAGCTGGATCTGCGCCGGGTCGAGCAGGTCCAGAATCTCGCGCAGCCGCGAGTCGTAATCCGTCTGTGAATGAATTCGCGACTGCACGGCGGAAACCGCCGATATCACGGACAGGTCATCTTCGGAAAGCGTCTGCAGAGCGTACTGCGCGGTCTCGATCAGCGTGGCGGCATTGGCGAGCCGCTTGTGCTCGGCGATCAGCTCGCTCCATTCGTCGGCGCGAAATCCCAGCGCCTCAAGGTCTCTGACCTGCCATTCCAGTTCTTCTTTTTCGCGCGCGATCGCGGCGGCGTCCTGCTCGGCCGCGAGTTTCGACCGTTGCGCCGACTGCCATTCGCGCCAGGCCCGTGCCACCGTAGCCACCTGTTCCTGCGCACCGGCGTAACCGTCCAGCAGTTCGCGCTGCGCAGAAGGCCGCAGCAGGGACTGATGTTCGTGCTGCCCGTGAATGTCGACCAGGAAGGCGCCGATATCGCGCAACTGCTGGATGGTTACCACCCGTCCGTTCACGTAGGCGCGAGAACGCCCGGAGGCGTCGATTACCCGGCGTAACAGGCAGGCATCGTTGTCCGCCAGGTCATTTTCTTCCAGCAGCGCGCGCGCGCCGGGACAGTCGTCCAGCGCGAACTCGGCGCCGACCTCGGCCTTGTCACAACCTTCCCGTACCAGGCCCGATTCCGCGCGTTCGCCGAGCACAGCCGACAGCGCATCGATCAATATCGATTTGCCCGCGCCGGTTTCGCCGGTAAGCACGGTGAAACCGGCTTGAAACTCCAGCTCCAGCCGGTCGACGATGACGAAGTCCCGGATGGTCAGGCTACGCAGCATCGGGGCGTGGTTGCGGCATGCGGTGAACGGCGGGAAGTTGACGGCACAGCCTAATTCAGAGCGTTTCGCTCCAATGCAGCTTCTCCCGGAGCATGTGGTAGTAATTGTGCCCCAGGGGATGCAGCAGCCGGATCGGATGCGCGCATCTGCGCACGATCACCTTGTCGCCTTCCTGCAGATCGGAATGGGAATGACTGTCAAAATGGGCGCGCGCGTCCGCCGCCTTGTGGATCGTGATCTCGATCACCGATTCCGCGCTGACCACGATCGGCCGGTTGGAAAGCGTGTGCGGGCAGACCGGCACCAGCGAAAGCAGGTTTACGGCGGGATGCACGATCGGTCCGCCGGACGACAGCGCATAGGCGGTCGAGCCGGTGGGCGACGCGACAATCAACCCGTCGGAACGCAGGTTGTAGACGAACTGCCCGTCGATATGCACTTCGATCTCGATCAGACTGCCGTCCGCGCCCTTGTTAATCGACACGTCGTTGAACGCCAGCACTTCCTTGACCCGATCGTCTGCGCGGACCACCTCCGCCTGCAGCAGCATCCTCGGTTCGGTCACGAAGTTGCCGTCCAGCATGGAACCGACGCTTTCCAGCATGGTCTCCATGGACAGATCGGTAAGGAATCCGAGCCGCCCCTGATTCACTCCGACCAGGGCAACATCGTAGGGCGCGAAGGTGCGCGCGATGTTCAGCATGGTGCCGTCGCCGCCGATGACGACGGCAAGGTCGGCGGTCTTGCCAATTTCCTCCAGCGGCTGCACCGTGTAGCTGTTTCTGGTGACGTAAGCTGCGGTAAGCGGATCCAGCACCACCCGCACGCCGCGCGTCTCCAGATAGGAGGCAAGCTCGAGCAGGGGCGCCGCGATCTCGGGACTCTTGTATTTCCCGATCAGGGCGATGAGTTTGAAGGGTTGCATGCGCCGGGAATTAGAACATATTTCCCCGGCGGCGGCGGCTGCGGGCAGGGCGGCAGGTAACTGCCTGCGACTGCCAAAAGCTTTGTAGAATTGAACGCATGCTGAGCGATCGCGCAAGAATCCTGCTGAAGACGCTGGTGGAACGGTACATTACCGACGGCCAGCCGGTCGGCTCGCGCGCGCTCGCCCGCTTCTCGGGTCTGGACCTGAGCCCCGCAACCATCCGCAACATCATGTCCGACCTCGAGGAAATGGGATTCATTGCCAGCCCGCATACCTCCGCGGGTCGCATTCCCACCCCGCGCGGTTACCGGTTCTTCGTGGATACGCTGCTCACCGTGCGCCCGCTGGACCAGGTCGAGATCGACCAGCTCGAGGGTCAGCTGCAGCCGCACAACACGCAGAAACTGGTGGCCTCGGCCTCGCACGTGCTGTCCGATCTCACCCGGTTCGCGGGCGTGGTGATGACGCCGAAGCGGCGCGTGGCGGCGTTCCGGCACATCGAATTCGTCACGCTGTCCGAGAAACGCATTCTGCTGATCATCGTCACCCCCGAGGGCGACGTGCAGAACCGGATTCTGCAGTCGGAACGCACGTTCACCCCGTCCGAACTGGTCGAAGCCGCCAATTTTCTCAACCATCATTATGCCGGCTTGACGTTCGAGGAAATCAAGGCACGCGTGCAGCAGGAGCTGAAGCAGCTGCGCGAGGACATGATGCAGCTGATGACGCGCGCGCTGGAGGCCGGCAGTGAAGCGGTGACCGAGAACGCGGAAGCCTACGTGCTGTCCGGCGAGCGCAACCTGTTGCACGTGCAGGACCTCTCCTCCAACATGCAGAGCCTGCGCCGGCTGTTCGAAATGTTCGAGCAGAAGACCAGCCTGCTGCAGTTGCTGGACGTGAGCAGCCACGCCCAGGGCGTGCAGATCTTCATCGGCGGCGAGTCGGGCCTGGTCCCGCTGGACGAGTGCAGCATCGTCACCGCCCCTTACGAGGTTGACGGCCAGGTGGTCGGCACGGTCGGCGTGATCGGCCCGACCCGGATGGCGTACGAACGCGTGATTCCGATCGTGGATATCACCGCGCGCCTGCTGTCCAGCGCCCTCTCCCAGAACTGAACTGCGGCAGGGCGCAGGGCCCTCGCCACCCTGTTTTCCGTGTCCAGGAACTGACGCCCATGCGCTACCTGCCAGAACCGAAATATCAGCACGGCACTCCGGCAAGGACCGGGGTCTTGATCATCAACCTCGGCACGCCTTCGGCGCCGACACCGAAAGCCCTGCGCCGCTACCTGAAACAGTTCCTGTCGGATCCCCGGGTGGTGGAAATCCCGCGCCCGATCTGGTGGCTGATCCTGCACGGTTTCATTCTGCGTTCGCGCCCGGCAAAGTCAGCGGAAAAGTACGCGGCGATCTGGACCAGGGAGGGCTCCCCGCTGCGCATACACACTGAGAAACAGGCGACGCTGCTGCGCGGCTATCTCGGCGATCGCATCCGCACACCGATCGCCGTCGCCTGGGCGATGCGCTACGGGGAACCCTCCATCGATTCCGTCATCGAGGACCTGCGCAACGCCGGTAGCGACCGTATTCTGGTGCTGCCGCTCTACCCGCAATACTCGTCGAGCACGACCGCGAGCGCTTTCGACGCGGTGTTCCGTGCAGTCGGAAGAATGCGCAATTTGCCGGCGTTGCGGCTGGTGAAGCACTATCACGATCATCCGGCATACATATCCGCGCTTGCCAGGCAGGTGAACGAGTACTGGATGGCCAACGGCCGCCCCGCGAAGCTGGTGATGAGCTTCCACGGCGTGCCGCGCTTCACGCTCGACAAGGGCGATCCGTACCACTGCGAGTGCCAGAAAACCGGGCGCCTGCTGGCGGAAGAACTCGGGCTCAAACCGGAAGCCTATGCCGTCAGCTTCCAGTCGCGCTTCGGCCGCGCGGAATGGCTCAAGCCCTACACCATCGACCTGATGGAAAAACTCGCCAAGCAGAAGCTCGGCCGCGTGGATGTCATCTGCCCGGGTTTCGTGGCGGATTGTCTGGAAACGCTGGAGGAAATCGCCATCGAGAACAAATCGGCGTTCCTGTCGGCCGGCGGCAGCGAGTTCCATTACATCCCCTGCCTGAACGAACGCGACGACTGGATTCAGGCACTCGCCCGCATCGCCGCCGAGAACCTGCAGGGCTGGGCATCAACCGACCACGACAAGGCCGCGGCGGACCGCGCGGCACAGGCCAGCCGCAACCGCGCCCTGTCGATGGGCGCGCGGGCGTAAGGCGCACACCCTAGATCAGCGCCGCGCCGTCGCGGCGCCCGTGCTCGGTCCTGCGGTCGTATGCCTCGGAGACGGCCTGGTACTTGTTCATGATCTCGTTCGCCGTCCGGTTTGCCGTCTCGATCAGCGTCTGGCAGTTTCTGCCCGCGGGCAGAGCCTTGAGCGCGGCCAGAATCTCGTTGCCGGCCCGCGTGGCCTGCTGCTTGTGAAATTCCTCGCTGCGTTCGACCGCTGCGATCAGTTGCGTCCAGCGGCGCTGCAGCGAGGCCGGGCCGGTGTTCTCGCCACGCCAGCGTGGGCGGGTGTTGTTGATCCCCACGGCGACCGTGGCGTCATCCATGCCGCACATGCCTTCGCGCACGTTGTGGCGGAATTTCCACTGAACGTTCCACTTGGTGCGGGAAGGATGGCGCCTGCCGTCGATGCCGACCGGCCCATTCTGGTTGATCTGCTCGGTCAGGATCATGGCAGAGGCGCCATCGATGTAGTAGTAACTGGTGCTCATCCGCACCAGCGGCTCTGCGGCCACCGGCGCGGCAAGCAACGCGAGGATCGCCAGCGTTGTTGCAAAAATTTCGGACTTCTTCGGCATTACCAGCTCCAGGCGCTGCGGGCGCAGCCCGCTTGAAACCGCGTAGTATACGGGCCCGGCGACCGTGATCCGCTCGTGCGATCACGCGCCAGCGCCCTCGACACCATTCATTCGACCTGCGGCGGCCTTGAAAATTTCCGCGCCCGCCCCAATACGAAGTCAGACGGGTTGTAAGGAGGACTTGATGCAGGACAATCGAAGCCGAACGGCGGTTCAGGCACCGGAAACGGCAGCGGAACAGCACGCCGGCCCGCGCGGGAACGATACCGGCCAGGCAGCCGGCCCGGAGGTCATGCCCGGCCTCGAGCAACTGCTGAGGCAGGCCGAGCTTGCTGCGCAGGAGCACCACGACGCCTGGCTACGGGCCAAGGCGGAGGCGGACAACATCCGCAAGCGCGCCCAGATGGAGGTGGCAAACGCCCACAAATATGCGTTGGAGGGCTTCGCGCAGGAGCTGCTGCCGGTACGCGACAGCCTTGAAGCGGCACTCGGCTCCGGGACTGCAAGCCTGGAAGCGCTCAAAAGCGGCGTGGAACTGACCCTGAAGCAGCTCGATGGCGCCCTCAGCAATGCAAACATCAGGGAAATCAATCCACTGGGGGAAAAACTGGATCCCCACAAGCATCACGCAATGAACGTGGTGGAAGCGGATGCAGAGCCGAACACGGTTGTCGCGGTGCTGCAGAAAGGCTATGAGTTGCACGATCGCGTCATCCGCCCGGCCCTGGTCAGCGTGTCAAAGACCAGGGACGCTTGAAAAACCGCTGTCCCGCCCTAACCTACTGCTGCAACGCAAGATTCTGGATCTCTGAACAAAGGACTCGTCATGGCAAAGATCATCGGCATCGACCTCGGCACCACCAACTCCTGCGTTGCAGTAATGGAGAACGGCCAGGCCAAGGTCATCGAGAACGCTGAAGGCACGCGCACCACGCCTTCGGTGGTCGCCTACATGGAAGATGGTGAAGTGCTGGTCGGTGCGCCGGCAAAGCGCCAGGCCGTCACCAATGCGAAGAACACGGTGTACGCGGTCAAGCGCCTGATCGGCCGCCGCTTCGGCGACAAGGAAGTACAGAAGGCGAGCAAGACTTCACCGTTCAAGATCATCGAAGCCCAGAACGGCGACGCCTGGATCGAGGCGCGCGGCAAGAAGATGGCCCCGCCCGAGGTGTCGGCGCAGGTGTTGATGAAGATGAAGAAGACTGCCGAGGATTATCTGGGCGAACCGGTGACCGAAGCGGTGATTACGGTGCCGGCCTACTTCAACGACTCGCAGCGCCAGGCAACCAAGGACGCGGGCCGCATTGCGGGCCTCGAGGTCAAGCGCATCATCAACGAGCCGACGGCTGCGGCGCTCGCGTTCGGCATGGACAAGAAACAGGGCGACCGCAAGATCGCGGTGTACGACCTCGGTGGCGGCACGTTCGACGTGTCCATCATCGAGATCGCCGCGGTCGAGGGCGAGCACCAGTTCGAAGTGCTTTCCACCAACGGCGACACTTTTCTTGGCGGCGAGGACTTCGATCAGCGTTTGATCGACTATCTTGCGGACGAATTCAAAAAGGAACAGGGCATCGACCTGCGCTCCGACATGCTGGCTTTGCAGCGGCTCAAGGAAGGCGCGGAGAAGGCGAAAATCGAACTGTCCTCGAGCCAGCAAACCGAGGTCAATCTGCCGTACATCACGGCGGACGCATCCGGTCCGAAGCACCTTGCGGTGAAGATCACCCGCGCCAAGTTCGAGAGCCTGGTCGAGGAACTGGTCAAACGGACGATCGAGCCGTGCCGGATCGCGATCAAGGACGCCGGCGTGAAAGTGTCAGACATCGACGATGTGATCCTGGTCGGCGGCCAGACGCGCATGCCGAAAGTGCAGGAAGTGGTGCGCGAATTCTTCGGCAAGGAACCGCGCAAGGACGTCAACCCGGACGAAGCGGTGGCGGTCGGCGCGGCAATCCAGGCCGGCGTGATGCAGGGCGACGTCAAGGACGTGCTGCTGCTCGACGTCACGCCGCTTTCGCTCGGCATCGAGACGCTCGGCGGGGTGATGACCAAGCTGATCCAGAAGAACACCACGATTCCGACCAAGGCGCAGCAGGTGTTCTCCACCGCGGACGACAGCCAGACCGCGGTGACGATTCACGTACTGCAGGGCGAGCGCGAGATGGCGCGCGACAACAAGTCGCTCGGCCAGTTCAACCTGACCGACATCCCGCCGGCGCCGCGCGGCATGCCGCAGATCGAGGTCACGTTCGATATCGACGCCAACGGCATTCTGCATGTCTCGGCCAAGGACAAGGCCACTGGCAAGGAGAACAAGATCACGATCAAGGCCAACTCCGGTTTGAACGAGGACGAGATCCAGCGCATGGTAAAAGACGCCGAGCTGCACGCCGAGGACGACCGCAAGGCACGCGAGCTGGTTGATGCCCGCAACCAGTGCGACGCCCTGATCCACACGGTCAGGAAATCGCTGGCCGAGCATGGCGACAAAGTGGATGCCGCGGAAAAGGAACGCATCGAGGCCGCCGCCAAGGACGCGGAAGCAGCGCTCAAGGGCAACGACAAGGACGAGATCGAGGCGAAGACCAAATCGCTTGCGGAGGCCTCGCACAAGCTGGCGGAGAAGATGTACAGCCAGGCGCAGCAGGATCAGCCCGGCGCATCGGCACCGGAAGCGGACGGCGCCAGGGAAGACAGCGACGTGGTCGACGCAGAGTACGAAGAGGTCAAGGACGGCAAGAAAAAGTCCGCCTGACGCCCACGGGCACACGGCACCGATGCAGGAGGAGTGAAGCGGATTCTCGTCCGCTCACTCCTCTTCGTTTGCCGGTAACCAGACGAGAAAAATGGCGAAACGCGATTACTACGAAGTGCTCGGAGTGAACCGGGATGCCTCCGATGAGGAGATCAAGAAGGCCTACCGCAAGTTGGCGATGAAGCATCATCCGGATCGCAACCCGGACAACCCCAAAGCCGAGGAGACCTTCAAGGAAGCGAAGGCGGCCTACGAGATCCTGAGCGACGCGCAGAAGCGCGCGGCCTACGATCAGTACGGTCACGCCGGGGTCGATCCCCAGGCAGGGATGGGCGCAGCCGGCGCCGGTTTCGGCAATTTCGCCGATGCTTTCAGCGACATCTTCGGCGACATCTTCGGCGGCGGCCGCGGCCGCTCGAACGTCTACCGCGGCGCGGATCTGCGCTATAACCTGGAAGTCTCGCTCGAGGACGCGGCGCGCGGCACCGAAACCCGCATCCGCATCCCGACCATGGAGGAGTGCGAAACCTGCACCGGATTAGGGGCGAAGCCCGGTACCGAACCGGTGGTGTGTCCGACCTGCGCCGGCCATGGCCAGGTCCGCATGACCCAGGGCTTCTTTTCGATTGCGCAGACCTGCCCCAAGTGCCACGGCGCCGGCAAGGTCGTGCAGCACCCGTGCGGCAGTTGCGGTGGCGTGGGCCGGATAAAACGCCAGAAAACGCTGTCGGTCAAGATTCCGGCCGGCGTCGATGAAGGCGACCGCATCCGCCTGTCCGGTGAAGGCGAAGCCGGCGCGAACGGCGGGCCCGCCGGCGACCTGTACGTGGTGATCCACATCCGGCCGCACGAGGTGTTTCAGCGCGAGGGCAACGATCTGCATTGCGAGATGCCGATCAGCTTCACCAAGGCAGCACTCGGCGGCGAAATCGAGATCCCAACCCTGGATGGCTACGCGAAAGTGAAGATTCCGCCGGGCACGCAAACCGGCAAGGTATTCCGCCTGCGCGGCAAGGGCGTGAAGGGCGTGCGCAGCCAGGTGCATGGCGATCTGCTGGTGCACGTCGCAACCGAAACTCCGGTCAACCTGACACTGAGGCAGAAGGAACTGCTGCTCGAACTGGAGGACATCAACCAGCAGGACGACTCGCGACATAACCCGCGTGCCAAGGGCTGGATGGATCGCGTCAAGGAGTTCTTTGCCGAGTAGCCAGGCGCTGCGCCGACGCATAAAAAAACCGCCGGCAGGCGGTTTTCTGTGTGTGGCTGATCGCTATTTCTTTCGCCAGCTGGTCCCGGAGGGGCCGTCCTCGAGCACGACCCCGGCGGCAAGCAGTTCGTCGCGGATACGGTCTGACTCCGCGAAGTTTTTGGCGTGGCGCGCAGCGGCACGCTTTTCGATCATTGCTTCAATCTCTTTCTTGGATGGGGCGCAGGACGCGTTTTCCTGGCCCATTCCCGCTTTACTCATCGTCTCCGCAAGCTTTGTGGGCATGTCCCAAGCCCTTCCCTGCAGAAAATCATTCGCATCGCGTTCCAGCAATCCGAGTATTGACGCAAGCCCGCGCAGCAGTGCTGCCGAGCCGGACGCCCCAGTACGATTCACCTCGTTCGCGAGTTCGAACAACACGGCGAACGCCTCGGGCGTATTGAAGTCGTCGTCCATCGCCTCGCGAAAGCGCTGCGCGAGCGGATTGCTCCAGTCCGGCTCGCCTTTTTCCCCAAAGTCCTTGAGCGCGATGTAGAGCCGGGTCAGCGCCTGTTTCGCATCCTCGAGATGCCGATCCGAATAATTCAGCGGGCTGCGGTAATGCGCACGCAGAATGAAAAAGCGCACCACTTCCGGATCGAACCTGGCCAGCACTTCGCGCACGGTAAAAAAGTTGCCGAGCGACTTGGACATCTTCTCGTCGTCCACCCGCACGAAGCCGTTATGCATCCAGTAATTCACGAACTTGTGGCCGTGCGCGCCCTCGGATTGCGCGATCTCGTTCTCGTGATGGGGAAATTGCAGATCCTGTCCGCCGCCGTGGATATCGAAATGCTCGCCGAGAAAGCGCTCGCTCATCGCCGAGCACTCGATGTGCCAGCCTGGGCGGCCCTTGCCCCAGGGCGATTCCCATGCCGGCTCACCCGGTTTCGCGGCTTTCCACAGCACGAAGTCCAGCGGCTCGCGCTTGTTGCGGTCGACTTCCACACGCTCCCCGGCGCGCAGTTCGTCCAGCGACTTGCCGGACAGTTTTCCATAGCCGGAAAAGCGATGCACCGAGTAGAATACATCCCCATTGTCCGCCTGATAGGCCGTGCCTTTCCGGATGAGGGTCTCGATCAAAGCAAGCATCTGCGGCACATTGCCGGTGGCCCTGGGTTCGTGATCCGGGGCCAGCGCACCGAGTGCGGCCGCGTCTTCCTGCATCGCGCGGATGAAGCGCGCGGTCAGCGCATCGATCGATTCGTCGTTCTCGGCGGCACGCCTGATGATCTTGTCATCGATGTCTGTGATGTTGCGAACGTAGGTGACCCGGTATCCGCTTTCCGAAAGCCAGCGCTTGACCATGTCGAACGCCACC
>DATKEK010000003.1:0-7954 GCA_035512195.1 Burkholderiales bacterium
CCAAGAAAAGCAACTCTGGATTCACGACAAACGCATGCCCGTAGCTCGATAGGTGCGGATTGAGACAAGCCCGGTTCTCTTGGTGTTCTTGGTGCCCTTGGTGGTTCGGTTTTTAGCAGTTGTCGTTCATCGAATCCCCAAGCGTCCTGGTGGTTCGCATTCTCCGCAGTTGTCGTTCACAAAATCCCATAGCGCCTGAACACCTCGGCCAGCGGTTCGCCGCGGCGCAGGGCGTCGCGGGTGTGGTTCTCGCCGGAGACTTTGTCCGCGGCTTTCGCGATGATCTCCTCTTCGCGCTCGCGCGGCACCACGACCACGCCGTCGGCATCGCCGAACACGATGTCGCCTGGCCGCACCGGCACGCCGCCGCATTCGACCGGGATGTCGCGCTCGACCATGCGCGCGCGACCTCTGGTGTCGAGCGGCCCGATGCCGCCGTGGAACACCGGAAAGCGCATGTCGCGGATCTGCTTCACGTCGCGCACCAGGCCGTCGGTCACGCAACCCGCTGCCTTGCGCGCGACACAGGCGGTGGACAGCAGTTCGCCCCACGGCGCGATGCGGTCGGTCGGGCCGCCGCAGGCGAGGACTGCGACTTCACCGGGTTTGAGGTCGTCCACCAGCGCGATCTCGACTTCGTAGGGGTTCTCGCCATCGCGCACCGAGTAGACCGGCATGTAGAGGCCGGTGCGCGCGCGTCCGGCCAGCACCAGATGCTCGTCCAGCGGACGCACGAACGGTTTCATCGCCTGACCCATGAGACCGAGGCTGTCCATCACGTCGGACAGCACCGCCGTGCTGAGCGCATGCAGCGCCCCGATATCCAGATTCGTCATCGCGATGTCCCGTTGTCTTCTTTACAGCCCGCTCACTGGAACGGACGCTGTTTCCTGACGGCGGATACGAGGTCGTAAAGCGCAAGCAGCAGCGCGAGCACCAGCAGGCCGAGCCCACCCCAAACCAGCGGCATCAGCGGCCGGCGAACCTCCTGTATCACTTCCAGCGTGATCTCAGGCGAAATCGGCGCCGCGCCGACTTCCTCGAGCAGAAAAAGGTAAGCCCCCGGATAGCTGATCTCCAGCGGTCCGACGTCCGCGGTTGCCTTGCCGCTGCGCCCGAACTTCAGCACGAACGAGCGCTCGAGAATGGTGTGGTCGTACTCCAGCAGCGTGGCCTGGTAGCGCATGTCGCCGAGATTGCCCACCGCTTCTTTCGGTATGGCGAAACGCAGCCGCAACTTGACCTCGTTCATGTCCGGCGTGAGGTTCAGTGGCTGCGGGCGGAAGCCCAGACCACCGCGAAAACGCAGTATGGTGCCGTCCGGTGCGGTCCAGCGCTTTCCGCGGTCGGCCATCGAAAAGGTTTCTGCGATATTCCCGCTGGCGTAAACACCATATGCGTAATAAAGCGGGCCGAGAATGATGCCTAGCATCAACAGCATCGCAACGGGTGGGCGCATACCGCGCTTATACGCGAGGCGCGCAGGTTCGGCAATCTGCGGGAACCGGCTACAGCGATCATTTGAGAAAGATCAAGGCGACGCGAATCGCTCCTGCAGCCGGCCCGGATTTCGCGTAAGTTGGGGCCGATCCCCCGCCGCCTCCCGGCGCCGCAGTCGCCATGCGCGCGAAACGTATTTTTACGTGCGGGACGGCCGCAAAGCGAAGGAGCGAGAACATGAAAACCGACGTATCCCTGCCGCCAGCCGATCTGAGTGCATTCGGTCCCGCGCGCGCCACCGTCGCCGGTGCCCCGCTCGATGCGGACGAACTGCGCCGCATGCACGCATTCTGGCGCGCCTGCAATTATCTCGCGCTCGGCATGATCTACCTGCGGGAAAACCCACTGCTGCGGGAACCGCTGAAACCGGAGCACATCAAGAACCGGCTGCTCGGGCATTGGGGCGCGGCGCCGGCGCTGTCGTTCACTTACACGCACCTGAACCGCGTCATCCGCCGTGACGATCTCGACATGATCTTCATGGCGGGGCCCGGACACGGCGCGCCCGGCGTGCTCGGACCGCTGTTCCTGGAAGGCACCTATTCCGAGGTATATCCGGACAAGAGCCTGGATACGGAAGGCATGCAACGGTTCTTCAAGGACTTCTCGTTCCCCGGCGGCGTCGGCAGCCACTGCACGCCGGAGACGCCGGGTTCGATCCACGAGGGCGGAGAACTCGGTTACGTGTTGTCGCATGCCTGCGGCGCGGCATTCGACAACCCGGATCTGGTCGTGGCTGCCGTGGTGGGCGACGGCGAGGCCGAGACCGGGCCGCTCGCGACTGCCTGGCATATCGGCAAATTTCTGAATCCCGTGCGCGACGGCGCGGTGCTGCCGATCCTCAACCTGAACGGCTACAAGATCAACAATCCGACGCTGCTTGCGCGCATCAGCCGCGAGGAACTGGAGGCGCTGTTTCGCGGCTACGGCTGGACGCCTTACTTTGTCGAAGGCTCCGAGCCGGACAGCATGCATCAGGCGATGGCGGCGACGCTCGATCGCTGCATCGCCGATATTCGCACCGCGCAGGCAAAGGCGCGCAACAATGGCAATCCGTTACGCCCGCGCTGGCCGATGATCGTCCTGCGCAGCCCGAAGGGTTGGACCGCACCCGCCGAAATCGACGGACGCAAACTCGAGGGTTTCTGGCGCGCACACCAGGTGCCGGTCGCCGGCGTGAAGACCGATCCGGCGCATCTGAAGATCCTGGAACAGTGGATGCGCGGTTACAAGCCGGAAGAGTTGTTCGACCCGCACGGCGCGCCGGTGACCGAGCTGGTGGAGCTGGCGCCGTCGGGAACGCGCCGGATGGGCGCGAATCCGCATGCCAACGGCGGCGTGCTGAAGAAGGCGCTGCGGCTGCCGGATTTTCACGACTACGCGGTCAAGGTCGAGACGCCCGGCGCGGTTCGCGCCGAGAACACGCGACCGCTCGGCGCTTTTCTGCGAGACGTGATGCGGCTGAATCCGCACAGCTTCCGCGTGTTCGGCCCGGACGAAAACACCTCCAACAAGCTGCACGCCATCTACGAGGTGAGCAAGAAACTGTGGCTCGCCGAAGGCTTTCCGGAGGATGCCGACGGCGGCGAATTGTCCACGGACGGGCGCGTCGTGGAGATGCTTTCCGAGCACACCATGGAGGGCATGCTCGAGGGTTATCTGCTCAGCGGACGGCATGGATTCCTGTCGAGCTACGAGGCGTTCGTGCATGTCATCGACTCGATGTTCAACCAGCACGCGAAATGGCTGGATATCTGCAATCACCTGTCCTGGCGCCAGAGCGTGGCTTCGCTGAACCTGCTGATCACCTCTACCGTGTGGCGGCAGGATCACAACGGATTCACCCATCAGGACCCGGGCTTTCTCGACGTGGTGGTAAACAAAAGCCCATCGGTAACGCGCATCTACCTGCCGCCGGACGCCAACTGCCTGCTTGAGGTCGCGGACCGCGCGCTGCGCAGCGAGAACCTGGTGAACGTGATCGTCTGCGACAAGCAGAACCACGTGCAGTACCTGGACATCGAGCAGGCGATCGTCCACTGCGAGAAAGGCATCGGCATCTGGGAATGGGCGAGCAACGATCGCGGCGAAGAGCCCGACGTGGTCATGGCGTCCGCCGGAGATATCCCGACGCTCGAGGCGCTCGCCGCCAGCGCGCTGCTGCGTCACGAGTTTCCCGACCTGAAGATCCGCTTCATCAACGTGGTGGATCTGTTCAAGCTGCAGCCGAAGTCGGAGCATCCGCAGGGGCTTTCAGATCGCGACTTCGACAGCCTGTTCACGATCGACAAGCCGGTGCTGTTCAACTTCCACGGCTACCCGTGGCTGGTCCATCGCCTCGCCTACCGGCGCACCAACCACCCCAACATGCACGTGCGCGGCTACAAGGAGAAGGGCAACATCAACACGCCGTTGGAACTGGCGATCGAGAACGAAATCGACCGCTTCTCGCTGGCGATCGACGTCATCGACCGCGTGCCGCGGCTGCGCGTCGCCGGCGCGCACGCAAAGGAGCGGTTCCGCGACATGCAGATCCGCGCGCGCAACTACGCACACGAGCACGGCATCGACCAGCCCGACCTCGCTGACTGGAAGCCGGCGCGCAGCGGCTGAAGCTGCTTCCCTGGCATCGCGCCGGAAGGTGGTCCCTGCGCTGGACCCAGAAGAAAACGGATGAACCACCAAGGCACCAAGACACTAAGAAAAACAGGAATCCGGATTTCCTTGGTGCCTTGGTGGTAAAAATTGTTCTCGACGGTGTCCTTTCCCGCCCAGGCGGTTACTGCGCGCTGATGTGCGGCTACGCAGGGCTCAGCGCCGCCTTTTCCATTTGCTCGCGCACTGCACCGGTGTGTTGCGGACAAGCATCTCCTGCGAACGCGCGTTCGCCCAGTGGATGGCGTCGTGCTGGATGCCCCTGGTGTTGTTGGCGATCTGAAGTTCCGCCGCATCGAGCAGATCGCCCTCCAGCATGTCCCCGATTTCCGGCAGCGGGTTTGCCTTGAGCGAGAACAGCCCGAATGCCTCGGCCGGGTTCCCCTCCGGCAGCTTGACCACGAAGTAGCCGCAGGTCGGATCGACCCAGGTCACTTCGCCCTCCTCGGCGAGCAGGGCGCCGGGGATAAACAGGCTGGACAACAGCATGGTTCTGGCAAGTCTCATTGTTCTTCCTCCCGTTCAGTAACTTCGTTGGCGGTCCGGCTGCGGGTGACTGGCGGCGATCCGGGCTGCTGCGGTGCACAAACTGCGTGGCGCGCAATTGCAACTTGACTTGCGACTTACGCCCTATACATACTTCAGACACGATATGGCAAAACTATAATCCGGGGAAACAGAAAAGAATCAGACGAGGCGCTGACCGGCACCCAAGACTGCCGGCTGCGCCCTGTAATGTTCCGGCTGGGGGAGACTGGCAGGCAAGAAAACATCATCAGAGCCGCCGGCGTGATGGCCGGCGGTCGCTCGCGATTCGCGCGGTTGTGCTCGGTGCCGCCGTCGCATGCGCATCCCCTCCCGCGAACCTCGCGTCGGCAGAGTGCTGGCGGTGTGCGGTCGGACCGCACAAGTGCCGACACGCGCCTACGGGCGCATTGGTTGTGGATCAGCATTCATATCGCACATATGGAGGGGGAAAATGGACCGCACGACAAGCAAACACGTGCTGAAAGGCACGGTTGCCGCGATGTGCCTGGCCGGCCTTTTCGGCTGGGCGCAGGCAGCGCCGGTGTCGGATCAGATGCTGGCGCAGGATGCAGGGAATTCCTGGCTGCACGCCAACGGCAACTGGGCCGGACACCGCTACAGCACACTGACGCAGATAAACAAGTCGAACGCCAAGGACCTGAAAGTGGCCTGGGGGGTATCCGTGGGCGGCAAGACCGACGCCATGGCAACGCCTTTGTATCACGACGGCCTTCTGTACTTCCCGCAGGACAACAAGGTGTTCGCGATCAGCGCGGACGATGGCAGCATCGCCTGGAAGTACGAGCACACCCTGCCTGAAGACTGGGGCGGCTACAACGTGCCGTTTTTAACCGGCAAGCACCGCGGCCTGGCGATCTACGGCGATCACGTGTATTTCCTGTCCAACGACAACAAGCTGCATGCGCTGCACTACAAGACCGGGCAGGCGAAGTTCGTCAAGGACTATCAGGACCAGGGATTCCCCTATCCGAAGGACTTCGCCAATGCGCAGGACTCCAACGGCTATGTCAGCACCGTCGGTCCGCTCGCGATCCCGGGCGCGATCCTGCTGCCGCTGAACGCGACCGACACCGGCGGTCTGCCGGGCTACGTGCTTGCCGCCAATCCGCAGAACGGCGACATGATGTGGAAAGCCAACATGATTCCGGGTCCCGGCGAACCCGGCCATGAAACATGGCCTCCGGGCAGTCATGAATACGGCGGCGCCGGGCCCTGGATCGTCGGCTCCTACGATCCTCAGCTGAAGATGTACTTTACCGGCACCGCGAATGCGTACGAATGGAACCCGAAGAACCGCGGCGGCGGCGAGATGGATAATGTCGGCGCGGCGAGCATCGTCGCGGTCAACACGAGCAACGGCAAAGTCGCGTGGCGCTATGTTGGCGTTCCGGGCGACCCCTGGGATTACGACATTCCGAACACGCCGCTGGTCATCGACGTGGACGGCAGGAAAACCATCGTGCAGCCCAACAAGACCGGTTACATCCATCATCTGGATGCGAAAACCGGCAAATTCCTGAAGGCCGACAAGTTCGTCGACAAGATCAACTGGATCAAGGGCTATGACAAGAACGGTCGGCCGATTGGCCAGCTTGCGCTGCCGAAGGAAGGCGGCGATCCGGTCGAGGTCTGGCCGTCGCTCCTCGGGGGCACGAACATGTATCCCAGCGCCTACAACCCGAGGAACGGCAATCTGTACATCCCGGCGACCGAGGCCGGAATGATGTACGGGTTCGAAGACATCAAGGTCATCGCCAACGTCCGTCATTTCGGCGCCTATCAGGAATTCATCTGGGACGACGAAATCGACAAGGCCGTGAACGTCAAGAGCGGCAAGGAAGTCTGGCGCGACCGCCAGGTCGGCAAGCCGGGATATGCAGGGGGCATGATGACCACCGCGGGCGACATCACCGTCTACACGACGCAGAGCGGCAATTTCAAGGTAGTGGACGCCAATACCGGCAAGGAGCTCTACAGCGTGAATTTCGGAACGGCCGCCAAGTCCGGGCCGCTGACATTCATGCACAAGGGCAAGCAGATGATCGTGCAGGCTCTGGGCGGTCAGGCGCAATTCGGTCGCGACGAGGTTCTCAAGACCGAGTTCGGCCACATGATCGTTGCATTTACCCGGTAAGCAACCGGGGTCTCGAGACTTGATCTCTCCGCGAGCAGCAGCTTCGAAGCGCGCATAGCAATGTGCGCGCTTCATTTTTTCGCGCGAGACGGTCGGAGAAGCACGGAACTGCTGGCAGGATGAGGAACGCAATGATGCGTGGCTTTAACGGGTGGAATATCGCCGCGTTGTTTCTCGCGGCCACTATCGCGGGCACCGGCGCGCAGATCGCCTCGGCGCAACAGCAGGTGCCCGAAGTAAATCCGTTTGCGGGAGATGCGAAGGCGATTCGCGAGGGACGGTCATGGTACCGCAACGTCTGCGCGAATTGCCACGGCGGGCGGGCGGATGGGCATGGCGAGCGCGGCACCGGGGCCGATCTGAGAAAGTTCAACAAGGGTTTCCGCGCGTTCGTGGAGATCGTGATGGACGGCCGCCAGGTGCAGGGGCGCATCCAGGGCATGCCGGCATGGCGCGGCGTGCTGCCGGACGACGACGTTTACAGGATCGCGGCGTACCTGGAAACACTGGCGCTCGAAGGCGCCAACTGGAAGGAAGCGCGAAACTGAGCGCTCAGGCGGGCTGGGTGGCGCGCCGGTTCGCGCGCTCGCCCACGCCGACTGCGGCGAGCAGCGCGGCGACCTGGAATACGCCGATCAGGATGAACACCCACGCCTGTTCCTGCATGTCCATCAGCGCACCGAACATCAGCGGCGCGAATGCGAGACCGACGTCGAGGCCCGAGTACACCACGCCGTAGACCCGGCCGGTGGCGTTCTTCGGAGAGGCTGCGCGCACCAGCAGGTCGCGCGACGGTCCGGCAATGCCGGCGCCGAAGCCGATAACCGCGATCGCGGCCATCAGCAGCACCACCGGCACCGCGCTGGTGGCAATCAGCACCGCGAACAGTCCAGACGTCGAGAACGCCACCGCAATCACGCGATCGTGATGCGTGGTGTACGACGCGATGAATCCGCCGGCGACGAGGCCGCCGGCCATCGCCAGCATGTACGCGGTAATGCAGGCAGTGGCAAACGTGAACGGCACGCCGTACAGATCGCGCAGCGCCGCCGGCGCAAAGCTCTGGATGCCGCCGAGCGCGATCGCGGAGATCAGGAAGAAGGCGAAGCACAACCA
>DATKEK010000004.1:0-5276 GCA_035512195.1 Burkholderiales bacterium
CGCGACCGTCAGGTGACCGTGCAGCTTATCGACGGCTACCAGGCGCTGAAAGCGCATCTGCCTCCGAGGGAACGCCGGGGCCTGATTTTCATCGACTCCTCGTTCGATCGCGCGAACGAGTTCCAGCGTATCGTCGAAGCCCTTAAGGAAGCTTACCGGCGCTTCGCCACCGGCGTGTACGCGATCTGGTACCCGTTGATGGAACCGAGCGCGATCCACCGTTTCGAGCGCGAGCTTGCCGCCAGCGGCATCCGCAAGACTCTCAAGGCGGAGCTGTCCGTGCATCCGGAGTCCTGGCAGGGCGGCATGCGCGGCTGCGCGATGTTGATCGTCAATCCGCCGTTTGGCTTCGACCTGATCGCGAAGCCGATGATCGAGTGGCTGTGGAAAGCGCTGTCGCCCGGCGGGGCTGGCGGATATGGGGTGGAGTGGCTGGTGCCGGAGTAAAAGCGGCTTCCAGGGCCCGTTGCTCGCCATTCACTCGTACCCCGCGCCTCGGGGCTTTCTTCCGAGATGCGGTATCCTCTCCCCGTAGTTGTCCCGCACACCATGTCTGATATGCCAGCCAACGTTTTCGACGACATCCTCGGCACCATCGGCAACACGCCGCTGGTGCGCCTGAACCGCATCACGCGCGAGATCAAGGCGACCGTATATGCGAAGGTGGAGACTTTCAATCCCGGTCACAGCATCAAGGACCGCATGGCGCTACGCATGGTCGAGGACGCCGAGCGCAAGGGTCTGCTGAAGAAGGGCGGAACGATTATCGAGGGCACCAGCGGCAACACCGGGATGGGGCTGGCGATCGCGGCGATCGTCAAGGGTTACAAGTGCATCTTCACTACCACCGACAAGCAGTCGCAGGAGAAAGTCGACGCGCTGCGTGCGTTCGGTGCCGAGGTGATCGTGTGTCCGACCGACGTGGACCCGGAAGATCCCAAGTCCTATTATTCGGTGTCCTCGCGTCTGGAAAAAGAAACGCCGAATGCGTGGAAGGCCGACCAGTACAACAACCTCAGCAACTCGCAGGCGCATTACGAAACCACCGGTCCGGAGATCTGGGAACAGACTGGCGGGCGCGTCGATCACCTGCTGGCCGGCGTCGGCACCGGCGGCACGCTGTGCGGCACCGGTCGCTATCTCAAGGAAAAGAAACCCGGGGTAAAGATCTGGGGCATCGATACTTACGGCTCGGTGTTCAAGAAGTACAAGGAAACCGGCGTTCTCGACAAGCACGAGATCTACCCCTACGTCACCGAGGGCATCGGCGAGGACTTCCTGCCGGAAAACGTCGACTTCTCGGTCATCGATCATTTCGAGAAGGTTACCGATCGCGATGCCGCGATCTGGACACGCGAGATCGTGCGGCAGGAAGGCATCTGGGTCGGCAATTCGGGCGGCTCTGCAATCCGCGGACTGCTGCAGCTCAAGGACAGGTTCCAGGAAGGCGAGATGATAGTCGTGATCTTCCACGATCACGGCACGCGCTACCTCGGCAAGATGTTCAACCCGGACTGGATGCGCATGATGGGTTACGAGACGGTGGAGGGCCCGACCGCGCGCGACCTGGTGAAGAACAAGAAGGTCACGGATATCGTCGGCGTCGAGGAAAAAGATACTGTCGCGAACGCGGTGCAGCGCATGCGGCAGAACGATTTTTCGCAGATTCCGGTGCTGCGCAAGGAGCGGATAGTCGGCTCGCTGAGCGAGTCGCACGCCTACGCCTGCATCGTGGATGACCCGAGTGTCCGCAATGAGCCGGTGCGGGCGATCATGCAGAACTCTTTCCGCTACGTTGACATCGAAACTCCCGTTGCGCTGCTGGCACCCATGATCACGCCGGAAAGCCCTGCCGTGCTGGTGCGCGACTTTCCGGCGAACCAGACCTACATCATCACGGGGTACGACGTGCTGGCGTCGATGTAGCCGCCATGCCGGCGCGCGCAAGCAGGAACTTCCGGCACGGCACGAGCACGGGAGGCCCATGAGCGGCAACACATGCTTCACCCGGCGCGAGTCCCTGGCGGATTACCTCGGAAACCGGGAGTACGTTTCCAGCTCGCAGTTGCGGCGTTTCGTCCGCAGCGGCGAAAAGCTGCCCGGCGCCGCAGGCTACGCGGTTTTCGACAATGCGTTCATGGGCGAGGCCCTGCATGCGCTGATGCTCGAGCCGGACGTTTTCGAATCGCAATATCTCGTGCTGGACGGTTCGGCGCCTCCGGGCAGGCAGTTCTCCGAGTCCGAGGCGATGCAGCGCAACTGGCTTGACGCATGGCAATGGACGGCACTCAGCAAAGCGCGCGATGCGGTACTGGCGTGCACGCAAGCACCGGTTGCGGAATGGCTGGCGCAGGGCGAGAAGGAACTCTCGATCTACTGGACGGACACCCGCGGCGACAAATGGAAGGCGCGACCGGACTGTTTCACCGGTGAGATGGTGCTGGACCTCAAGACCACCACCGACTGCCGGCCCGAGCCTTTTGCGCGTACGCGTGCGCGGCTGCGCTACGACTTCCAGGCTGCGCATTACGTGGAAGCCGTGTCCACGTTAACCGGCGGAAAGCCGCGTTTCGCCTATGTCACGGTGGAACTCGCGTCGCCCTGGACAGTATGGGTCCACGAGTTGACCCGGCACGAGATCGAAGACGCTAGCGAGACGCTGCGTTCGGTAAAACTTCGCTACCGCGACGCCGCGGCGCGCATGACCGGGACGTAGTCGGCGCAGCTCAATCTCCCTCTTCGCTATCTCCGCCGCGGGCCCTGCCGCGCAGTCCGGCGCAGATTCCACGCTTCGATTCGAGCACGAAACGCGCGATCTCAGCGACCTCGGCAACGGGGCTTTGCGCCAGTTCGCGCGCGACCTGCACCGGGCTTTCGGCCGAGCGGAACAGTCGCGACAGCGCCTGGCGAATGGCGGTGCGCCGGGCGCTTGCGATCCCTGCGCGGCGCATGCCGACCGTGTTCGTCGCGCGCCAGCGCACCGGGTAGCTGCCGACCACGATCGAAAACGGCGGCGCATCCTTGGTGACCATGCAGCCTGCGCCGACCAACGCAAGCCGTCCCACGCGGCAGAACTGATGGACCGCGGCGTTGCCTGAAAGGATCACGCGCTCGCCGATCTCCGCGTGCCCGCCGAGCATCGAGCCATTCACCAGCGTCACGTTGTTTCCCACGCGGCAGTCGTGCCCTACATGCGAGGTCGCCATCAGCATGACTTCGTCGCCGATGACTGTTTCCATCCGCTCGCCGGTCCCGCGGTGCACGGTTACGTGCTCGTGGATGCGGCAGCGTGCGCCTATCGCGACGCGAGTGGGTTCGCCGCGATACTTCACGTCCTGTGGCTCGCCGCCAAGGACGCTTGCGGTACATATGCTGGTCCCCGGACCGATACTTACGCAGCCGAAGACCCGGACATATGCATCCAGTCTGCAGCCGTCGCCGATGACCGCACCGGCGTCGATTACACAGTGTGGGCCTATTTCGACATCGCGGCCGAGCTCGGCGCGCGGATCGACGACCGCGGTCGGGTGGATGCGTACCGTGGGTGTGTCAGGCATATGGGGCTCCGATGAGTGCCCGTGCTCGGATTGCGGACGTGCCTGCAACGCTCAATCTCAGTTGCCCTGTCATGCGGGCATTATGCCAGTCGTTCCGACGTGGTCCCCGCCCGCTCGAGGCCCTGGCATTCCTCGGGGCGGACGCGCACGTGCTGCGCGTGCTCACGCCTCGCTCCGACCGCGCCGCTTCCTAGGGGCCGGCCGAACTGCACGGACCGCACCTGCGGCGAGCCCGCGAGCGGTCAGTTCCCCGCGTCGTTCAGGTAGTCCAGTTCCACGATCCGCTTGTCCCTGGTGTAAGGTGCGCTTGCCGCGTTGAACTGCAGAAAATGCCGGGACTTGAGATGTGCGTCGAATGCAGCGCGGTCGCGGTAGATCTCGTAGAGCACAATCTCGTTCGGCCGGCCGGCCCGATTGAGCACGTCGAACCGGTCGCAGCCGGCCTCCTGTTCCAGCGATATCCTGGCGTTCTCCAGCATGAGCGGCATGAACTTCTCGAGCGTATTTTCGTGCAGGGTGAATTCGACGATAACGACGAAGCGCATGGGATTCCGGGCTGGGTGAATGGGGTGCAGTAAGATGCTTTCCTGGCCGCGGATACGATACGGTCATCGCCGGCGAACGGCAAGCATCCGGCAGGCCCGTCTGTGAAAATCGATATCTGCGACCGACTGCTGGAGGAGGGGTGATGCTGAAGAAGAGGCTGGTTGTGCCGTATGCCGCGGGATTTCTTCTGTTCTGCTGCCTGCCTGCACTGGCGGCCGTGATCGACAACGACTACGTGCGCGTCTCGCGCGACGCCGCGCCCTGTGCGGCGGCGACGTCGCCGGACTGCGGCGAGCGGGTGATCGTCGCGCTGTCGGACATCGAGGTGCGTTCCGGGAGTTCCGTTCGCAGGTTGTCGCGCGGCGAGGTCACCGTGTTCGAGCGTGGCGAAGCGTTCCGGACCCCGACTGGCGGGAGCTACTTCGAAGTGGCGATCAAGCCGGATCATCCGCCGGTGCTCTCGCCGCCGGAAATCATCGCCGCCGAAAAGAACACTGTCCGCTACGACGGTGCGCGTTTTTTCGTATTCGAGGAGAAGCTCGCGCCGGGCGACACCCGCGCGCGTCACAGTCACAGTCAGCGCGTGGTGATCCAGCTCAACGCGACCCGGCTGCAGCAGTGGCCGGACGGCGAGCCGATGAAGTTCGTCGACATCCCGATCGAGCGCCCCTCGTTCAGCCCGCCGGTGATCCATGTAGTGAAGAACGTTGGCGATGCGCCGCTGTTCGGTATCGTGATCGAATTCAGGCCGGATCGCTGATCGCGCAGGCCGCTGTGCAACGCGGTGCCCGCCGCGCGCTCTGAAACGGGGTGCGGGTCCTACGCAGGCTTGCGTTCGTCGAAGCGGGGAAGGGTGTCCGCGATTTCGTACCAGGGCGCCTTCGAGCCCACGAAGATGTGATGCGACGGGCGGATGCCCGGGTCGTCGTCCAGCGTGCCGATGGCAACCGAGAAGCTGTCCGGCCTGGATTCGCGCACGAACTGCAGCGTGGACCCGCAGCGGCCGCAGAAGGTGCGCAGCACATCGTCCGAAGACTGGAATGACCTGATGTCCGCCTTGCCCGACACCAGTTCGAAGTCTGCCCGGTTTACGCGGACGTAAGTCCCGAACGCCGCACCGTGCATCTTGCGGCACTGCGAGCAATGGCAGAAAACGATCGGGCCCGGCTCGCC
>DATKEK010000005.1:0-5337 GCA_035512195.1 Burkholderiales bacterium
ACCAAGTAAAACAAAGGAAAATCCCGGGTTCTCTTGGTGTCCTTGGTGATCTTGGTGGTTTGCTGTTCTTACGGACTGTGATGAGCTCGCTCGTGAGTGACGCAACTTCCTTCCAGACCGACGCGATCGGACGGGTGCACACGCCCGCCGGCGACGGCGCGCGGATCGTGTGCCTGGTACCGAGCATCACCGAGCTGCTGTTCTCGCTCGGCGTGGGCGGGATGGTGGTCGGGCGCACCGGCTTCTGCGTGCATCCGAAACCGCAGGTGAAGAAGGTGCTGAAGGTCGGCGGCACCAAGGATTTCGATCTGGAGAGAATCCGTGCGCTCGCACCCACGCATCTGATCGTCAACGTGGACGAGAACCCGAAACAGCGCGTCGATGCGGCGGCGGTTTTCGTGCCGAACGTGATCGTGACGCACCCGATGGGGCCGCTCGACAACCCGCCGCTCTACCGGCTTCTCGGCGGCATGTTCGGCGCGCAGCCGCAGGCCGAATGTCTGGCCGCGGAGTTCGACTCGGCATACCGCGAAGCAGCGGCGGCGACGCAGGCGCTGCCGCGGGAACGGGTGCTGTACTTGATCTGGAAGAATCCGTGGATGACGATCTCGCGCGACACCTACATCGCGCGCACGCTCGCCGCGGTCGGCTGGGAGCAGATCGACGCCGGCGGCGGCGAGCGCTACCCGACGGTCGATCTCGATGCGGTTCTCGGCCGCGTCGACCGCGTGCTGCTGTCCTCCGAGCCCTACGCGTTCAGGGCGCGCGACGTGAAGGCGATGCAGGAAAAGATCGACTCGCTTACGCCCGCAGGTGGGACGAGAAATGCACAAGTTTCGCTGATCGATGCGGAAATGACGTCGTGGTACGGCAGCCGGGCGGTCGAAGGCATGCGCTACCTGCAGATACTGCGACGCGACGGCGTCAGTCGAGCGTGATGAACAGCGACTTCCGGGGTTTTCCTTCGACGGCGCGGCTGACATGGCCCTGCCCGGTGGTGTCCTCCGCGAGCAGGATGTCGCCGCTGCGCAGAATGCGCTTCGTGCCGTCGCCGACCTCGACCTCGACTTCGCCCTCGAGGTTCACTACGAACTGGCGCCGCGGCGCGGTGTGGAATTGGTAGTCGTAGTCGCAACCGGTTTCGCGGAACACGACGCCAGTTGCGTGCATCAGTTCCGACAGGAACCCGATTCTGCCGCCGTCCTTCAGCGGGATCCGGATGTCCTCGAAATGCGAACGGTTGTCGGCTCCTGTGTAGATCCGCACGATGTTGATGAAGCGCACGCTGGTGTCATCTCCGACAGTTTCAGGCGACATGCTGGCTTCGTTTGAAGTTTTCATCATGGACGAAACGTGGCGCCGGATGCACGTTGCCGCCGGTGCGCCGCGTGACCGAATCAGGTCATCGGCCGTTTCTTTTTTCTGCCTTCTTTCGGCTTGGCGCCGGGCGTCTCTGGCGCCGGCTCGGCATCGAGCCGCAGCTTGGCGTACCTCCCCGGTGCATCCTCCATCGCTTCCAGGCCGCCATCGCCCGGCGTGCGGGCCGGCACCCTGTCGCCGCCGAACTGCGCGATCCACTCGCCCCAGTCGTTCCACCACGAGCCCTCGTGCTTCTGTGCGGTGGCGAGCCACTCGTCGGCGGTATCGCGCGGTTTGTCGTTTGTCCAGTACCAGTACTTGTTCGCCGCGGGCGGGTTGACGATGCCGGCGATGTGGCCCGAGCCGCCGAGCACGAAACGCACGGGGCCTTTTAGCAGTTGCGCGCCGATGTAGGTGGTTTTCCACGGCGCGATATGGTCTTCCACCGTCGAGATGAAATACGCCGGTGTTTCCACCTGCGTGACGTCGATCGGTACGCCGGCCAGCTTGATGCCGCCCGGCTCGCGCAACTTGTTGCGGATATACATGTTGCGCAGGTAGAAGGTGTGCATGCGCGCCGGCATGCGGGTCGAGTCCGAGTTCCAGTACAGCAGGTCGAAGGGGAACGGTTCCTTGCCGAGCAGGTAGTTGTTGACCACGAACGACCAGATCAGATCGTTCGCGCGCAGCATGTTGAAAGTGGTCGCCATCTCGGCGCCCTCCAGGTAGCCGCGTTCTTCCATTTTCTTCTCGAGGTTGGCGACCACGCCTTCGTCCACGAACACGCCCAGTTCGCCGGGCTCCGAGAAGTCGATCAGGGCGGTGAAGAAGGTGACACTCGTCACCCGCCCCGCCATGCCCTTTTCCTTGAGATACGACAGCGTGCACGAGGTCAGCGTGCCGCCGAGGCAATAACCGATCATGTTCGCCTGTTTCTCGCCGGTCGCTTTTTCGATTGCATCCAGCGCCGCTATCGGACCTTCGAGCATGTAATCGTCGAAGGTCTTGTGCGCGAGCCGCTTGTCGGGATTGACCCAGGAAATCACGAACACGGTGATGCCCTGATCCACCGCCCACTTGATGAAGGAGTTCTTCTGCCGCAGGTCGAGGATGTAGTACTTGTTGATCCAGGGCGGCACGATCAGCAACGGGGTCCGGTACACGTCCGGCGTCGATGGCGCGTACTGGATGAGCTGCATCAGGTCGGTCTGGAACACCACCTTGCCCGGGGTGGTGGCAACGTTCTCGCCGAGCGTGAACGCCTTGTAGTCGGTCATGGTGATGGCGAGCTGCCCATGCCCGCGCTCGAGATCCTTCAGCAGGTTGTTCAGACCGTCGAGCAGATTCCGGCCGCCGGTCTCCACCGTGGTCTTGAGGACGTCGGGGTTGGTCAGCACGAAATTGGTCGGCGCCAGCGCATCGACATACTGGCGGGTGAAGAACTTCACTTTGCGCGCGGTCTGCGCATCGAGCCCCTCGACATCCGAAACGGCCTGCTGGATGTTCTGCGCGGCGATCAGGTAGGACTGCTTGATGTAGTCGAACACCCAGTCGTGCCAGAGTTCGCTCTTGAAGCGTGCGTCGGACTTCGACGGTTCCGCTACAGGCGGCGGCTCTTCCCCGGCCAGCTTGCGCATTCCGGACTGCCAGAGCTCGAAGTAGTCGTGCCACATCTTCAAACCGGCTTCCGCGAGCTTGAACGGGTCCGCCGCCATCTTCGCGGCGAGCTCGGTAAAGGCCTTGCCGACGCCGATCTCGTCCGGGTCCTCCTCGCCGAACTTCTTCGCCTGCTCGGTCAGGTGCTCGTTGACGATGTGATTGCTGCGCAGCGCGATCTCCGCGAGCACGCGGGCGAGCTCGCCGGGGTCGGCAGGGGTGTTGCCGCTAGCTTTATTCCGATCGTCGGCCATGTTGCCGCCTAAACTAGGCTGAACTGGATTTCAGTGCAAGTCGGGAGTGCAGGAAAACAATGAACCACGGAGGACGCGGAGGACACGGAGGAAAACCAGACAAGAGCGAAACACGAAGACACGAAGACACGAAGAAAGACCGAAAAGCAATTCTTAGTGCCTCCGCGTCCTCCGTGGTAGAGGCGTTTTGCTAACTGTCTTGCCGTAGGTTCTGAACTTCTCCAGCACGACGGCCATTTCATCATCGGGCAGGATGTTCGGGCGGCCGATCTGCAGTGCGCGCCAGTACTGTTCGCACAGGGCTTCGACCTCCACCGCCAGCGCGAGCGCTTTCTGCAGGCTGGTTTCGAGCGCGATCATGCCGTGATTGGCCAGCAGGCAAGCCTTGCGGTCTTTGAGCGCTGCGAGTGCATGATCGGAGAGCTGTTGCGTGCCGAATGTGGCGTATGGCGCGCAGCGGATGTCGTTGCCCCCGGCGACCGCGATCATGTAGTGAAACGCCGGAATGTGCGTGCCGAGGCAGGCGAGCGTGGTAGCGAAGCTGGAATGGGCGTGCACCACCGCCTGCGCGTCCGCACGTGAGCGATAGATATCGTGATGGAAGCGCCATTCCGAAGAGGGTGTCAGCTTGCCGTATGCATCGCCGCTGCCATCGACGAAAACGATCTGCGACGGTTTTGTCTCTTCGTAAGGCAGTCCGGAAGGCGTGATCAGTAAGCCGTCCTGCCAACGCGCGCTGACATTGCCGGACTTGCCGCGGTTGATGCCGAGCGCGTTCATTGCCAGCGCGGTGGTGATGATCTGCCTGCGCAGGGTGGATTCGTTCACCGCGTTTTCTCTCCGCTGATTGCGGCCAGCCCTTCGCGGCTCGCGGGCACCACGCCGCGCTCGGTGATGAATGCGGTGACCAGTCGCGCTGGCGTGACATCGAACGCCGGGTTCGCGACCTGCGTGTCCTCCGCGCCGATGCGCACCCGCTCGACCTGTTCGCGGCTGTTGGTGCCCCGTACGAACAGCAGTTCATCGGCACCGCGCTCCTCGATCGGTATCTCGGTAAAGGCGTCTTCGATCGAAAGGTCGATGCTCGGCGTCGGCGCCGCGGCGTAGAACGGCACGCCGTTATCGTAGGCGGCGAGCGCCTTGAGATAGGTGCCGATCTTGTTGCACACGTCGCCTTCGGCGGTAACGCGGTCGACGCCGACGATCACCAGGTCCACTTGGTCGCGCTGCATCAGGTGGCCGCCGGCGTTGTCCGCGATCAGGGTATGCGCCACGCCATGCGCACCCAGTTCCCACGCAGTGAGCAGCCCCTGGCTGCGCGGCCGGGTCTCGTCCACCCAGACATGCACGTCGATGCCCTCGTCGTGCGCCAGATAGATCGGCGCCAGCGCGGTGCCAACATCCACGGTCGCGATCCAGCCGGCGTTGCAGTGGGTGAGCACGTTGACCGCGCCGCCCTTGCGCCGTGCGATCTCGCGCAGCAGCGGCAGCCCGTGCTTGCCGATCGCACGGTTGATCGCCACGTCTTCTTCCGCGATCGACTCGGCTTCCGCCCAGGCGGCGCTCTCTCTTGCGCTCACGCTGACCGGCTGCAGCCTCTGCACCATGCGATCCAGCGCCCAGCGCAGATTGACTGCGGTCGGGCGCGTCCCGGCAAGCATTGCGACCGCGCGTTCGAGCGCAACGTCTGACGCGTCCTCGCGCATCGCAAGCGCGACGCCATAGGCGGCAGTGGCGCCGATCAGCGGTGCGCCGCGAACCTGCATGGTGCTGATGGCATGCGCGGCCTCGGCCGCGGTGGACAGGCGCAGGGTATTGAACTCGTAGGGCAGGCGGGTCTGGTCGATGATCGCGACGCGATTGCCGTCGCGCCAGACGCTGCGGTAATCGACGCCTTCGACTTTCACCCGCCGGCCACCTCGAAGCGGTACACGCCATCGGGTCCGCGCGTACGTGCAAGCCGGCCGCGATACCACAGGTAGTGCAGGTGTGCGATGGCTTCGCCCATGGCAAAAAAGGTTTGATGCAGGTCCAGCGTGCGGCGGAACAGCACCGGGATCAGGTCCGC
>DATKEK010000006.1:0-11245 GCA_035512195.1 Burkholderiales bacterium
AAGAACTACTGGCACAGAGCAAGGCAGCAAGAGCCCAGGACCGGACACCCGACGGGGCCCGGGCCCGGAACTGATGAGCGCCCACTCCCTGACGGGCGACGAAGTGTGGAACCGCAAGTCGGAAGAACTGGGAGCCATCAAGGAGATCATGCTCGACATGCGCACCGGCAGAGTAGCCTATGCCGTGATGTCATTCGGAGGCTTCCTCGGCATGGGCGGCAAGCTGTTCGCCGTTCCATGGGAGGCATTGACGCTCGACACGAAGAACAAGCGCCTCGTCCTGGACCTCGACAAGAGCAAGCTCGAAGGCGCCCCGGGTTTCGACAAGGACAAGTGGCCCAACATGGCCGACCCGACCTGGGCAAATGCCATCCATTCTTACTACGGCACGAAACCGAACACCGGCAATCGGCCCCTGTAGCGGCGAGCACACCTTGATCGCCGTTCCTGCACGTCGGCGATCAAGGCGCTGCAAGCATCTGGAGAAACTGGAAAACCAAATACAAGCCCGGGACGAGTCGCCTCTGCCGCGATTTCGTTCGGTGGCTTCCTCGGCGTGGGTGGCTAGCCGGTCGCCGTTTCAATCGATCAGAACATTTCGTGCACCGCGGCTGCCCTTCCTTTCAATCTCACCTGCGCATGACGCGCGAGGAAATCGGCAGCTAACCGGGCCCCAAGCTCGAAACGGTAAGCCGCGTGTTCTCCGCAATGTATTCCAATGCTACTCTGCGAACGTCGTACTCCAGTTCCAAGGCTGGCGAAGCTGCGTGGGCGACAACCTCACACCGCATGCCAAGGGCCGTAAAAAGCCCGATTTCCCCGCTCTCTTTGCCATAAGGAAGCGGGCAATTTCGCTTCGCATTGCAGCAGAACAAACAACATCGAGGAGGAGCGTCAAATGCTGTCAAGAACCCGCAATAGCATTCTCGCCGCTGCCGCGGCACTATTCATCGGATCGGCGCCGGTATGTTTTGCGCAGGGGTATGCCGTGCCGTCCGCAAACGATGTGGTCGATCTGACGCCGACCCTTTCCACGAAACTGAAGCAGTGGTGGCCATTCGGGCATCATGCGCCACAGGTATTCGACTACAAGAAGCACGGCGAGTATGCGTATACCGCAGACCTTCTGCTGATCGACAACGACACCGCACTGCAGCTCGACTGCCCGCCGCACATGATGCCGCCACTGGAATCCGGGCTGCCGAACGCCGGCTACTGGGGCAGCATGACCTGCGACAAGGCGCCGGTATGGCAGATGATGGGCGAAACCGTGAAAGTCGACGGCCGCTCGATCCTGGACAAGACCGGCGCCGGTGAGATCGTGATCTTTCACACCGGCTTCACCGACGCGCACTTCCGGATGCCGGAGCGCGGTCGCGTCGAGGCAGCAGTGGCAGGACCGGTAAACGGCGAGACCGAGGGCTGGCCTGCGGCAACCCCGGAAGTCATACAGCATCTGGCGAAGAAAGGCGTACGTCACGTCGCGATCGATGCGCCGCGCATCGGTTCGGTCGTGGAAAAGGAAGCAGCGATGACTTTCTGGGCTGCAGCCAATGAAGGCATGGTGATCAGCTCATACCTGATCGGCGCAGGGCAGCTGCCGCCGACCGGCGCTTTCTATGTTTTTCTCAACCCGAAAATCGAGAACGGCCACGGCGGCCCCGGCCGCGCGGCTGCGATCCTGCCGCACAAGTAGCCGAAAGCAGACGCAACAACGCAAACGGCGAAGCCCAAAGCTTCGCCGTTTTCTCGGCGTTGCCGGAGCGCACCCAAGAACCCGGCGGTTCCGGTCTCAATCCCGCAGCTTGCGCAGTTCCCGCCGGATGATCTTGCCGGTCGTAGTGAGCGGCAGCGTATCGACGTAACGCACCTGCCGCGGATACTCGTGCGCGGCGAGCCGGGTCCTGACGTGGTCCTGCAATTCACGGGTCAGCACATCGGCCGGCGCAAAGCCTTCCTTCAGAACGATATAAGCCTTCACGATCTCGGTGCGTTCCGGATCGGGCGCGCCAACCACCGCCGCCATGCGCACCGCGGGATGCGAGAGCAGGCAGTCTTCGATCGGCGCCGGGCCGATGCGATAGCCGGCGCTGGTGATGACGTCGTCGTTGCGGCCGAGGAATATGATGTAGCCGTCTGCATCCATGCAGCCAGTGTCGCCGGTGATCAGCCAGTCGCCGACGTATTTCTCGCGGGTTGCATGTTCGTTGTTCCAGTAACCGAGAAACATCACCGGATCGGGCCGAAGCACGGCGATGTTGCCCTCTGCGCCATGCGACATGATCTCCCCGGCCTCGTCCACAATCTCGACACGATGTCCGGGTGCCGCCTTCCCGATTGCGCCCGGGCGCGCCGCGAACAGTCGCTCGCATGATGAAACAGTCATGTTGCATTCGGTCTGGCCGTAGAACTCGTTGATCGTCATGCCGAATGTATCCCGCCCCCATTGCAGCAGTTCCGCGCCCAGCGATTCGCCGCCGCTCGCCAGTGAACGCAGATTCAGTTTCCGGCGCCCGCGGATGTCGGGCAGGCTACGCAGCATCTTCAACGCGGTGGGTGGGAGAAACACGTTACGCAGCCGGTGCCGGACCATCAGTTCACAGGCCAGCTCCGGTTCGAACTTGCCGAACCGGCGTGCCACCACCGGAATGCCGTGGTGCCAGGCCGCAAACAGCACATCGACGAGGCCGCCGATCCACGCCCAGTCCGCGGGCGTCCACATCAGGTCGCCCTCGAGTCCGAGAAAGTTGTGCGACATCTCGACCCCCGGGAGATGCCCGAGCAACGTGCGGTGCGGGAGCAACGCACCCTTGGGCGGTCCAGTGGTGCCCGAGGTGTAGATAAGCAGCGCGGGATCGTCCGCATGCGTTGCAACCGGCTCGAAATGCTCCGACATCCCGGCAAGCGCATCACCGAAGTGTTCGGTGCCCGGCGGTTGCGAATCGATGCAGAACACGCTTTCCAGCGCCGGCAGCGCTGCGCGGATCTGCGCAATCTTTGCGGCTCCGGTCGCATCGGTGACCACCAGCCTGACGCCGGCGTCGGCCAGCCGGAACTGCAGCGCGTCGGTGCCGAACAGCGTGAACAAGGGGACCGCAACTGCGCCGAACTTGTAAGCGGCCATGTGAGACACCGCGGTTTCCGGTTCCTGCGGCAACAGGATGCCGATCCGGTCTCCGCGCTGCAGGTCGCGCGCGGCGAACAGATTCGCCGCCTGATTGGACAGCCGTCGAATGTCGGCGAACGTGTAGCGATCGACGCCACCGTCCGGCTTGTCGTGGATCAGTGCAAGCCGGCCGGAATCCCCTGCCCACTTGTCGCACATATCCACGCCCATGTTGTAGAACTGCGGCACCTGCCAGCGGAACTGCCGGCAGAGTGCTTCATACGAATCCAGTTGCGGAAGCACTGCTACTCCTCAAACGCGCTTCAAGCTGCGCATTCTATTCAAGATTGCGCGGCAGCCCGTACCACGCATGGCGCATGAGGATGGGATACGCGCGCACGCCGGCGCATCGGGCGCATCGGTCCGGTGCGCCCCCTTCAGTTCAGGTTGGAAAGACCCTGTTTCGCTGCAACGCGCAACGGGCCTCGTGGGCACGCTCCGGACTGGCACACGATGCGGGCGAGTGCCAAACAGCCAGGCCGCCATCGGGCAAACGGGTCTTTATCTTCAGATTGCTCAGATTCAGGCGCAAGCGGGATACGGCTCTGATTGACACTCTTCCGCCACGGGGAGTAGCGTAAAACTGCTGGCCGGAGTTGTAACTGTAATTCCAAGAACGCCGGTAAAGGCGTGAGATTGTGCAACTGCACAACAATTAGATACGGTGAGGAGGAGAGCAGCTATGGAGTTCAATATCCTGAAGCACTTCAAGGGTCTCGAAGAAATGCCCACAGACCCGCTGAAAGCCGATGAAATCGGCACCTCGTTGTTCATGACGGGCGGCATGGGTCCGCAGATTTCGGCAAAGATGGACGAGAAAGCAAAGAAGGCCGGCATGTCCCGCCGCAATTTCATCAAGTCTTCGATCGGTTTCTCCGCAGCGATGATGGCGGCGAACGAAGTCACCGGGATGAAATTTTTCGAAGTCGGCGAAGCCGAGGCAGCTGACTTCGACGCCAAGAAAGAGGTTATCAATCTCGCGCGCGCCAGCAGCGATTTCATCGTCGACGTCCACACCCACGTCTGTACACGGCCGGGGCACTATCAGCTCGGTGTGAACACCACCGAGCGCGGCATGTGGTTCGTGCAGTTGCTGGACGATCTCGGCAAGGCGTTCGGCATGAAGAACGGCACGCGCGACATGAACGTCGAGAACTACGGCAAGTTGATCCTGCAGGAAAGCGACACCACCGTCGGCATCTTCAACCCCTTTGGTTTCCGCGAGCACTACGGCAACCGGGACATGATCCCGATGGAGTACCAAGTGGGCGTGCGCAACAACTGGCCGAAGTCGACCATCATGCTCGCTGGCGGCCTGACGCCCAACCAGGGTCTCGGTGAAACGCTCGACCGGCTGCGCATGTACGTCAGCGACTACAAGATCTCAGGTCTCAAGCTCTACACGTTCGACGCCACTCCGCAGAAGGGCTGGTGGTTCGACGACGAGAAGCTTGCCTATCCGATCTGGGAAGAGTGCCGCAAGCTCGGCGTGAAGAACATCGGCTGCCACAAGGGCATTCCGTTCGGTCAGTTCTACGCGCGCTACGCGCACTGCGAAGACTTCGATGCAGCTGCGGATGACTTTCTCGATCTCAACTTCATCGCCTACCACTCGGCGTGGCCGTACCACAACGAGCTGGCAGCGCTCAAGGGCTTCAAGCCGCAGCGCAAGAACCTGTACTGCGAGGTCGGTTCCACGTTCGCCGCCACGGTCACCAGCCGCCCGCTGGAGTGTGCCCATGTAATCGGCACGCTGCTGCGCGATCTGGGACCTGACTATGTGTTGTGGGGCACCGATTCGCTGCTCTGGGGCAATCCGCAGTGGCAGATCGAGGCGTTCCGCAAGTTCCAGATTCCCGATCAACTGGTCGAGGGGCACGGCTATCCGAAGATCACACCGGAAATCCGTCGCAAGGTGTTCGGCGAGAACGCCGCGCGCATCTGGAACATCGACCGGCAGTCCGCGATGCAGGCGAAAGCCGAGATCGTGAGCACTGCACACGCGTAAGGCAGCAGTATGTCGCCAAGGGCCGGCTCTCATCGGGTCGGCCCTTTTTCATTCACAGATTCGGGAGCGCCGAAGTGCCAATCTACGAATACGCCTGCGATCCGTGCAAGACGATCTATCAGACGAAGCACGGCATCAACGATCCGCGGCCGGAAGGCTGCCCGAGTTGCCGGGGTGCGCTGCGCAAGGTGATCTCCGCGCCGAGCCTGAACACCGCGAATCACAGCAGCCCGACAGCGGCAAAGTACGCCAGGATTTCCGAAAGCGACGAACTCGCCATGGAGAAGGACTTGCAGAAGGTCTACCAGACGATCTGGATTCCGCCCGAGGTCAAGCACAGCCCCTGGGATGAAGACCACTGAGATCACCGCAATCCCTGCGTCATCGCGCGTCGTGACGCACGCCCGCAGGACGGTGGCCTGCGCGGTGGCCTGCACGCTCGGGGGCGTGTTGTTTGCCGGCGCGATGGTCGAGTCGATGCATCCGGGCGCGCTCCCGGCCGGCCCGTTCTCGAACTTCGACACCAGCCGCAACGCGTTCAACATTCCATTCGTGGGACTCACCGGGGAGCAGGCCGAGAGCTTCGTCGCTGGACGCGCCGCGTTCAACGAAGCCTGGGTGCTCGCGCCCGATCCGTCCGGCGTGTGGGGACTCGGACCGACGTTCAACGAAGACCGCTGCGTGCATTGTCACGAAAACAACGGCCGTGGCAGGGCGTCCGATCACGGCGAGCAGGCCGAGCTCGGCCTGCTGGTGCGGCTGAGCGTGCCCGGAACAACCGACACCGGGGCACCGAACCCGCATCCGCACTACGGCGATCAATTGCAGAACCGCGGGATTCTCGACCGGGTTCCAGCGGAGGGGCGCGCGATCGTGCTCTATGAAGAGCGCGAGGTCGCCTTTGAAGACGGCGAGACGGTGATGCTGCGCAAGCCGGTGATTCGTTTCGAGGGGCTGGAGTTCGGCGAGCTCGGCCCGGACACCATGGTGTCGGTGCGTATCGCGCAGCAGCTGGTCGGCTTGGGGCTACTCGAATCAGTCCCGGAAGAGACGATACTGGCAATCGCCGCAAGGCAGGATCCGGCGATA
Organism: Burkholderiales bacterium; assembly: GCA_035512195.1. Lineage (GTDB taxonomy): Bacteria > Pseudomonadota > Gammaproteobacteria > Burkholderiales > Eutrophovitaceae > DATKEK01. Next base: position 6,264 of record DATKEK010000006.1, read on the forward strand.
CGCGGCAAACCGAACCATGTCTGGGATCATGAGCTGGAACAGACCGTTCTCGGGCGTTTCGGCTGGAAGGCGAGTCAGCCCACGCTGCGCCAGCAGACCGCGGTGGCGTTTCGTTCGGATATCGGTGCAACCACCTTCATGTTTCCGGAAGAGAACTGCAGCAGCGTGCAGACGCCTGCCTAGACCTGCCGTCCGCCAGCAAGTGCGGCGGACAGGGCGGCTGCACCGGCAACGCCTTCCGGCCGGAAGTCAATCCAAGCCGGCTGAACAACATCACGCTTTACCTGCGCACGCTCACCGTGCCGACGCGGCGCAACGTCGAAAGTCTGGACGTGCAGCGCGGTGAGCACCTGTTCAAGGAGGCCCAGTGCGCGGCCTGCCACGTGCCGGAGTTGCACACCGGCCCGAATCCCGCGATTGCAGCTGCCGCCAATCTGCTGATCCGTCCCTACACCGACCTGTTGCTGCACGACATGGGTGAAGACCTTGCCGACAATCGCCCGGAGTTCGCCGCAAGCGGGCGCGAGTGGCGTACGCCACCGCTGTGGGGCATCGGCCTGCTGAACTCGGTGAACGGACATACCGAGCTGCTGCACGACGGCCGTGCGCGCAATATCACCGAGGCGATTCTCTGGCACGGCGGCCAGGCGGAAGCATCGCGCGAAACCTTCCGCAGGATGCCGAAAGCAGACCGCGACGCGCTGGTGAGCTTCGTCAAGTCGCTCTAGGCCCGCTCGCGCAAGCCAACGCTTTGCATCGTGGCCAAACGCCGCTCACGAAAACCGTTCGAACCCACCGCGCACGCCCGTCTGGGTCCGGCGGTCAGGCTGCTCTGGTGGGGTATCTGCCTCGGAGTGCTTGCCTGGTGGTTGTTCACCACCGGATTGGGCAGCCTGGCGAGTGCCCACGGCCTGGAAGGCCGCGATGACCGCCTGTTCTATGCCTTGATGGCGCTGATCTCGTTTCCGGCTGGACTGGTCTGGGTGCTGGCAACGCCCTGGCTGCTCGCGACCGCGCCTGCGGGTGCCGGCGTCGCCGCGATCCCCTGGTATAGCGAGCCGCTGCTCGCATGGTTCGGGTGCGCCATCCTCGGCTACATGCAGTGGTTCTGGCTACTGCCCCGCGCGTTCTCGTTCGGAAGGCAAGCCGGCTGACGGCAACCGGCACTTGCCCTCACGGCCACAATCTGCGAATCTTTTCCGGCAGTTGGACTCATAACTGACAGCAGAGCCGATCAACCCGACCAGCGCAGTCGAACAACATATGAGCATCAAGATCCAGAGTGAAGAACTTTCGGCGGCCGAAACCTCGTTCCTGAAATGGCAGTACGGTTTCGAGGATGAGGATGACCCTTTCGAGCGTTCGCTATGGCAGACGATCGCCCGTGCATGGGAATCGGACAATCAGCCGGGAATCTCCGGCCGGCGCGGGACGCTGCATCTCGAGCGCCTCGGCGCCGACGATGCGTATCCGGAAGAGGTCTCGCTGTATGTCAGGTTCAAGTCCGATCGCAGCGATGCGTTCTGGAAAGATCTGATCCGCCGCGCCGGCCTCAGCGACCGCAGGCAGCAAAGAGTCGCACCGAAAGTGGAACGCCGCCGCGAAGAAGCGCGGCGGTAACCTCACCGCGCAGCCGCCGGCGACGCGCAGAGTAATTCCGCTCTCTGCGGGCGGGATGGGGGCGTTTGCCGGATGCAAAGCGCGATCCGGCGACTGCGGACGTCAGCCGAAAAACGTGCGAAAAAAAAGCCCGGTTGCCCGGGCTTTTTCGATAACGCGCCGTTCGTAGTCGCGACTTTCGCCGCCGTCACCGTCGCGAGCGTTCAGAGCGCCTGGATGTTGGTCGCCTGATCGCCCTTCGGACCGGTCGTCACATCGAACGACACCTTCTGGTTCTCCTTGAGGGTCTTGAAGCCGCTGCCCTGGATTGCGGAGAAGTGGGCGAACAAGTCCTTGCCGCCGCCATCGGGGGTGATGAAACCGAAGCCCTTGGACTCATTGAACCACTTCACGATACCTGTACTCATTTTGTGAACTTTCCTGAACAAAAATATGAAAAGGGCTTTCGCCCGGATAACAAAACTTTCAAGTGGGAAGACACGACGACCTGAGGAGTACCGCGAACGCGGACAGAACGGGTAAAGGACTTCACGGCTTGAACAGCTTGCTGGCGCTTTTATACCCGCATATCCCTAAAGCGTCAAAGGCTTTCGGGCCGGCCCCGCGGCCCGTCCGGTGACCTGCCCGGCCTCCAGCGCTGCGGCGACCTTGAGCCCCAGGGCGCGCGAGCTTGTCCACTTGCCGCCGAATACCGTGACCAGCCGTCCGTTCCGCTCGATGATGGACTCGCGGCTGACCTTGCTGGCCGTCCCGGCCCCGTCCGCCAGCAGCGGCCGCAGGCCGGAAAAGGAATCGACGATTTCCTCCAGCCGCAACTTCAGCGAAAAGTACCGGTTGAACAGCCGCACCAGGTACTCGTGCTCGGCGTCGCTGCAGGCGATCGGCTGGTCGAGCGTCTGGCGCACTTCAGTGGTTCCGATCAGGCTGTGCCCCCCGAACGGCAGGACAAAGCACACGCGCCCGTCGTCGGGCGACTGCAGCAGGAAGCCATGGCTGGACTCGCGCCTTACCAGCAGATGGCTGCCGCGGACCAGATCGAGCCGGTGCTCGCTCGGCACCTTGCTGAGTTCCAGCAGGCGATGCGCCCAAGGTCCGGCAACGTTGACGACATAGTCGAATGGCTCGAGCTTTCCGTCGACGCAAACGCCGCCGTCCACATCCACGCTTTCCACGGCGGTGTGTTCGCGCAACTCGACCCGTAATGCGAGCGCCCGCCCGAGCGCCCACAGGCCGAGCGCGCGGTCATCCATGGTTCCGTCGAAGAACCGGTAGCCGCCCAGCAGATCGCGCGCCTGCAGGTCGGGATTGCGCGAGCGCAGCTCGTCGACCGGCAGCCATCGGTGCCAGCCGAGCCGGCGGCGGCCGGCAAGCAGATCGTAAGCAAGCAGACCGAGCTTGAGCATCCAGCGGCCACGCGGTGAATCGCGGAAAACCGGAATCACCAGTTCCAGCCGACGGGCGAAGTCCGGTGCCGTCCGCAGCCACCAGGCGCGCTCGCGCAGCCCTTCCCGCACCAGCGCGAAGTCGCCGGTCTCCAGGTAGCGCAGTCCGCCGTGCAGCAGTTTGCTCGACGCGCTGCTAGTCTCAGCCATTGCGCGCCCGCGCTCGAACAGCACCACGCTGTGCCCCGCCTCGGCCAACGCCCAGGCGCTCATGATTCCGTTTATTCCCGCTCCGACGACCGCAATTCGCACGTTCTCGATCCGCCTGTACCCGCGCAGACTTCATTCTGCCTGCAGATACCCGGTGCCCGGCTGCCACGCGGCCTATCGACGCGGTGGTCCGTCTCCAACGGATGTCAGGCCCATATTTCACGATACGCAAAAGTGCGCCGCATAGTAACAATCACGGGCGCTGCGAGTATGATTTGAGAGGTCACGCCTGAAACGCTCGGGCGCCCATCTGCAAGGAAGGAGTCATCGCATGGCCAACCCGCTGGAAATCGCGGCTATCGAATACCACGAGTTTCCCACCCCCGGCAAAATCTCGGTCGTCCCGACCAAAGTCCTGACCAACCAGCGCGACCTCGCGCTCGCCTATTCGCCCGGCGTGGCATACGCCTGCAAGGCGATCGAGGCGGATCCCGCCAGAGCCGCACAGCTCACCTCCCGCGCCAACCTGGTCGGCGTCATCACCAACGGCACCGCAGTACTCGGGCTCGGCAATATCGGCCCGCTCGCGGGCAAGCCGGTGATGGAAGGCAAAGGCTGCCTGTTCAAGAAGTTCGCCGGCATCGACGTGTTCGACATCGAGCTGGCGGAGACCGATCCGGAAAAGCTGGTGGACATCATCGCCGCGCTCGAACCCACGCTCGGCGGCATCAACCTCGAAGATATCAAGGCGCCGGAGTGTTTCTACATCGAGAAGAAGCTCCGCGACCGCATGAAGATCCCGGTGTTCCATGACGACCAGCATGGCACCGCGATCATCGTCGGGGCTGCGGTGATCAACGGCCTCAAGGTCGTCGGAAAAAACATCGCCGAAGTGAAGCTCACCTGCTCCGGCGCCGGTGCCTCGGCGATCGCCTGCCTGGATCTGCTGGTGAAACTCGGCCTGAAGCGCGACAACATCCTGGTATGCGACTCGAAAGGCGTCATCCATCAGGGCCGCGATCCGAGCATGGAAGAGAACAAGGCCCGCTACGCGCGCAAGACCGACAAACGCACGCTGGCAGAAGCGCTGCCCAGCGCCGATATTTTTCTCGGCCTGTCCGGCCCCGGCGTGGTGAAGCAGGAAATGATCAAGGACATGGCAAGGGATCCGCTGGTGCTCGCGCTCGCCAATCCGACGCCGGAAATCCTGCCGGAGGAAGTGAAGGCCGTGCGCCCTGACGCGATTATCGCCACCGGCCGCTCGGACTATCCGAACCAGGTAAACAACGTGCTGTGCTTTCCGTTCATTTTTCGCGGCGCACTCGACGTCGGCGCGACCAAGATCACCGAGGAAATGAAACTGGCGGCAGTGAACGCGCTCGCCGACCTCGCGCAGGCGGAGCAATCCGACATCGTAGCCATGGCCTACGAAGGGCAGGAACTCACATTCGGGCCGGACTACATCATTCCGAAACCGTTCGACCCGCGCCTCATCGTGCGGCTGGCGCCGGCAGTCGCACAGGCGGCGGTGGACAGCGGGGTGGCGACCCGTCCGCTGGCAGACTTCGATGCCTATCGCGACCGGCTGACCAACTTCGTATATCACTCCGGCTTCGTGATGAAGCCGGTGTTCGCCGCCGCAAAGGCTTCTCCCAAGAAGGTGATCTATGCCGAGGGCGAGGACGAGCGCGTGCTGCGCTCGGTGCAGGTGGTGGTAGACGAGAAGCTCGCCGAGCCGATCCTGATCGGGCGGCCGGATGTGATCGAAAT
>DATKEK010000007.1:0-3655 GCA_035512195.1 Burkholderiales bacterium
AGGCATAAGGGTTTCAATCGCATATTCTTCGCGTTATAGTGTCGACTGTCCATGCAGGTGCATGACTCAAGCAAGCTAAACGTGAGGCTTGAGCGTCATGAAGCGCTCAGGCCTTGACCGCAGCATAAACTGAGGGAGGCAACCATGGATTTATCCGCATTCGCGGCATCGCTGCAGGATAGTCTCGGCACCCATCTTCCCGGAATTCTGGGCGCGCTGGCGATCCTGATCGTCGGCTGGGTCATCGCGGTGATCGTGCGCGCGGCTGTGAGAAAATCGCTCTCGCTGCTGAAAGTCAATGCGCGCATCAACGAAACCACGCAGGAAGCAATGGACGTCGAGGCAGGCATCGCGGCCGGCGCGTTCTGGCTGATCATCCTGCTGACGCTGATCGGGGTTTTCAACACGCTCAGTCTCGAGATGGTGTCCGATCCGTTCAACGAAATGATGCGCCAGATATTCGGCTATCTGCCGCGGCTGGTCGCTGGTGCGCTGCTGCTGCTGATCGCATGGGTGCTCGCCACCGCGTTGCGCGCGCTGGTAAGCCGCGGGCTTGCGTCCAGTTCGTGGGACAAGAGGATATCCGAGCAGGCCGGCATGCCACCGATGAGCAAGAGCATCGGCAATGTGCTTTTCTGGCTGACCATGCTGCTGTTCGTGCCTGCGATACTCGGCGTGCTGGATCTGCAGGGGCTGCTGGAGCCGGTGCAGGGCATGATCGACAAGACGCTGTCGATTATTCCGAACATCTTCGCTGCCATCGTGATCGGTTTCATCGGCTGGCTGGTGGCGAGCGTGCTGCGCGGGCTGGTGGCGAATCTGCTCGCCGCCGCGGGCGTTGACCGTCTCGGCGGATCGGTCGGGCTGGATGAAACCGTGCGCATCTCGCGCCTGGTGGGCATGCTGGTGTTCATTTTCGTGTTCATCCCCGCGCTGATTGCCGCACTCGACGCGCTGCAGATCGAGGCGATCTCCCGGCCGGCGACCGACATGTTGGCGCTGATCCTGGAGGCGGTGCCGAACATTCTGGCGGCGGCGCTGATCCTGATCATCACCTGGTACGTGGCGAAGTTCGCCGCCGACATCGTGGCGCGGCTGCTCGCCGGAATGGGCTTCGACACGCTGCCGCACAAGCTGGGCTTTTCCTACGCATTCAGGGATCCGCTTACGGCCTCGGGGCTGATCGCGGCGATCATCGTGTTCTTCGCGATGCTGTTCGCGACGGTGGAGGCGGCGAACCGGCTTGGCTTCACGCAGGTGCGCGATCTGGTGACCATGTTCATTGCGTTCGGCGGCGACGTTCTGCTGGGCGCGCTGATCCTGATCGTCGGTTTCTGGCTGGCGAATGTCGCTTACCGGGCGATCGACAAGAGCAGCGGCGAGGGCACAAAGGGGCTGGCGCAGGTCGCGCGGCTGGCGATCCTCGGCCTGGTGATCGCCATGGGCCTGCGGGCGATGGGCATCGCAAGCGACATCGTGAACCTTGCCTTCGGCCTGACGCTGGGCGCAGTAGCCGTCGCAGTTGCGCTATCCTTCGGTCTGGGCGGACGCGAGGCGGCCGGCCGGCAGATGGAGCACTGGCTGAGCAGGCTGCGCAAAGGCGACTGATCGGCACGCTGTCAGGTTGGGGAAAAGCCCCGGGCTTCCGGGGCTTTTCTTTTGGCCGGCGGTCTGCATGAATGGCGGCGATACAGTAATCTTTCACTGTTTGGGGGAGAACGAATCGGCTTCAACAGCCGGCGGCGGCATCGGATGAATCACAACTACATTCTAGAAACCCGGGGGCTCACCAGGGAGTTCAGCGGGTTCGTCGCCGTGCAGGATGTCAGCCTGAAGGTGCGCAAGGGCAGCATTCACGGCCTGATCGGCCCGAACGGCGCCGGCAAGACAACGTTTTTCAACCTGCTCACCAAGTTTCTGCTACCGACCGCGGGCAGCATCATTTATCGCGGCGAAGACATCACCCGCGAACGGCCGGCAAAGGTGGCGCGGCGCGGCCTGGTGCGTTCGTTCCAGATTTCTTCAACTTTCCCGCACATGACGGTGCTGGAGAACGTGCGCATCGCGCTGCAAAGAAAGGTGGGCCACTCGTTCGAATTCTGGCGCTCCGAGAGTTCGCTGCGGAAGCTGGACGCGCGCGCGAAAGAGATCCTGACGAGCGTGGAACTTTCCGAGTTTGCCGGGCACAAGGCGGCGGAACTGCCGTATGGCCGCAAACGCGCGCTCGAGTTCGCCACCACGCTCGCACTCGAACCTGAACTGATGCTGCTGGATGAGCCGACCCAGGGTATGGCGCACGAGGACGTCGGCCGGGTGACGGCGCTGATCAAGAAGGTCTCCGAAGGACGGACGGTGCTGATGGTCGAGCACAACCTGAGCGTGGTCGAGGACCTCTGCGACACCATCACTGTGCTGCAGCGCGGACAGGTGCTCGCCGAAGGAACCTACGAGGAAGTCTCGAACAATCCGCAGGTGCTGGAAGCGTATGTAGGAGTCGCGGATGATTGACGCCGCCGTCGCCGCCGAAACCCTGCTGCAGGTGGACGACCTGCACACCTGGTATGGCGAGTCGCACATCCTGCACGGCATGTCGTTCGCGGTCGGACAGGGCGAGCTGGTCACGCTGCTCGGGCGCAACGGCGCCGGCCGCACAACCGCCCTGCGCGCGATCCTCGGGCTCACTGACCGGCGCACCGGTTCGGTCCGCATCAAGGGCCGCGAGGCAATCGCAATGGCGCCGCACCGCATCGCCCGCCTCGGAATCGGTTACTGCCCCGAGGAGCGCGGCATCTTCGCCAGCCTGACGGCCGAAGAGAACCTGCTGCTGCCGCCGCGTGTAGGCAAAGGCGGGATGAGCGTGCATGAAATTTACGAAATGTTTCCGAATCTGCTCGAGCGCAGGAAGAGCCCCGGCAGCCGGCTGTCCGGCGGCGAGCAGCAGATGCTGGCGCTCGCGCGCGTCCTGCGCACCGGTGCGGACGTGCTGCTGCTGGACGAGATTACAGAAGGCCTTGCGCCTGCGCTGGTAAAGATGCTGGGGCGCGTGGTGAAGCAGCTCAAGGACAAGGGCTACACGATCATCATGGTCGAGCAGAACTTCCGATTCGCCGCACCGCTTGCCGACCGGCATTATGTGGTGGAGCGCGGAAAGGTGGTGGAAACGGTGGCGAAAGGCGAACTGGAAGCCAAGCTCGACCTGCTGCACGAATATCTCGGCGTGTGACGCGCCAGTAATCGGGAGAAATCGAATGACACATAGACTCACTTTTATGCTGTCCGCGGCGATTCTGTTGCTGGCAGGCTGTGCCGACGACGGGGGCGGGGAAGGCGCGATATCCGGCGACGTGGTGCGTGTCGGCGTGCTGACCGACATGTCGGGACTGTATTCCGACATCGGCGGGCAGGGTTCGGTAGTCGCGGCGCAGATGGCGGCGGAAGACTACGGCGGCGAAGTGCTCGGTGCGAAGATCGACGTGGTCTCGGCGGACCACCAGAACAAGGCGGACATCGCCGCGCAGCGCGTGCGCGAATGGATCGACCGTGGCGGCGTGGACATGGTGACCGATGCGCTGAACTCGGCGGTGGCGCTGGCGACCGCGCGCGTGGTGGCGGAAAAGAAGAAAATCATGTTCAACACCGGCGCTGCTTCCACGCG
>DATKEK010000008.1:0-12610 GCA_035512195.1 Burkholderiales bacterium
CCACTTCTTCCATGAACCGCTCGGCAAGGTCCCACATCGGCGTCGTCGAAATATACGAATAGCCGAGATCGAGGATGCGCGGTGTCAGGTAGAACTCGCGCCCGTCGCACCCGACATAGCCGAGTTGCTGGAGGGTGAGCAGGATGCGGCGTGCGCCCGCTCGGCTCAGCCCCGACTTCGCGGCGGCTTCCGACAGCGTCAGCTTCCTCGCGTCGCGCCCGAACGCCGTAATGACCGAAAGCCCCTTGGCAAATGATTGAAGGTATAGGTCTTTGTCGGACCTGCCGGCGTTCGCGGCGGTGGCCTCGTCCGATCCGTTGCGGGATTCGCTTGCCGATTTCATCGTCCTTGTTGATGCTTGGGTTTCGGTCGGAGGTGTTGACACGCTTCGATTCCTTGGCCTAATGTGTTCGCTATAAAAACAAATGTTCGCATAGCGAACAAACTTCGACAAGAGCGGATCGCGTCCGACAACGACCCGCCAGGTCCGGCAGCGGCGCAGGCCGAAACGGTCTCCGCCGCCCCAACGGAAGACACGGAGGAGACGTGTACGCCCAGTTCGACCATCACGTGGCGCCAGCCGCCGCGGTCGCCATTTCTTCGTATCGGAGAGATACGGTCGACGCGCGCGGTCCATCGCCGTCACGCCTTCCCGCATCCCTTGCCTGCCTGCCGCATGCACTTGCGTGTGCGGTACGGCGCGTCAGCCCACATCCAGCAAACTGAGGAGAAACCATGACGACCTACCACACGGACTTCGGGTCCCTGAAGCAATACGAGAAGGGGACCATGGAGATCATCAACGACAACCCGAAGTACTACGTGTATTCGAACGTGTTCGAAGTCGCGTCTAACGCAAGGCCCTACGAAAAAACAGCCGTGGCGAAGAACCTCGAGTACGTAATCGAGACGGTCCGTGCTGAAGGCACTTCGCCGTGGATGACCTGCGCGCATGACGAGTTTTGCGTGGTAATGGACGGCGAAGTCGAAGTCGAATACGTCAAGCTCGACAAGCCGGAGGAGGTTGCACCCTCAGGCAAGGACGGTACCGTGCAGCTGAAAGGCGAGGCGAAGGGCAAGCGCATGGGCACGATCCGGCTGAAGCGCGGCCACCAGGCCTTGCTGCCGAAAGGCGCGGCCTACCGCTTCAACGCGAAGACTCCTTCGGTCCTGTTGCAGCAAACCATCAAGGGCGATCTCACCATAGAGAAGTGGGGCGAGATCTGCATGCAGTAAAGAGCCAGGACGATGGCGGAAGGATGATGCAAGGCATCGCCGCCTTCGCCGCTGTTAAATGCCCAGTCACGATTTGCGGAGTACATGCCATGAATGCACCAGCCGAAATCAAGCTTCCGGAGAAGATCGCCGGATACAAGACGTTTACGCTCGGCGAGTTCACGTTCTCGCGCGACGAATATTTCGTCACCGTTACCTGGCCTGCGAAGGGCCAGCGCCAGTCGCACACGATGAGTGCGGATGCCTTCCTGCGCGCGATGATGCGCGACGTGGCATGGGGATTCTTTTACGGGCTCGTCAATTTCGACGCCGTATTCGGTACGCGCAACCTCTACGGCAAAGTCGAACTATTTGCCGGCCGCTACAACGAGGCGATCCACGGTGCCGGCTTGTCCTACGTCGAAACCTTCGAGTCGCCAAAGGCGATGGCAAAATTCAAGGAAATCCTTTCAGACTGGGTAAACGCCGGATTCGACCCGTTCGCCGCGCCTGCGGAAACCGGCAACACGGTGTTTGGCGAGAAGAACGGCAGCAACCTGGAGGCCATCGAGCGTTTTCGTGTTGCCACCAAGCGCATGCCCGGCCTGGAAGGCGATTCTCCGCTACGCGACGATTCGAACGGATTTGCAATCAACCGCGCATTCGCCGACGTGTCGCAGGAAGAACCGGAGATCAAGGCCGAGCCGGGTTTCGAGAAAGAACTGCACGCGTTCAATCTCTTCAAGTATCTCTCGCGCTCCGATGTGACCTGGAACCCGTCCGTCACATCGGTGTGCCGCCAAAGCCTGTTCTGCCCGACCACCGAGGAATACATCCTCCCGATCATTCACGGCAACGACCGCGTCGAGTGGTTCGTACAGTTGTCTGACGAGATTACCTGGGAAGTTAGCGATCGCGAGACCGGCCGGCCGCGCGCGCGACTGACGATGAAGGCCGGCGACGTCGCTGCGATGCCGGCGGATATCCGTCACCAGGGTTTCGCCAAAAAGCGCTCGATGCTGCTGGTATGGGAGAACGCCACGCCAGACCTGCCGAAGCGCTACGAGCGCGGCGATCTCAAGCCTTGGCCGGTGGATTTCTGACCGGTGGCCGGGCTATTGCTGCCGGGAGCCAGGAGAACGCACAAAGATTGAGCTGACGAACTCGCCACCAGGGCACCACGACATCAGGAAGAGGCGATACGGATTTCTGAAACTCCTTTTGTCCTGGTGCCCTGGTGGTGAGCGGGTTCTTTTAAGTGTGTTTGCTCAACATCGAACGATACAGGCAAGCGAATACCGCAAAAATGCACGCTATCCAGGACAAGCTTTTTATCGACGGCGACTTCGTAGAGTCGGAATCGAAGTCGCGAATTCCGGTTCTGAATCCGCACGACAACTCGCTGATCGCGGAGGTGTCCGAGGCGCAGCAGGCGGACATCGACCGCGCGGTGGATGCTGCGCGCAAGGCCTTTCCCGCCTGGGCGAAAACCGCCGCGGCTGACCGCGGGCGGCTGCTGCTTAGACTGGCGGACGCAATTGAAGCGAATGCCGATGAGCTCGCGAGGCTGGAGTCGATGGACACCGGACATCCGCTGCGTGACACGCGCGGGCTGGACGTGGTGCGCACGGCGGTGACGTTCCGTTATTTCGGCGGCATGGCCGACAAGTTCCAGGGCAGCGTGGTGCCGGTCGAACAGGGATTCCTGAACTACGTGTTGCGCGAGCCGGTCGGCGTGGTGGGACAGATCGTGCCGTGGAATTTCCCGCTGATGTTCACAAGCTGGAAAATGGGCCCGGCGCTGGCCGCCGGCAACACCTTGGTTATGAAGCCCGCGGAACTGACGCCGCTGTCCACGCTGAAAGTGGCGGAACTTGCGAAGCAGGTCGGATTCCCGAATGGCGTGATCAACATCGTGCCCGGCTTCGGGAATACCGCCGGCCAGTACCTCGCCGAGCATCCGGGCGTGGACAAGATCGCCTTCACCGGTTCGACCGCGGTGGGACGCAGGATCGTGCAGGCCTCCGCCGGCAACCTGAAGCGCGTGCAGCTCGAGCTGGGCGGCAAGGGCGCGAACATCGTGTTCAACGATGCCTTCCTGCCAGCGGCGATCAACGGGTCGGCATTCGCGATCTTCCACAACCAGGGCCAGGCCTGCATTGCGGGCTCGCGGCTGATCCTGCACGAGAAGATCGCAGATCAGTTCCTCGACGGTTTTCTGAAATTGGCGCGCTCGATCAAGCTGGGTAATCCGCTGGACGCTTCCACCGAGATGGGACCGCTCACCTCGCAGATGCATCGGGACCGCGTGCTGGCCTACGTCGAGGTGGCGAAGGACGAAGGCGGCGAAGTCCTGCTCGGCGGCAAGCCGCCCGACATCGACGGGCTTTCAAAAGGCTTCTACGTCGAGCCGACCGTGGTACGCGCGAAACCAGCCGATCGCGTCTCCCAGGAAGAAGTGTTCGGGCCGTTCGTTACCGTGACCACGTTTCGTGAAGAAGACGAGGTGCTGGCGATCGCCAACGGCACCGAATACGGCCTGGGCGGGGGACTGTGGACCACCAACCTGCAACGCGCGCACCGCACTGCGGCGGCGATGCGCAGTGGCATGGTCTGGATCAACTGCTACAAACGGGTGAATCCGGGGTCCCCGTTCGGCGGCATCGGCAGATCGGGCTACGGCCGCGAAATGGGTTTCGAGGCGATGCACGACTACACTGAGGCGAAATCGGTATGGGTCAACGTCGATGCGAAGAGTCCGCCGTATTACCCGCGCGGATGACGACATGAATCTCACCATAGAGGCACGGAGACACAGAGGACTGCAAGGTGGATCTGAAAGAAACTTCCGGCAATTGTGTGGCATGGCTGGCTGCCGAGGCCGTTCTGCCATTGCGCGATGAGCGGCTTCGTTTCTCTCCCCGCTTGTGTGTCTCTGTAGTGAATGCGATGTAGCCAATTTATCGAAAGGAGAACCGAACCATGGCACTGACACGCGAAACGATGACTGACGAGCAGCGCAAGTCGGTTGCGCTGGAGTACCTGAAGGCGTTTGACAAGGGAGGTGTGACGTCGGACGGCGGCAGCATCCTCGACCTGTTCGCCGACGATGCGCAGGTCTATTTCCCGAAATGGGGCCTGGCCAATGGCAAGGACGAGATAGGGAAGTTGTTCGGCGACGTGGGCGGAACGATTACATCGATCGTTCACCACTACGCCGGCTTTCACTGGGTGTTCTCCGGCAGCGACGTGATCGTCTGCGAAGGCGAGAGCCACGGCGAGCATCGCGACGGTCCCTGGCGTGCCGGCGTGCCTGACTCGGGCGCGGGGCGCTGGTGCGACGTATTCGAGATTCGCGACTGGAAGATCCAGCGCGTGTTCATCTACCTGGACCCGGACTACGCAGGCAAGGACACGGCCCGCTATCCCTGGCTGGGGAAGAAGTGATATCGCGAGTCTGAAACGCGACGTGATCAACAAGATCTCCTCGCGGTGCAGTGGCACAGATCAATGGTAATCACGCAATGAGATCGTTCGTCTACCAGGGCCAGCCGTCGCGCGTGGTGTTCGGCGCGGGTTCGCTGGATCGTGTCGGTGACGAAGTCGATCGCCTCGGGGTGAAGCGCGCGCTGGTGCTGTCGACGCCGGAGCAGCGCAGCGGCGCGGAAGATATCGCGCGCCGGCTGGGCGCGCGCGCGGCCGGCGTTTACGACAGGGCGGTGATGCACGTGCCTCTGGAAACTGCCGAGGACGCGCGCAGGCTTGCCGCCGAGCTGGGCGCGGACTGCTGCGTCGCGCTCGGCGGCGGTTCGACCATCGGATTGGGCAAGGCGATCGCGCTGGTGTCGGGCTTGCCTATCCTGGCGATTCCCACCACCTTCGCGGGATCGGAGATGACGCCGATCTACGGCATTACGGAAAAGGGCCAGAAGAAAACCGGACGCGATGTACGCGTTCTGCCGAAAACGGTGATCTACGACCCGGAACTGACACGCACGCTGCCTGCGAAGATCGCGGGACCGAGCGGCATGAACGCGATTGCGCATTGCGTCGAGGCGTTGTACGCGCAGGACGCGAACCCGATCGCATCGCTGATGGCCGAGGAAGGCATCCGCACCCTGGCGGCGAGCCTGCCGGCGGTGGTGCGGGACGCTGACGATATCGAAGCACGCGCAGATGCGCTGTATGGCGCGTGGCTTGCGGGCACCTGCCTCGGGCAGGTCGGCATGGCGCTGCATCACAAGCTCTGCCACACGCTCGGCGGATCGTTCAATCTGCCGCATGCCGAGACGCACACCGTGGTGTTGCCGCACGCAACACGTTTCAACTGCGACGCGGCGCCTGAGGCGATGCGGCGCGCCGGCCGCGCGCTCGGCAGCGGCGATCCGGCCGGCGCACTGTGGGACCTGGCGCGCGCAGTCGGCGCGCCGCTTGCGCTGAAAGATATCGGCATGCCCGCAGACGGGCTGGAACGCGCTGCCCGCATCGCAACCGAGAATCCGTACTACAACCCTCGTCCGGTCCGCTACGAGGATCTTCTTGCATTGCTGGAGGATGCCTATCACGGCGTGCGGCCGAGAACTGAAACGATTCATGCCATCGCGTGACGGTGGAAGACCAACCTGAGAGGAGGAGGCCGAAAATGTCAGATCGCAGACGTATCGTGGTACCGAATCACCGCTTACGGTCGGAACTGGACAGGCGCGAATTCCTGCGGCTGTTCGGCGGCGCCGCACTTGCAGCGGGCACCGTGGGTCTCGCCATTCCCGGGTGCTCGCGTCAGGCCGAGACCATCAAGATCGGTTACGTCTCGCCGCAGACCGGACCGCTCGCCGCGTTCGGCGAAGCCGACAGCTACGTGCTCGGCGGCGTGCGCGAAGCGCTGAAGGATGGCCTCACCATTGGCGACGTCACCTATCCGGTCGAGATCGTGGTCAAGGACAGCCAGTCGAATCCGAACCGCGCTGCCGAAGTGGCGGGCGATCTGATCCTGTCGGACAAGGTGAACCTGATGGTGGTCGCTTCCACGCCGGAAACCACCAACCCGGTTTCGGACCAGTGTGAACTGAACCAGATACCGTGCATCTCTACAGTCGCCCCTTGGCAGCCGTGGTTCTTCGCGCGCGGCGGCAATCCGGCCGAGGGATTCGACTGGACCTACCACTTCTTCTGGGGTCTGGAGGACATCATCGCGGTGTTCACCAACATGTGGAACTCCATCGGCACCAACAAGCGTGTCGGCGGCCTGTTCCCGAACGACGGCGACGGCAACGCCTGGGGCGATCCCGAGCTTGGCTTTCCGAAGCCGCTGAAGAACATGGGATTCAGTCTCCTCGATCCGGGCCGTTACCAGAATCTCACTTCGGACTTCAGCGCGCAGATTGCGGCGTTCAAGAATGGCAAGGTCGAGATTCTTACCGGCGTGGTGATTCCGCCCGACTTCCGCACGTTCTGGACGCAGGCGCGGCAACAGGGGTTCCGGCCGAAGATCGCCTCGGTCGGCAAGGCGCTGCTGTTCCCGCCGGCGGTGGAAGCGATCGGCGACACCGCGGATGGACTGTCCACCGAAGTGTGGTGGAGCCCGTCGCACCCGTTCTCTTCGTCATTGACCGGTGCGAGCGCAGGCGATCTCGCCCAGGGCTACGAAAGCGCCTCCGGCAAGCAGTGGACGCAGCCGATCGGTTTCGTACATGCCTTGTTCGAAGTCGCGGTGGACACACTGAAAAGAACTTCGGACGTAGGCGATCCGGCGTCGATCCGCGATGCGCTGACCGCCACCAACCTCGACACCATCGTCGGGCCGATTTCCTGGGGAAGCGGGCCGGTGAAAAACGTGGCGAAAACGCCTCTGGTCGGCGGGCAGTGGGTGAAGGGCGTGCAGCACATGTTCGATCTGGTGATCGTGAACAACCAGACTGCCGGCAACATCCCGGTGGCCGGCGAACTCAAACCGATCGCCTGACGCAACGCCGCCGCGGCCTCGCGGCGGCGCCTTTTCTTTTTCAGGACATGGCAATGCCCGGGCTGCTTGCGCTCCACGGAATCTCGAAACGCTTCGGTGCGCTGAAGGCGACCGACGACGTCAGCTTCGAACTGAACGAAGGCGAGGCGCTTGGCATCCTCGGCCCGAACGGCGCCGGCAAAACCACGCTGTTCAATCTCATCAGCGGCGACCTCCAACCGGACGCGGGCCGGGTTTTCTTTGCGGGAGCGGACATCACGCGGCTGCCGCCGCACCGGCGCTGCCGGGCCGGCATCGGCCGTTCGTACCAGATCCCGCACCCGTTTTCCGGCATGACGGTGTTCGAGAACCTGCTGGTCGCCGCGGTATTCGGCGGGGGCCGGCGCGAGGCGGATGCGACTGTTGCGTGTGCAGACATCCTCGATCGAACCGGGCTCGCGAAGAAAGCCAATCAGCTCTCCGGCACCCTGACGCTGCTCGACCGCAAGCGGCTGGAACTCGCGCGCGCACTCGCCACGCAACCTCGAGTGCTGCTGCTGGACGAAATCGCCGGCGGTCTTACCGAACACGAAGCCAGGGAGCTGGTCGCAACCATCCGGGGCGTACGCGACCAGGGCGTGGCGATCGTCTGGATCGAGCACGTCGTGCATGCGCTCCTGGCCTGTGTGTCGCGGCTGGTCGTTCTCAACTTCGGCGAACTCATCGCCGAAGGCGACCCGCGCGAAGTCATGGCCAGCAGCGAAGTGCAGCGGGTGTACATGGGAATCGAAGTGTGAGTTGGCATATGCAGGGAGAACGGCGAGGCGTTTCGTGCGAGCCTATCCCGCAAGGGTCGGCCCCCTCGTTCCCGGCGCTCTCCGTTTCATCCGGATTCACTTTATAGAATGGACGACGGGTGACCATGCTCGCCACGCATTCTCTGGACGCGTTCTACGGGGACTTCCAGGCGTTGTTCGGTGTCGATTTCGAGATCGGCGCCGGCGAGGTGGTTGCGGTGATCGGTGCGAACGGCGCGGGCAAATCGACGCTGCTCAGGTCGATTACGGGACTGGTCAAGGCGCCGCACGATGCAGTGCGATTCGAGGGCGATTCGATCGGCGGGCTTCCGGCGCACGAGATCGTCGGGCGCGGCATTGCGATGGTGCCGGAAGGCCGCAGGCTTTTTCCCAGCCTGACGGTGGAAGAGAACCTGATGCTTGGGGCCTACCGCAAGCGCAGCGGCCCGTGGAATCTGGCGCGCGTTTATGAACTGTTCCCCGTTCTCGGCGAGCGGCGCCGTGTGCCGGGCACTTCTCTCTCCGGCGGGCAGCAGCAGATGGTGGCGATCGGGCGCGCGCTGATGTCGAACCCCAGGCTGCTCATCTGCGACGAGATGTCACTCGGTCTCGCGCCGATCGTGATCAAGGATATCTATGATGCGCTGCCGACGCTGACGCGCGAAGGCATCACGCTGATCCTCGTCGAGCAGGACGTCGGTCTGGCGATGCGCGTCTCGAACCGGCTGTACTGCCTGCAGGAAGGCCGCGTCTCGCTCGCCGGCCGCTCGGGCGACGTGACCCGCGAACAGGTATCGGCGGCGTATTTCGGAGTCTGATGCAAATGCTTGACCACAGGGACATCGCGAGGGACATCGCGGCGCAGAGAAACCCGGAAAGAGCACGAGAAATTGAATGTCAGGCCTCATCCGAAGCTCGCAATGTGGTCGCATCATGCGGTCGATTCGGTCTCGATCGTGTTCGTGTTTTCTCTGTGCCTCTGTGGTTCAGTACCACGCGTAGCGTAGATCGATGATCGGCTGGGCCAATACCATCATCCAGGGCGTGCTGCTCGGCGGACTGTACGCGCTGTTCGCGATGGGACTGTCGCTCGCGTTCGGCGTGATGCGGCTGGTGAACATCGCGCACGGCGACCTGATCGTGCTGGCGGCCTTCCTTGCGCTGCTGGTCACGCAAATCATTGGCATGTCGCCGCTGCTTGCACTGGTAATCTGCGTGCCGCTGATGTTCGCGCTCGGTTACGCGCTGCAGCGCGGCTTGCTCAACTTCACGCTCGGCACCGATATCCTGCCGCCGCTGCTGGTGACTTTCGGGCTGTCGATCATCATCCAGAACGGCCTGCTGCTGTCGTTCTCTGCCGATCCGCGTGCACTGCGGCTCGGCGGGTTCGAGACCGATAGCTTTCATGTTGGCGGCGGCATCGCCGTCGGGTATTTCCCGCTGCTGGTGCTTGCCGTGGCGATCGTGCTGACGTGTGCACTCGAACTGCTGTTCAGCCGCACGCCGCTCGGCCGCGCGTTCCGCGCGACCTCCGACGATCCCGAGGCTGCACAACTCATGGGTGTGAACAACCGGCACGTGTATGCGCTGGCGATGGGCGTGGCGCTGGCCATCGTCGCGGTCGCCGCTGTGTTCTATGGCATCCGAACCACCTTCGCACCCACCGACGGCCCGGACCGGCTGCTGTTTGCATTCGAGGCCGTGATCATCGGCGGGCTTGGTTCCTTCTGGGGCACGCTCGCCGGCGGCATCACGCTGGGCGTGGCGCAGGCGATCGGGTTCAGGCTCGATCCTGGCTGGGGTGTGCTCGCCGGGCACCTCACATTCCTCGCGGTGCTGCTGTTGCGGCCGCAGGGTTTCTTCCCGAGGACGCGATGAACGCTACCGTGGAACGCAGCACGCGTGCGAGCAGTAACGGCGCGATCGTCGCCGGCGTCGGGCTGCTGGTGCTGGTGTCGCTGCCGGCGTGGGGCGAATCGAGCTGGATGCGCACGCTGGTGGAATTCGCCTGCCTGCTGACGCTCGCGCAGATGTGGAACCTGCTGGCCGGCTACGGCGGCGTGGTGTCGATCGGCCAGCAGGCTTACCTTGGCCTGGGTGCGTATTCGCTGTTCGTGCTGGCGGACGATGCCGGCATCAACCCGTTCCTGTGCGTGCCGCTGGCGGGACTGGTTGCCGCGGTCATCGCCCTGCCAACGGCAAAGGTGGTGTTCAGGCTTTCCGGCGGCTATTTCGCCATCGGTACCTGGGTCGTGGCCGAGGTGTACCGGCTGCTGATCGCCAATTCGTCATACCTGGGCGGCGGCTCGGGCAAAAGCCTGACCGCGGTGCGCGAGTTTTCGCGTGGCGCGCGCGAGTCTATTACATATTGGATTGGGCTGACGGTCGCGGTTGGCGCGGTTGCTTTCGTGTACCTGCTGCTGCGTTCGCGGCACGGAATTGCGCTGACCTCGATCCGCGACAGCGAGCGCGCCTCCGAGAGCCAGGGCATCGACGTCGAAGGCACCAAGCTGTGGGTCTACATCGCTTCCGCCGCCGGCTGCGGCATTGCCGGTGCGCTCTATTATCTGAACATCGTGCGCATCTCGCCGGATTCCGCGTTCAACGTCGGCTGGACCGCGTACATCATTTTCATCGTGGTGATCGGCGGCATCGGCACCATCGAAGGCCCGATCCTGGGCACGCTGATCTTCTTCCTGCTGCGCTGGGCGCTGGCCGATTACGGTAGTACCTACCTGATCGTGCTCGGCGCGATCGCGGTGGTGGTGATGGTCAAGTTTCCGCGCGGGTTGTGGGGATACGTGCAGGAGCGCTATGACTTGCGGTTCTTTCCGGTGCAGAGGCGGTTGCGTGCAACAGGCGGAGGCGCGCAGGACTGAGGGCCGGGTGCCGAGGCTCGAGTGCGGGCGGATGCATATTTAATGGATCGGGTATCGACATGCGATCGGATTACCATTGGAAACCGGATATCCGGGAACGGGAAAGAGAACGATGCGGAATCTGAACGAAGATAATCTGACCGATGCGGTGCTGGACAAGCTGGAAGGTGCAGGCGACGCGCGCTTCAAGAAGATCATGACGAGCCTGATCCGGCATCTGCATGCCTTCGTGCGCGAGACGGAGCTGACCGAAGCGGAGTGGTTCGAAGGCATCCGGTTCCTGACCGCGACCGGGCAGAAATGCGACGACAAGCGGCAGGAGTTCATCCTGCTGTCGGACACGCTCGGCGTGTCGATGCTGGTCGACGCGATCAATCACCGCAAGCCGGGTGGCGCCACCGAGACCACCGTGCTGGGCCCGTTCTACGTGCCCGGTGCGAAAACATTGCCGCTC
This sequence comes from Burkholderiales bacterium, assembly GCA_035512195.1. Taxonomy (GTDB): domain Bacteria; phylum Pseudomonadota; class Gammaproteobacteria; order Burkholderiales; family Eutrophovitaceae; genus DATKEK01. Next base: position 11,287 of record DATKEK010000008.1, read on the forward strand.
TGGGCAAACGTGGCGGAAGGCGTCAAAGGCGTGCCGGCGTATATCTCCGGCCGGGTGCTGGACATCGACGCCAAGCCGCTCGAGGGCGCGGTGCTCGACGTCTGGCAGACCGACGGCGAGGGATTCTACGACGTGCAGCGGCCGGACGCGTCGTACACGCGCGGCAAATTCACCACCGGCGCCGACGGGCGTTACGGGTTTCGCACCGTCAAGCCGGTGAGCTACCCGATTCCCACCGACGGCCCGGTTGGCAAGATGCTGCTCGGCATGGGCCGGCATCCCTACCGGCCTGCGCACGTGCACACCATCGTTTCGGCACCCGGATACGAAACCGTGACCACGCATCTGTTCGTGGAAGGCGACAAGTACCTCGACTCCGATGCGGTGTTCGGCGTAAAGCATTCGCTGGTGGTGGAATTCAGGCAGCACCCGCCCGGGACTGCGCCAGACCGCGGCAAGAGCGATGAGCCGTTCTGCACGGCGGAGTACGATTTCCGTCTGGTGCGTACTTGAAGACAGGGATGAAGTGAAGAGATAAGGGCGAAACACCCAACAGGCCGCGATGCGGCGTGTTGTGTGTTTCGCTTCTGTTTATTTTCTCAATGATGGACTGGACCAAGCTGCCGTTTGCGCCCGATGCCGGCACGGTCCTGTGCGCGGCGGAGGACGTTGTCCAGGGGCAGGGCAAGGAAGTGGTGTTCGGCGAAGGCCACGACGCGTTCCGGGTTGTGCTGATGCATACGGAGGGCCGAATCGTGGCGTATCACAATTGCTGCCCGCACTTCTCGCTGCCGCTGAACTACGAGCCGGAGGTGTTCCACATTTTCGATGGCGACGAACTGATGTGCGCGCACCATACGGCGATGTTCCGCATCGCGGACGGGGAATGCTTCGACGGGCCGTGCAAAGGCGCCAGCCTGACGGCGATCCCGGTGCGAGTCGCAGAGGACGGTTTGGTGAAAGTGGCGGCGGGCGCGCGGAACCAAGGGAGGACGGTATGAGACGGGAAGCCATGGCTTTGATCCTGGACGAGCATCGTTCCCTGTCCGCGGTGATCCATGCCGCGGAGTTCCTGGTGCAGCGCTACGTTCATGACGGCAAAGTCCCGGACTTCAAACTGCTGCACGCGATGCTGTACTACGTGCGCGAGTTTCCCGAGCGCCGTCACCATCCGAAGGAAGACGCGGTACTGTTTGCCAGGCTGAAGTCACGTACGCATGAAGCCGATAAAGTAATCAGCGAACTCGAAGCCGAGCACACCCGTGGAGAGCAGATGCTGCATGCGCTGACGGTTGCCCTGAGTAATTGGGAGGCGGGTACCGAG
>DATKEK010000009.1:0-2572 GCA_035512195.1 Burkholderiales bacterium
AGCAGCCGATTCTCGGCTTGGAGGAACTCGATCACGATTAACTGGCGCCGATGGACCCATCCCGCGACGATCATCAGCAAGAATGTGAGCAGCGGTGGCACAGAACCCATGCCATGAGTCTACCGCGAAGTGTCGTTCCAACAATTGGATACTACGGGGGTGCTTGCTCGGGCGGCGTGAGTCGCGGGGCAACGCCTCGGTGTGCCTCACGAAATCCGGATAGGCTCCGATCTGACGTTTTGTAAGCTTCGTAAGTCTCCAAGGAGAACAGATCGAGGTAGTAAGCCGCCCGATGAGCGCGCGCGATAAAAGCTTTCGCGTGGTACACCAGCTGCCTTTGCGATCTTTGCCACGCCTCTCTATTCGGCAACGGTTCTGAGCGCTGCAAGATAGACTCGAGCATCATCATCCTCGGCGGCCGCATTAAGGTATTCCGCAGCAAGCTCTGAGTCGGCGCGCAGTTTAGCGAACACAAGCGGTCCGGTGCGGTCAGGGAGTTTCGACCGACGAGTTCTTTTTCTGTCGCTACAATAGCCCCTCGGGCCCGGCCCCGCCGCACACTTCACAGGAAGCCTTGCATGCTAATGGACGTGCCATTTCTCGCCATCAATTCGGACGACATCGAGTGGGACGACAACGTCACGCTTTTCGAGCTGCCGACCGGCAAGCACAAGATCCACCCGAACCTGCGAATCAAGGTTTTGATGCGCGATGACAAGCGCGGGCAGGTCGCCGCCCTAGTGAAATTTCCGCCGGGTTACGTTGAGCCGCAACACGAGCACGTCACCTCGCACTGCGTCGTTGTGATCGAAGGTGAGCAGCACGTGGCCGGAAAGATTCTGAAAAAGGGCGATTTCCATTACGCACCGCCGAATACGCTTCACGGTCCGTTCGAGTATCCCGTAGGCGGCATCGTATTCGCCGTTTACCGCTTTCCAACCGCGCCGGCGCAATAAGACGCGTCCTGATTTACCCGCTTCCGCGGGCGTTCAGGGCAAGTCCGACCGCGCTCGGCCCCTGGCTCAGCCAGGCACCCCGCCGCTCGCCCGATCACGCTCGGCCTCTGCGAGCAGGCTCTCGAACGATTCCGGCAGGCGAATTTCGCGGCCGATCACTGCCGGCGAATAGCCTTCCAGCCAATAGCTGTGCGTGGGATGCTCCCCACCGGCCACGATCAGCACAAGGTTTTCCGGCCTCGCGGTGATAGGCCAAGGGTCGAGAGTGACGCTCGCGCGGGTGACCGGGTTGGTCTCGAGCTCTATCCACGAGACTGCGCCTGCGCGCCGCAATAGATCACCCGGGATCCGCGAGTGCTCCCACAGAAACTGGCGTATTGACGCCTTGGTCCAGCCCAGCTCCGCCATCGCCTTCGCCACCACTTGCGTGATGATCAGGACGCCCGGCGTGCCCGACTCGTAGCCGGAGAGGCAGGACATGTTCGGTGCGCGCATAAAATCCGCGATTCTGTACATGCCCTGCAGCGCGTCTTCTGCTGCCGTTTCCTTTTTGGCGCCGCTGCGTTTGATATTGGCCGCTCCGCTCGCGAAGGCGAGTGAAATGGAATTGGTGCCGGGCGCGTAGCCATGGCGGTCGGTCGAATGCGGCGGCCAACCCGGCGGCAAGCCGTGCTCATCTTCTGCGAACACCGCGTTGGTGTAACGCATGCCCCCGAAGCACGCCATGGTCCCCGTGCCCGGGAGCGCACCACCCACATTCTGCTGCAGCAGCCGCAGTGCGCGTCCGATGCTGGCGCCGGCGGGGCGCTGAGGATCGGGGCCGAGGCAGCCAAAACCGGAATTAAGTCGGATCTGCGTACCGATCGGGCCATTGACGATGACGACCGGGAAAGGTCCGCCCGATGTTGCCTGCAGGTGATCGCTTTCGGAGACGGGATCGACGAAAGCGTCCACGGCCGCTGTCAACACCGGCAGGTACTCGGGCCGGCCGCCTGCCATCGCAAGAGCGATGGCACAGGTTTCCATGGTGATGACGCCGCCGCGCGGCGGGAAGATTCCGAGCAGGTGGTCGCGCGGCAGTGGACTACCCCGGAGCATCCAGTCCACAGCCTCGCGCGTCGCGGGCCAAAGCGGCAAGCCATCGCCCCAGAGGTTTCCGAGCAGCAACTGGTTCGCCTTCATGAGCGCGTCGCTGTAAGTGGCCCCTTCGACGCCGATCATCGGTGTCGCGCCCAGCGATGCCACCGCGATCTCAGAGCGCCAGTGCGTCAGTCCATCGTAGATTTCCTGCTTGCGCTCAACGATCGGCGTGATGTCGCTCTCCGGCAGGAAGACCTCGATGGGAAAGGTAACCATGGACGCGTCAGGCGCGAACCCGACGCCCGACATGGCGTTCTTCATCAGCCCCACGAAACCTGTCCGCGTTAGCGTGACAGTCGGTATGCCCAGCGATTCGAGTCTAGCGGCTGCACGGCCGCATGCAGTGGCGCAGGATCCTCAGGCCGCGTTGCCTATGATCACTGCGTCGACGCCGCTGCGCTTCACCAGCTTCGCAGTTTCTTCGGAGCCGATTACGCTCTGGCCCTGCGGGAAGGTTTCAACCGGCAGCACTTCGA
>DATKEK010000010.1:0-3941 GCA_035512195.1 Burkholderiales bacterium
TTTCTCAAGCTCGTCGCAACCGCTGCATCGTTTCCACCGCGAAGCACAGGTCTTCCCAGGCTTTCGCCTTGTCGGCGAGGTTGCGCAGCAGGTACGCAGGGTGATAGGTGACGATCAGCGGCGTCCCGCGGAAGTCGTGCACGCGTCCGCGCAGGCTGCCAAGCGTTGCATCGGTTTGCAGCAGTTTGTTCGCCGCCACCTTGCCGAGCGCGATGATAAGTTTCGGCTGGATCAGCTCGATCTGCCTCAACAGGTAGGGTTCGCAGGCATGCGCCTCGGCCGGCTCCGGGGTGCGGTTTCCCGGCGGGCGGCACTTCACGACGTTGGCAATGTACACGCCCTGCCCGCGCTGCAGCGCGACCGCCGCCAGCATGTTGTCGAGCAGCTTGCCGGCCTGTCCGACGAAGGGTTCCCCGCGCGCGTCTTCCTCCGCACCGGGACCCTCCCCGACGAACAACCATTCCGCGTGCTCGTCGCCCACTCCGAGCACCGCCTGTTTGCGCTTCTCGTGCAATGGACACGCGCGACACTCCGCGACCGCCGCCCTGAGCTGCAGCCAGTTCATCTTGCGGATGTCTTCGGCGCGGCCGCCGCCGGGTGGCGACGGCAGTGGCGAAAATTCCTGCTCGACTTCCGCCAGCGGCGTGTCGAGGGCGCCGGTGGCATCGCGGCGCACCCACAGCGGCGTCAGGCCGAGCACCTGCAGCGCGCGCATCCGCCGGTTCACAGCAGCAAGCCCATCAGTATTGCGTCTTCCCGCCCGCTTGCCGCCGGGTAGTAACCGCGCCGCACGGTGATCTCCTGAAAGCCCATGCTCGCGTAGAGCCTGCGCGCAGGCAGATTCGACGGCCGCACTTCCAGCAGCAGGTGCTCCGCTTCGTAGTGGCGGGCCGTGGCGATGAAGTGTTCCAGAAACGTGCGTCCGTACCCCTTCGCCTGCCATTCCCCGGCAATGCTGATGTTGAGCAGGTGCGCCTCGCGCACGCCGATCATAAGAACGCCGTAACCGACGAGTTCGCCCGCACACTCCATCACCCAGCAGCTGTACCCGGCCTGCAGCGAGTCCGAGAAATTGCCGCGCGTCCAGGGATGCGAATACAGGTGCGGTTCGATCTGCATCACGCGGTCGAGATCTTTGTTGCGCATCGGGCGGAATCGCGGCAGCGTGTCGAGTACGGCGCTCATTTCCTTTCGTCCATTTTCAACGCCACCTTGTCGCGGATATACAGCGGCAGCGCCCGCTCGGCGGCAACGCCAAGCCCGGCCGCCAGCGCCTTGCTGCCAAGTTCCGCCACCTCCCGCGCGTGTGGAAACAGGCCTTCGCGGATGCCCGCCAGCCGGTAGCCGTAGCGGGCTTCCAGCGCGGTGCGGTGAGCCTCGAAGCCGCTGCCGCAACCGGTCCAGCCGTCTCCTTCCACTTCCGGCGCACTGCCCGGCGCGCACAGGTTGGGCGCAATCCACTCCTGCCAGGTGTCCGCCCGGCGCTCGAAGACGGCGTGGTAAACCTCGCCCATGCGCGCATCGAGACAGGCGATCACGCGCGTGGCACCGCTGGCGGCGGCAAGCGCCTGCAACGTGCTGACCGGCGCCACCGGGATATCGCAGCCGAAAGCAAGTCCCTGTGCCACGCCGCAGGCGATTCTCAATCCGGTGAACGAGCCCGGACCGGCACCGAAGGCGACGCCGTCGAGGTCAGCCACGCCGATGCCCGTCTCGTTCAGCAGCGCTTCGATCATCGGCAGGATGATCTCGGAATGCTTTTGCCCGGCCGCCGCCTCGCGCACATGCAGGCGCGTGCCGCACAGCAGCGCCACGGAACAGACATCGGTGGAAGTTTCCAGGGAGAGAACGTTCATTTCCGGCGCCGGACGGTCGCAGACAACCGATCCGGCGAGCGCTCTATTCTATCGGAAGCGGTAGCGATGACGGAGGCGCTATAATCCGATGAACTTGCCGGAGCCGTTGCCGAGAGGCAGTTTGCGTTCCGCGAAAAGTGTTGCATCGGATCTGATGGCCAAAGTCGAACTGCTGCGGAATCCTTCCGATGAACACCGACCCCGCTGAACGGGGCGGGCCATTTCTTGGGGGGAGAATCATGAAGGCAAAAAGCTTGACCGGCCCGCAGGCGGGCCGGCGTGAAATTCTCATCAAAACCGCGGCGCTTGGCGCCGCTGCCGCGGTTCCGCTGGGATTCCCGGCGATCGTGCGGGCGCAATCCGATGCGGTCCGCGTCGGCCATCTGACGCCGCGCACCGGATTTCTCGGCCAGGTCGGCGAGTACGGCTACAAGGGCGCCGTATTTGCGGTTGAGGAGGCGAACGCCGCGGGCGGCGTGCTCGGCCGCAAGGTCGAACTGATATCTGAGGACAGCGTCAACCCCGCCACTGCGGTCACGCGCGCAAACAAACTGGTCGAGCGCGACAAGGTCGTGGCGCTGGTCGGCGAGATCAGTTCCGCCTCCGCGCTTGCAATCAGCGAGCAGGCGCAGCGCTTCCGCATTCCCTTCTTCAACACCGGGGCAAACTCCGACGCGTTGCGCGGCGAGAACTGCAAGCGCTACATGTTCCACATCGAAGGCAGCAACACCATGTACACCAAGACCATCGGTACATGGCAGCTGGAACAGAACCTGGTGAAAGGTGCGCGCTGGTATTTCCTGACCGCGGATTACGCCTTCGGTCACGATCTGTACAAGGTGTCGTCGCGCTTCCTGCGGGAACACGGGGGCGTGATCCTGAACAACGATTTCGTGCCGACCAATACCGCCGATTACAGCGCCTACATCCTGAAGATCCGCCAGGCGCGACCCGATTTCGTGTACCTCAACCTGGCCGGCGTGGACCAAACCACATTTCTGAAACAGTTTCGCGAGTACCGCCTGCCGTACCCGCTCGCCGGCGGGGTGATGGATACCGCGCAGTTCTGGGCAGTCGGGCTGGATTCGCTGTCCGGGCATTGGCAGAGCCTTTGGTACCACGGGCTCGACACGCCCGCATCCCTTTCCTTCACCGATCGCTTCATGAAAAAATACGGCCACCCGCCCGAGAATCAGGCCTGGCAGGATTACACCGGGGTCAAGGTCCTGCTACAGAGCATCGCCGAAACCAAGAGCACCGACGCACGCAGGATCGTCGAGCACCTCGAAAAGGGCGCCGAGTTCGATCTGCTGAAAGCGCGCAAGGGCAAGTTCCGCAAATGGGACCATCAGCTGCTGCAGGAAATGTACGTAGTCAAGGTGAAGGACAAGGCCCGCTCGAAAGACCAGTGGGACATCTTCGACATCGTACAGACCGTGCCCGACGAGAAGGGCTCCCTCGAGCTGATCCAGGCCACGCAGCAGGAAAGTGCCTGCCCGATGCCGGGTTTCTGAGACCGCATTCAAGTAACGCAACGTGCTGTTAATCGAGCAGATCGTCAACGGCCTGCTGGTCGGGTCGTACTACATCCTGCTGTCGCTGGGGCTGTCGCTGATTTTCAGTCTCGGCGGTGTGGTGAACCTCGCGCACGGTGCGTTCTACGCGGTCGGCGCCTACCTCGCGTGGGAACTGGAAAAGCGCGTCGGTTTTTTCGGCGCGATGGCGCTGTCGCCGATCGGCGTGGCGCTGATTGGCATGTTCATCGAGCGCTTCGGGCTGCGCAGGCTCTACAGCAAGGACCCGATGCTCGGCCTGCTGTTCACGTTCGGGCTCGCGCTGGTCGGTGAACAGAGCCTGCGCATGATCTGGGGCTCCACCGGCCTGCCGTTCTCGATCCCGAACGCGCTGCAGGGCGTGCTGATCGCCGGTGACTTCATTTATTCCTATTACCGGATGTTCATGCTGGCGGTTGCTGCAGCCGCCGTCGCGGGTTGCTGGGTGCTGCTGAACAAGACCGCGTTCGGCATGGTGGTACGCGCGGGCACGCGCGACCCGGAGATGGTGCGCGCGCTGGGCATCAACCTG
>DATKEK010000011.1:0-7211 GCA_035512195.1 Burkholderiales bacterium
ACCCTGAACCGTCGTAGCGGAGAGCTGCCCGGCAAGGTGTCGTGTAATTTCTTCTTCGCGCTTTCCTTCCGCGCCCTCTGCGTCCTCCGCGTTTAGAGCTTCCTTCACAGCGTGCCCCGGTCGAGCGGCATGAATGTCCACAGGGTCTTTTACCGCGGTCAGCCGTTATAATCCGCCGCTTTCGCAATGACTTTTTTCCTCCGCTCAAGATGGAACTAGCAAAGAGCTTCGAGCCGAAGGCGATCGAGGGCCGTTGGTATGACTACTGGGAGTCGCGCGGGCTGTTTGCGCACGACAGCGATCCCGGCCGCCCCGCCTATTGCATCCAGCTCCCGCCGCCGAACGTCACCGGCACGCTGCACATGGGGCATGCGTTCCAGCAGACGCTGATGGACGCGCTGATCCGCTACCACCGCATGCGCGGGTACGACACCAACTGGGTGGTCGGCACCGATCACGCCGGAATCGCCACGCAGATCGTGGTCGAGCGACAGCTCGAGCTCGAAGGCAAGACGCGTCACGATCTCGGGCGCGAGAAGTTCGTCGAGCGCGTGTGGAAATGGAAGCAGGAGTCCGGCGCCACCATCACCTGCCAGATGCGACGACTCGGCACCTCCGCCAACTGGACGTATGCCGACACCGAGGGCCAGAACAGCGGCTACTTCACCATGGACGCGCACATGTCGCGCGCGGTGATCGAGGTGTTCGTGCGGCTGTACGAAGACGGCCTGATCTATCGCGGCAAGCGCCTGGTCAACTGGGATCCGGTGCTCGGCACCGCGGTGTCGGATCTGGAAGTCGACAGCGAGGAGGAAGACGGCCGCATCTGGGAGATCCGCTATCCCATGGCCGATGGTTCCGGCAGCGTGGTAGTGGCGACCACGCGCCCGGAGACGATGCTCGGCGACGTCGCGATCGCGGTGCACCCGGACGACGAACGCTTTCGCGGCCTGGTCGGCAGGCAGGTGGTGCTGCCGCTCACCGGCCGCACGATCCCGGTGATCGCGGACGAATACGTCGACCCCGAGTTCGGCACCGGCTGCGTGAAGATCACCCCGGCGCACGACTTCAACGACTACCAGGTGGGCCAGCGTCACGGCTTCGAACCAATCGGCATCCTGACGCTGGACGCGAAGATCAACGATCACGGCCCGCAGGCGTACCGCGGGCTCGACCGTCTCGAGGCGCGAAAACGCGTACTGGTCGATCTCAAGGCGCAGGACCTGCTGGTTTCCGAGAAACCGCACAAGCTGAAGGTGCCGCGCTCCGGGCGCACCGGCGTGATCGTCGAGCCAATGCTCACCGATCAATGGTTCGTGCGCATGGAAGGCCTGGCGAAGCGCGGACTGGATGCGGTTGCAGGCGGCGAAGTGAAGTTCTATCCGGAGCACTGGACCACGACCTACAACCACTGGCTGGAGAACATCCAGGACTGGTGCATCTCGCGGCAGCTCTGGTGGGGACATCAGATCCCGGCGTGGTACGACGAACAGGGCAGCCTCTACGTCGCAAGGACTGCGGAGGAAGCGAAGAAACTCGCGGCTGCGAAGGGCGTTTCCGGAGAATTGCGCCGCGACGAGGATGTGCTGGATACCTGGTTTTCTTCCGCGCTGGTGCCGTTCACCTCGCTTGGCTGGCCGGAGAAGACGCCCGACCTCGACCGCTACCTGCCGTCATCGGTGCTGGTCACCGGTTTCGACATCATCTTCTTCTGGGTGGCACGGATGGTGATGATGACCACGCACTTCACCGGGCGTGTGCCTTTCCGCCATGTGTACATCAACGCCATCGTGCGCGATGCCGAAGGCCGGAAGATGTCCAAGTCGAAGGGCAATACGCTCGATCCGCTGGACCTGATCGACGGCATTACGCTGCCGGCCCTGCTCGAGAAATCCTCCGTCGGGCTGCTGCGCGCAGAGCACAGGCAGAAAATCGAAAAGACCATCCGCAAGAACTATCCGGACGGTATCCCGGCATTCGGCGCGGACGCGCTGCGCTTCACCTTTGCCTCGCTCGCTTCGTTTGCGCGCACGCTGAATTTCGACCTGAACCGCTGCGAGGGCTACCGCAATTTCTGCAACAAGCTGTGGAACGCCTCGCGCTTCGTGCTGATGAACTGCGAGGGAAAGGACTGCGGCATTTCCCTCACCCCTTCCCCTCTCCCGGGAGGAGAGGGGCAACGGCTCCCTTCTCCCTCCGGGACAAGGGAACACTTGAAGCGGAGCAGAAGGGCCGGGGATGAGGGAGACCTCGATTTCTCCCAGGCCGACCGCTGGATCGTCAGCCTGCTGCAACGAGTGGAAGCCGAGGTTGAGAAGGGCTTCGCCGAGTACCGCTTCGACCACGTAGCCGGCGCGATCTACAAGTTCGTGTGGGACGAGTACTGCGACTGGTATGTCGAGATCGCCAAGGTCCAGCTTCAGCACGGCAGCGAAGCCCAGCAGCGCGCCACGCGCCGCACCCTGCTGCGGGTACTGGAAACGATCCTGCGCCTCGCGCACCCGATCATCCCGTTCATCACCGAGGAACTGTGGCAAAAGGTGGCGCCGCTCGCCGGCCGGACGGGCGAAACCATCCTGCGCGCGGCCTACCCGCAGTCCGATGCTTCACGCATCGACAGCGATGCCGAAGCGCGAATCGGGGAACTGAAAGAGCTGGTCACCGCCTGCCGCACGCTGCGCGCGGAAATGAGCATTTCCCCCGCGCAGCGCGTGCCGCTGCTCGCCGCCGGCGACAAAACCTCGATCGAACGCTGGGCGCCCTATCTCGCCGTGCTCGGCAAGCTTTCCGAAGTGACCGCGGTTGGCGAAGAGTTACCCAAGGCCGAAGCCCCGGTGGCCATCGCCGGCAACTTCCGGCTCATGCTCAAGATCGAAATCGATATCGCCGCCGAACGCGAGCGCCTGGGCAAGGAAGCCGTGCGACTTCAGGGCGAAATCGAAAAGGCGAAGGCGAAGCTGTCCAACGCCAACTTCGTAGAGCGCGCCCCAGCCGCAGTCGTCGCGCAGGAAAAGGAAAGGCTCGCGAACTTCACCGGCACACTGGAAAAGGTCAAGGGTCACCTGGATCGGTTGAAATGAAGGACTTAACCACCAAGGCACCAAGACACCAAGAAAATCCTTAACGCGTCAAGAGCCGATCCCGTTGGAGACGAGCTTATGCTGCGACCTGCACCGGAACCAATAACTCCAGAGCTGGACGTCATTGCGAGACAGATCGTCGACGCTGCCTTTCAGGTGCATGCCTCAATGGGTCCAGGGCTGCTCGAATCGGTTTACGAGGCGTGCCTGAGCGCCGAGTTGTAGGATCATGGCTTAAAGCACGTTCGCCAGGCGCTCATTCCGTTGCAGTACAAGGGCCGGCACATCGAACCAGGGTTACGAGCCGATCTGATCGTAGAGAGGTGTGTCCTGGTGGAGCTCAAGTCTGTGGAACGGCTGCATGTCGTGCACGAAGCTCAGGTATTTTCGTATTTGAAGCTGACCGGATTGCGACTTGGCCTACTCCTGAATTTCAACGTGGCACTCATAAAGCACGGCATCAGAAGGATCGTTCTCTGAAGGCATTTCTTGGTGCCTTGGTGCCTTGGTGGTGAGAAGGCTTTTTCCCGATCGCAGACATGTTCCGCGCGCTGAGACACCAGAACTTCCGGCTGTTCTTCGCCAGCCAGGCGGTGTCGATCCTTGGCAGCTGGATGCAGCAGATCGCGCTGGCGTGGCTGGTTTATCGCACGACGGGATCGGCGTTTCTGCTCGGGGTGGTGACTTTCGCCAACCAGGCGCCGATTCTTTTCATTGCGCCGTTCTCCGGGCTGCTCGCCGATCGCTTCGATCGCAGGAAGATGCTGATCGTCACGCAGTCGCTCGCGGCCGGTCAGGCACTGCTGCTTGCCGTGCTCACGCTTTCGGGGCTGATCGAAGCGTGGCACATCATCGTGCTGGCGCTGTTCTATGGCATCGCGATGGGGCTGGACACACCGGTCAGGCAATCGCTGCTGATCGACATGATCGGCGACCGGGCGGACCTGCCGAATGCGATCGCGCTGAATTCCTTCCTGATGAACAGCGGCCGCCTCATCGGGCCGTCGATCGCCGGCGTACTGCTGCTGTACGTCAGCGAAGGGATCTGCTTCCTCATCAACGCCGCGAGCTTCCTTGGCGTGGTATGGGTAGCGACCCGGCTGCCGAGCAAGCCGCGCTCCACGGAGATTCCGGCGGGCTATCTGCGCGCGCTTGCGGAGGCGCTCGAGTACATGTGGAAGACCGAAACCATCCGCCTGCTGCTGGCGCTGGTCGCGTCGATCGCATTCTTCGCTTCTTCGTATCTGGTACTGATGCCGGTGTTCGCGCGAGACGTGTTCGGCGGCGGATCGGAAACGCTCGGCTTCCTGGTCGGCGCCGCCGGATTCGGCGCCGTAGTCGGCACCGCCTATCTCGCCGGCCGCGGGCGCGTGGAGACCTTGCCGCGCAGGCTGATGTCCACCAGCATCCTGGCCGGCGTGGCCCTGGCGCTCGTTGGACTATCGGAAACGCTGTGGATCGCGCTGCCGCTGATGGTCTGCCTTGGTTTCGGCATCATCGTCACCGCCGCCTCGGCGAACATGGTCATCCAGTCGATCGTGCCGGACGAGAAGCGCGGGCGCATCGTCAGCTTCTATGCTGCGTCGTTTCTCGGCGTAATGCCGCTCGGTGCGCTCGTGGCCGGCAGCCTGGCCGGCGCGATCGGTGCGCCGGCAACCGCAACGGTTTTCGGCGTGTGCTGTGTGTTACTGGGCACCGTTCTTGGTGCGAAACTGCGGTCGAAACGCTCTCGCTAAGGATACCGCCTGCGTTGGTGCAGTACCCGGCCTATCTTTATGCTTTTCGCGGTAACACGATATACAAGAGTATATGGGGTTCCTGTGACCGGAAGCTCACGCGTGCCGGGCTTCTGGCCCGCACAACCTGCGACCGGATTCTCTGCGAGCTGATCCGCAGCCAGTGCGATGCAATCGCGAATCCGTGATGCTGCCGAGAGATTCCTGGTAGCCAGAAACTCGAACGAGTCGAAGAGCTCTCGCAACCCCACGCGGGACCACTCAAGCCGTCTTCTTCCGGCTGTGGCCATGCTTCTTCAGGATCCGATCCAGGCCAGACAACACCTCTTCGGTGGTGGCTGCGGTTCCTCGTTCCAGATCCTCGAACCCGGCCTCGATCGCAGACAGCCGGCCTTCCAGGTAATCGAGCCTTTCCGCGATGGCCTGGACAGCAATCGTCTGGGGTGAGCGACGTACGCGCTCGGAAGCCTGCTTCAGGCGCTTTTCGAGCGACTTCGGAATGGACAGATTCGACATGTTTGGGATTTTCCGGCTAGTGCGACAAATCTTACGACATTCGCAGGGACAGTGTCACTGGAGCCGGCCGAACGTCCATACTCACCGAAGGTCCCGTTTGAGCCGGCTCTGTCCCGTTATCGGGAGGTTGCGGGGCAAGCAAGAACGAACTACGAGATCGCCACGACCGCTGCGCAGCCTCGCGATGACGCCGCGGAGAGGGCAAAAAAACGGGCGCCCGAAAGCGCCCGTGGAGTTCGAACCGATCTGGGTTAAGCCGGATCAGAACGTGTGCTTGATGCCAAGGAACAGGCCTTTGTGGTCGGTGCCCGGCGCGAAGTTCGTGCCACCGATCGCCACGTACTGGGCGTTTTCCTTGTTGTCGACCTGGTTGTAGATGATCGAGACCAGCGACTGGGCAGACAGGGTGTGGAAGTAGCCGATGCCGATCATCCTGGCGTCAGTGCCCGAGGCATCGCAGGCAAAACCGTTTGCCGTGCACTTCGCCCTGTTGGCCTTGCCGTACTGAACCGCAGCGTAGCCGGTCGGCAGGTTCATCTTGCCGTTGATGAAGTAGGCGTCGCGCTTCCACTTCGTCAAGTCCGTAGCAGCCGCACTGTTACCGGTGTACTCCAGTCGCTCATAGCGCGCACCTACGGTGAAATCACCGAAGGTGAAGGTGCCGCCGACCTGCTGGCCAGTGTCCTTCGTGCTGGTAGAACTTCCAGTACCAACACCATGGAAACCGGCGATCTGGTCGACTCCGCCGAAGTCGTCGTGCTGCTCGTACGCCACATCGACCGTAAACGGCATGCCGTCCGGCGCGTACTTGACGCCGGCGGAGATGCCCGTCGGATCGAACGTGGCGGTCTTGTAGGCGCTCAGCAGGTAATCGACCTCGAAGCTGAGGCCGCTGAAGTTCGGGGACTCGTACCACACGGTGTGGCTGGTGCGGCGATAGAAGCCTACGCAGCTGGCGCCCGGGGCAGGACCACCAGGAGCGCAGCCAGCCTGCCCGACATCGAACGCAGATGCGACGCCCGGGTTGCCGAGGATCAGCAGGTTGCCGCCGACGCCCATCGCGCCATCGAGGAAGTCGGACGAGTACATCATGCGCTCGTAGACATTCTCGTTCACTCCCCACTTCACCGCACCCCAGTCGCCGCCGATGCCCAGGTAGCTGTTGCGGTTGTTCAGTGCGGCCCCGGCCGTGGCCAGCTGATTGCCTTCGGCGTTGAACTGGTAGTTGAACATCACGCGGTTGCCGCCGCCAATGTCGTCCACCGAGCTCAGGTTGAAAAGCGAATAGGACGAGAACAGCGAGTTGCTGCTGATGTTGTTGGCGGGATCGGAGCCGCCGCTCGACTTGCCGTTGATGATGCCCATGTGAATTGCGCCGCTGATGGTGACATCGGCCATGGCAGGCGTTGCAAACACGCCCGCGACTGCCAATGCGATAAGACTCTTCTTCATGCTATCTCCTTTAGGTTTTAGCTTAAGCCGGTCGGGCGATGCTCTGCCCTCCCTGTGAGCGCTCGCGCGCTCTCCCTTTTTCTTAACCTCTCCCGGGAAAGAAGAAGTCTCGCGGATTGTGCCAAAGCGCCACAGTGAGAAGCAAGCGGGAAAACCAATAGTGTCGCGAGGTTGCCGCCCTGTTGTTGCGCAAATGACACATCGCAGCGCAACATCGTCCAAGTTATCCACAGAAATCCGACTTCTCGCGATGAATGAATCGCTTAGGACAGCGATTTAAAGCCGAGTCTAAATATGAATTCTGAGGGGTTGAGGCGGCGCAAAAGGCGAGCGGAAACGCTCGGATCGAAGCAACAAGGCGAAGCGCATAACGCGGAGGAGGGTAAACCCAAAGACAAGAAATATTCACCACCAAGGCACCAAGAGC
>DATKEK010000012.1:0-6101 GCA_035512195.1 Burkholderiales bacterium
GCCTGCGTGCGCATGCCGACTATCTCCGCTGCCCGCCGTTCTGCCCGCCGTTCTGCCCGCGTTCCAGGCGTTCAACATGCGGTTCGCCCCACGTGCCGGTGACCTTGTAATCGACTGCGGCGATCTGTTCGACCGGATCGCCGAGCATACGTTGCGCAATCAGGGCAGCCAGCCCGACCACCGGATTGACCACCGCGCCGGCGATCGCCACCCCGGTGGACAGCTGCGGGAGCACCCGCACCCGCAGGTCCTGGCTTTCGTCGGCGAGACCGACCGTGCCCGACATCTGCACCCTGGCAGGCGGTCCCTGCATGCGAAAGTCCTCGGTCTGCGCCACGCCGCCGCTGATGCTGACGTTCGCGGTGATGCTTTCGAAACTGAAGCCGGAGCTGAACACATCCCGGAAGTCGAACGCGAAGCGCCGCGGCAACGACTGCAGGCTGAGGATCCCCAGCAGCCGGCCGACGCCGGGCTCGAGCTGTGCAAAGCGCCCGTCCCGAGCCTCCAGCCTGAGCTGCCCGGAGAGCGTCGGCAGGTCGAGCTTCGCCGGGCTGCCGGTCCAGCTCACCGGGCCGGACAGCGAACCGCGGCCGCCACGGATGCCCTCGGGATAGCCCAGCCGTGCCAGCAGCTTGCCGGCATCGCTTGCCTCGATCCGCACGTCGAGATCGGTTTTCGGCAGGGACGACAGCGCCCAGCGCCCGGTCACGTCGAGATTGCCGTCCGGATTGGTGATCCGCAGGCGTTGCAGCGTCCAGCTGGTGGCCGCCGGATCGGCCAGCAGCTCCAGACGTCCAAGGTTCATGCCGTCGAAGGTGAACTGGTCCGCGACGATATCCAGGCCCGGCAGGCGCTCGCGCACCGGCGCCAGATCCGGAGCCGGGCCGATCGACGTGACCGCCACTGGCGGCGGTACCAGCAGCTTCTCCAGCCTGGCGGCGAGCCGCCCGCCCTCGGCCGGCGCCCAGGATATTGCGCCCTTGACCTCGCGCCCGTCGACCGCCAACTGCCAGCCCTCGTCGACCCGTGCTCCACGCAGGGCGAGATCATGGAACTGCCGCGCGCGGAAATCCAGCAGGCCGATTCGCAGGTCGAGGGAAGTGATCTCCGGCAGCTTCGCACCGCTTGCGTCGGAACCATCCTGTGCGCCCGGCAGCGCGCTGCTCCACGCCTCGATATCCAGCGTCTCCAGCACGCCCGCGAGCGCGATCCCTTCGCCGGACGGCAGTGCCGCCGGCGCGCCGAAACTGATGCTTCCGCGCCTGACCGCAGCACGCTCCAGCACCAGCTGCGCGGAAGCCCGCGAGCCGAGTGCGAGCGTAAGCAGTTCCTGTCCCTCGGGCCGGTCGCGCAACTCGATGCGCAGCGGCAATTGTGCCTCCGCGGCCTTGTCGAACGGCGGCGGCAACCGCGAGGAAAGTCCTGCCAGCGTCGAATCGATGCGCAGCTGCGCAGCGCCCTGGCGCAGGGTCAGCGCGCCGCGCCAGTCGGTAGCTCCATCCAGCAACGCCAGCAGGGGCTGCTGTACGCCGGCACGCAGCTGCGCCGCATCCAGACGCCCCGACAGATCGACAGTCACCGCGCCGTCATCTCGCGTGACCGCGTTGAACCTGAGCGGATTGCCGAGCAGTCGCGCCTGTCCCCCGTTGATCGACAGCGTGTTGCGCGTGAACGCCACATGTGCGCGCAGGTCGGTCAGCGGCGGCACACGCGGATCCAGCACGAATTCGCGGCCTGTCACCTGCAGGCTGCCATCGACCCTGGCGTCGCTGCCCCGGTGCAACGGCAGTTCGAGCGCCAGCTTGAGCTGCGCGTCGCCAGCAGCGCGCATGTTTCCGGCAGCCTTTGCCGTCCGTCCGATCGCCGGACTGGCGGCGACGAAGCGCAGCCAATCCTCCAGCGACGCGGCAGCCTCGCCATTGACCAGCAGCCGTTCGTCGCGATTGCCGAGATGCGGAATGACCACCTGGGTACGGGAAATATCAACGCCCGTTATGCGCGCGGCACGCGGTTTGACTTCCATGCGATCGCCGCGCACCAGCAGCTCGCCGTGGATCCCCTCGATCGCAGGCCAGCCGTCGGCGAAATCCAGCGTGACGCCATCGGCGGTGGCGGTCACTTCGAACTCTCCGCTGCGCGCGTCGGCAAACGGAAACTGCGCCAGCGGCCCGCGCATGCGGAAACTTGCGTCACGCACTTCCCCTGCAACCAGCGCGCGCTTCAACCAGCGCTGGGTGTTCTGCGCGGAAACCGGCATGTAGCGCCAGAGCTGCCGTGCATCCGCGCGCACCAGGTTGCCCTTCAGATCGACACTGCCCAGGCCGCTCCCGGCACGCCTGTAAGTGCCGTAGAAGTTGCCGGCGGCGTGCGCATTGGTGAATGAAAAGCCGCGCAGCTGGACGTCGGTCACCTCACCCTGCACGCGCCAATCGGCGTCTGCGCTGAGATAGTCCAGCGGCACCGGCTCGGCAAACACCCGCGGCAACTCGACTGCGCCACCCATTGAGCGCAGCGCCAGCGAGCCGCCGGTCTCGCTCGCCTGCAGCCGCCCGCCGATGCCACGCACGCCCGGAAGCGCCTGCACGGGCCTGAACGCAACCTCCTCAAACTCGAGGTCCACCTCGTAGGCGCGCGCAGCCGACTCGCCGCCGGACCAGGCAACGCGGCCGTTGCTGATGGTTCCGCTGGCTTGCATCGCCTGCAGGCGCGCGCGCAGTCCCGTCTCCAGCGGGAAGTACCCGCTCAATTGCAGCAGGGGTGCGAGCGGCAATCCGGCTACCGCGAGCTCGCCGCGACCGGCGTTGCCGGATTCCTGTCGCCACTGGATATTCACCGGCGGCAGGTGCACACCGTCCTCGGTGGTAAAGGACATGCGCTGTGCGGCGACCTGCATCGCGTCGCTGCTGTTTTGCCAGATCAGTCGCCCCGAAATCTGCAGGAACGCGGGCTGCCCGATACCACCGGCAAGCCTGCTGCGCAGATTCACCACATTGCCGTCGACCGTTGCGTGGGAAAGCCGCCCGCCGACCAGATCCAGCCAGAAGCGCGTGGACCCCAGCCCCGAGTCCAGCGTCACCGGCAGCTCGACCCACTCCTGCAGCAGCGCGAGATTGGCATAGCCCAGTTCGCCGTAGATTCTGCCGCTGCGTCCGCCCGAGCCGCCGGTGAATTCGCCGCGCACGGTGACCGAGGAGGCGACTTCCGCAGGCAGCCGGCCGGTGATGCCGAATCGAATACGCCCGGCTTCGTTGTCCACACGCAAACCGACGCCTTCGATGTGCAGGGTGGGTGCGGCACGTTTCTCGTCGTGCCAGACGATGTGCGCATCGCGCACCACCACCTGCCGCTGGTCGAGCAGCCAGCGGAAGAATCCGCCTCGGCCACCGTCGCCGTCGCCGCCGGTCGCAAACGCCTGCCCGGCAATCCACAGCGTGCCCTCGGGATCACGGCGCACTTCCACCGCCGGCGCGTCGACCTCCAGGGAATGGAATCGCAGGTCGCCGCGGAACAAGGCGACCCAGGACAGTACCGTGTCGACACGCTCCAGCATCAGCCCCGGCGTGCCGCCAGCCCGGTCCTCGATGCGCACATCCTGCAACCTGAGATGCGGGCGGAAGCCGTCCCAGCCGCCGGCGATCGTGCCGATGACGACCTGCTGTCCGACCGCGCGGGAGACTGCGTTGGCGACCGGCTCACGCCAGTCGTCGACATTCGGCAACAACCAGTAGCGAAGCGCAATCACACCGAGCGCGAATGCCAGCCCGAACAGCAGCACCGCCCAGGTGGCAAGCCGGTAGGCCCAGAGGGAGCCGTGTTTCAGGAGCGCGGAAGACGTTTTAAGGATCACTTCGGATCTGCGTACCAGGGGAACAAGTCAGATTTGGGCGGATGTTCGGCTAAGATTGCGCGCATGCAGGAAGAATCCCGGGCACGCGCAAACTGCCTTCGCCACGCCCTCGCACTTGTGCAAATACGCGCGAGATCACCGGTTCGTTGACGCAGCCGAAAAAATGCTACCGTCAGGCGGTATATTTCCACGCCGCATCTTAACAGGGTGTCGACCCTGCCTCGCCGTCGGCAACGGCAGATCGCCTGCGCTGCCCCTGCATGGTCGGCACGCCTGCGCCGACACCGCCGGTCTTGCGGCCCAGTCCGGTGCACTTCCGGGGAAAACATGAAACGGAGTTCGCCAAAACCGGCCGATGCCGGTGCTGTCGAGAAGACGTTGCGCCTGTCGCGCCATGCGCGCCACCTGATCGACTCCGGCGCCTGTTCTTTGGACCCCGCGCTGCTGAAGCGACCGTTCACGCGCAAGGACATGACACGCGCGCTCGCCGGCCCTTTCACGGACGAGGCCGCGATGAAGCAGGCCCTGCGCAGGCTGCGCCAGGCGGCGATGCTGCGCATCATCGGACGTGACCTGAACGGCATGGCCGACCTGCAGGAGGTCGTGGCTACGGTCACCGCGCTGGCCGAGGAGACGATCGCAGCCGCCGTCAGTTATTACGCCGGGCATTTCGCCGAAGAGTACGGCACGCCACTCGGTGCCGCCGGCGACCCGCAGGCGTTGCACGTGATCGGCATGGGAAAACTCGGCGGCGAAGAACTCAACGTTTCCTCCGACGTCGACCTGATCTTCGCCTATCCGGAAGAAGGCGAAACCGGCGGGCCGCGACGGATCGCGAATCACGACTTCTTCAACCGGATTGCGCGCAAGCTGATCGCCGCACTGTCCGAGATCACCGCCGACGGCTTCGTGTTCCGCGTGGATACGCGGCTGCGTCCGTACGGGGACAGCGGCCCGCTGGTGGCGAGCTTCGACATGTTCGAGGATTACTTCTATTCCCAGGGTCGGGAATGGGAACGCTACGCCTGGGTCAAGGCGCGCGTTGTGGCAGGCGACCGCGCCGATGCACTCTACGAACTGGCGTCGCCTTTCGTGTTCCGGCGGCACCTGGATTTCTCAGCGCTGAAGAGTCTGCGGGATTTGCACGCGCAGATTCGCGCGGAGGTCACCCGCCGCGACATCGCCGATAACATCAAGCTCGGCCCCGGCGGCATCCGCGAGATAGAGTTCGTGGTTCAAGTGTTCCAGCTGATCCGCGGCGGGCGCGAATCCGACCTGCGGCTGCGTCCCACACTTGCGGCGTTGGAACGGCTTGGCCTGCGCGGCCTTCTGCCGGCAGACGCGGTATCCGAGCTGCGCGACGCCTACGTTTTTCTGCGAAACCTTGAACACCGCCTGCAGTACCTCGACGACAGGCAGACGCAGACGCTGCCGGAGACGGAAGAGGATCGCGCGCTGATCGCGGAGGGCATGGGGTTTGCCGATCATGCCGGCTTTTCGGCGGCACTGGAGGTTCATCGCCGCGCGGCGACCCGCCACTTCGAAGACATTTTCGCCGCCAGCCGCGACGAAGGCCCGAACCCCTGCGGGGAGGTCTGGCTGCAATTGCTCGATCCGGATGACGCCGCCGAACGATTGCACGAGCTGGGCTATACCCAGCCCGGAAAACTGGTTTCGCGGCTGGCATCCCTGCGTGAAGGACACGCCTTCCGGCGCATGTCCGCGTCCGGACAGGCGCGCCTGGACGAGCTGATCCCGCAGGTGATGGAAACCGCGGCGCGCTACGCGGATCCGAAATCCACCCTGGAGCGCGTGCTGTCGGTGGTCGAGAGCATCGGGCGCCGCGAGTCGTATCTCGCGCTGCTGATCGAGTTCCCGCAGGCGCTGGCCGCGCTTGCCCGCCTGGCATCCGCGAGCCCCTGGGCGGCCGAGTATCTTGCGCGCCAGCCGGTGCTGCTGGACGAGTTGATCGCTCCGCCCGACGAGGCCACGCCAGACTGGAACAGGCTGCGCGCCGAACTGCGCGCCGCGCTCGACGGCGCCGCAGACAACACCGAAAGTCAGATGGACCTGCTGCGCAACTTCAAGCACGCGCAGACCTTCCGCCTGCTGACGTTCGACCTTGCCGGCACGCTGCCGCTGGAAACCCTGTCGGATCACCTGTCGGACCTCGCGTGCCTGATACTGGCGGAAGTTCTGCACGAGGCCTGGACCGGACTGCGCGCGAGGCACCGCGAGCAGCCGAAGTTCGCGG
>DATKEK010000013.1:0-2084 GCA_035512195.1 Burkholderiales bacterium
ACACGGACTGGAGCGGGGATTCCCCGGATCCGGCCACCAGCAGCGCACCGTTCCGCATTTACAACATCGGCAACAACGCGCCGGTGGACCTGTCCCGATACATCGAAGTGCTCGAAGATTGCCTCGGCAGGAAGGCCGTCAAGAACATGCTGCCGCTGCAGCCGGGTGACGTGCCCGACACGTACGCGGACGTGGAAGACCTGGTGCGCGATGTGGGCTACAAACCGGCGACGCCCGTGGAAGTGGGCATCCGGCGTTTCGTGGACTGGTATCTGGAGTACTACAAAACCAACGCCCAACCACCTACCAAGGTGACCAACCTCGGGTGACGGTTTAGAGTGCGGGCCGTGAAAGTCCCGCTCCTCGATCTCAAGCCGCAATAGCAGGCGTTAAAGCCCGCGCTCGCCTTGATGAAATTCAGGGCGCGGTGCTCAGCGTCAATCTGCCGCAGCTTGATTCCTGGGGTGCGGCGCGCCAGCGCAATGCGGCGCTCTACGATGGGGCGTTCGCGCGCGCGGGTCTTTCGAGCCAGGTACGTACGCCACCGCCCTCGGCCATTAGCTGCAGGATTCTCCGGAGAACTTGCGAATGCAGAAGACACTGGCGCTGCCGATATATCGGGAGCTGCCGGAGTCGCAACTGCAGTACGTTGTCGATACCATCGCCGCCCTGTTTCGCAAATAAGTTCCACGATGGCCAATGACACCCTGAACGCCGCTTGGCGCGCCCTGCAGGCGCGCGCCTCTGAAACCCGAGCCGTCACCCTACGCGCGTTGCGCGACGCGGATCCCGAACGCGGGACCCGTTCTGCCTGTGAAGCCGCCGGTCTCTATCTGGACTTTTCGCGCCAGCGCATCGATGACGATGGTCTGCGCCTGCTCACAAGTCTTGCCGACGCTGCCGGCCTGCGGGCGCGTATCGCGGCCATGTGGCGTGGCGAACCCATCAACACCACCGAAGGCCGCGCGGTGCTGCACACCGCACTGCGCGTGCCGGGTGTGTCGGCCGACGGTCCGGGGGGCGAGGACATCGCGCGCCAGGTGCTCGCCGAGCGCGCACGCATGCTGGAATTCGCCGAGGAGGTGCGCGCGGGCGTGGTCCGTGGTTCGGGCGGTGCGCGCTTCACCACCGTGATCAACATTGGCATCGGCGGCTCGGATCTCGGGCCCGCCATGGCGGTGCAGGCTCTGCATCCGTTGACGGCTGGTGCACCGAAAGTGCGATTCGTCTCGAACGTCGATGGCACCGATCTCGCCATCGCGCTCGAGGACGCCGACGCTTCGCGCACCCTGTTCATCGTGGCCTCGAAGACCTTCAGCACGCAGGAAACGCTCGCCAACGCGCGCACCGCGCGCCACTGGCTGGCCGCCGAACTCGGTGAAGCCGCCGTGCCCGCGCACTTCGCCGCGGTGTCGACCAACGCGCAGGCGATGGACAGCTTCGGTATCAATCCTAACTACCGATTCATGATGTGGGACTGGGTTGGCGGCCGGTACTCGCTCTGGTCGTCGATCGGCGTGTCGATCGCCATCGCCATCGGGCGCGAGGCCTTCGGCGAGTTGCTCGCCGGCGCGCATGAGATGGACGAGCACTTCAGAAGCGCGCCGTGGGAGCGCAACCTGCCGGCGTTGATGGGTTTGTTAGGCATCTGGAACATCAACTTCCTGGAGCTGCCGACTCTCGCGGTGCTGCCGTATGACGGGCGCCTGGGGCGATTTCCCGCTTACCTGCAGCAGCTCGATATGGAGAGCAATGGCAAGTCTGTGGACCTCGCGGGACAGCCGCTGCCGCATTCCACGGCGCCGGTGATCTGGGGTGAGCCCGGTAACAATGCGCAGCATTCCTTCTTCCAGATGCTGCACCAGGGTACGCCGCGTGCTGCGCTTGACCTTCTGGTGCCGGCGCAGTCCTCCTGCGGAAATCCCGCCCAGGCGGAACTCGCGATCGGCAACTGCCTCGCCCAGGCGGAGGCTTTCGCGTTCGGCTACTCGCTGGAGCAGGCCACGACGGAACTCACCGTTCGCAAACTTCCCGCCGAGCGCGTCGAACTTCTGGCGCGGCACAAGGTCCATGCCGGCAACCGT
>DATKEK010000014.1:0-3704 GCA_035512195.1 Burkholderiales bacterium
TTCTTGTGCACGATGCCGATGCCGCCCTCCTGCGCGATCGCGATCGCGAGATGCGCCGCGGTTACGGTATCCATGGCTGCAGATACCAGGGGAATATTCAACGAGATCTTCTGGGTGAGTCGCGCCGTCAGGCTGACGTCGCGGGGAAGGACGGTCGAGTGAGCAGGCACCAGCAGGACGTCGTCAAAGGTCAGGGCCTTTTTCAGAACGCGCATGTATCCGGATCCTTCGCAAAGGCGCGATTATACGCGAGCGTTCGACGGCCGGTAAACGCGCCCTGCCCTACACTTCGTTGACCTGCGTATCTGCAACAGCTATGGTAATCGCAGACAAAGGCGATCCCGGTGCACTGGTGAAATTTGGCATTTCTTTTTCTGCCATGTGGCGGCTGGTCGCCACATGCGCCCTGCTCGCGAGCGGCGTGGCCGCAGCATCCGGAGTGGATATGGACACTCGACTGGGGCCGGCCGCAGAATCGGCACGAATGGCGATCGTGCAGGCGGAAGCCGCGGTATCGCGAGCGGCCGAGTTACGGGCGTTGTGGACGAACGCACACGAGTCGCTCGAGCGTGCCAGAGCCGCTTTCGCCAGGGGCGATTTCGCTGCCGCGCGCGAATCGGCCCATGCTGCACGGGAATTCGCTGAACTGGGAATTGCCCAACTGCAGTATCCGCCGTCGCGTTGACAATCTGAACGGGTGTAGCCATGCATAGAACCGTACGATCTGCCCTGCTGGGAGCTTTTACCGGCGTCATCCTGGTCGCCCTGTCCTTCGGTGTCTCGGCGGAGGTTTACCGCTGGGTGGACAAGGACGGGCGAGTGCATTACTCCGATCAGCCGCCGCCTCCAGGCGCAAGACAGGACAAGGAACTGCGTGGAGTCCAGCGCAGACCGGCAGCGGCCGAAGCGACGGAGGACGGCGCCGAGCCGGCGGCCCGGCCCACCTATCAGGAACAGGACGCGGAGTTCCGTCGCCGGCAGGTCGAACAGGCCGAAAGCGCTGCGCAGGCGCAGAAGGCACGGGACGAAGCAGCAACCAGGCAACGCAACTGCGAGCAGGCACGCAATCAGCTGGAAGCGCTGCGCAGCGGACAGAGGGTCGCCCGCTTTAACGCGCAGGGTGAACGCGTATATCTGGACGACCAGCAGATCGGCCAGGAGGTCACGCGAGCGGAAAAGTCCGTGGCGGACTGGTGCAACTGATCCGCTGACGGATCAGTTTCTCGGGCGTCGGCTCCCGGCGCGTTGTCGCCGGGCCGTCTTCGGATCGATGCATAACGGCCGCAGGATTTCAATCCGGTCACGATCCCGCAGCATGTGGCCGTCTGCCACGAGTCTTCCCCATATGGCCAGGCTGTGACGACTCAAATCGATTTTGGGTTCGAGCTGCAGAATCCCCGATCGTGAAATTGCGTCGGCCACCGTGCTCCCGGCGGGTAGCCGGATATCGATCAGGGTTTGCCGGTCCGCCAGGGGATAGACCAGCTGCACCGAAATTTCCGCCATCAGCGTGCACCGTAAAGCGACTGAGCCCGCATCACGAAAGCCTCCACGAAGGTGTTGGCGATGTAATGAAATACCGGGCCGACCAGTTTCTCCAGCAACCAGCCGGAGAACTCGTAGTGCAGCCGAAACTCGATCTTGCAGGCCTCTTCGCCCAACGCCTTGAAGCGCCAGCTGCCGTCCAGGTGGCGGAACGGCCCATGAACAAGCTTCATTTCGATCAGTCGGGGCGGATCTGAATGGTTCTCGGTCGTGAAGTGTTGCCTGATGCCACGAAAATCGATATCGATCTCGGCATGCACCAGAGAATCCTCGCGTTTCAGCACGCGCGCACCGCCGCACCACGGCAGGAATTCGGGATACCGCTCGATGTCTTCGACCAGGCGGTACATCTGGCTTGCCGAGTATTCCACCAGTACCGATTTTTCAACCAGTGCCATCGTGTCGAAAACCTCGTGATTACGTCGGAACCGGGTAACCGTCCGCTAAAATACATGATCCAGACGCACCTGATCACCCGGCCATGAGCATCGTTCAGAACAAGAAGGCCTTTCACGATTACTTCATCGAAGAGAAATACGAAGCCGGAATCGTACTCGACGGGTGGGAGGTTAAGGCCATCCGGGCCGGTCGCGTGCAACTCAAGGAAGCCTACGTCATCCTCAGGAATGCCGAAGTGTACCTGGTCGGCTGTCACATCACGCCACTGGGCTCCGCCTCGACACATGTGCTACCCGACCCTACGCGCAGCAGGAAACTGCTGCTGCATGCCGAGGAAATCCGCAAACTGATCGGACAAGTCGAGCAGGCCGGCTATACGCTGGTGCCGCTGAATCTGCATTACACGAAAGGCCGGGTAAAGCTGGATATCGGTCTCGCCAAAGGCAAGAAACAGCACGACAAGCGCGATGCAACCAGGGATCGCGACTGGCAGCGCGAACAGCAGCGCCTGTTGCGCAGCAAACGATAGCGGACCGACGAGCGCTTGCGGCGAAGGCTAACCTGCCGCAGAAAGGTAAAGCGCGGCCGCAGCTACAAGCCGTAGCAATCGACGCTCGCCACCCGGCGGCAACAGCCGGCTAACGCCCCTCAATCGTAATCCAGCCCCATGACTTCGCGTACATCCCGCATGGTTTCGTTAGCCAGTTTTCGCGCCCGGTCGCAACCGTCGGCGATGATGTTACGGACCAGCGTCGGATCTTCCAGGTAGGTCTGTGCGCGCTGCCGGATCGGCTCGAGCTCCCTGAGCACGCTGTCGATCACCGGTTGCTTGCATTCCAGGCATCCGATGCCGGCGCTTCGACAGCCTTGCTGTACCCATTCAAGCGTCGGTTCGTCGGAATAGACGCGATGCAACTGCCAGACCGGACATTTCTCCGGTTCACCCGGGTCGGTGCGCCTGACCCGCGCCGGATCGGTCGGCATCGTGCGGATTTTTCTGGTAACGCTTTCCGGATCCTCGCGCAGCGTGATCGTATTGTTGTACGACTTCGACATCTTCTGCCCATCCAGTCCGGGCATGCGAGATGCCGCCGTCAGCAGCGCACGCGGCTCGGCCAGAATCATCTTGCCGCCGCCTTCCAGAAAACCGAAAAGGCGCTCGCGATCACCCATGGAAAGATTCGCAGTTTCTTCGAGCAGCGCGCGTGCCGAGGCCAATGCGGCCTCGTCGCCCTGCTCCTGGTAGCGCGTGCGCAACTGGCGGTAGAGCTTGCCCCGCTTTACGCCAAGTTTCTTGATAGCGAGTTCCGCCTTCTGCTCGAAATCCGGCTCGCGGCCGTAGACGTGATTGAAGCGGCGGGCGATCTCGCGGGTGAACTCGATATGCGGCACCTGGTCCTCGCCAACCGGCACCAGGTTCGCCCGGTAGATCAGAATATCTGCGCTCTGCAACAGTGGATACCCGAGAAAGCCGTATGTCGATAAATCTTTCTCGGTCAGCTTTTCCTGCTGATCCTTGTAGGTCGGCACCCGTTCCAACCAACCGAGCGGCGTGATCATCGAAAGCAGCAGATGAAGTTCGGCATGTTCCGGAACGCGGGACTGGATGAACAGCGTCGCCTGAGCCGGATCCACGCCTGCCGCCAGCCAGTCCACCAGCATGTCCCAGACGTTGCGCTCGATGATCTCCGGCTCGTCGTAATGCGTGGTAAGCGCGTGCCAGTCGGCGACAAAAAAATAGCACTGGTATTCGTTCTGGA
>DATKEK010000015.1:0-3151 GCA_035512195.1 Burkholderiales bacterium
CATCAATGTGGTCGCGCCGTTCTCGGGCCGCGTCGTGTATCGCGATCCGTCGCCGACGACGGTGGCCATGCAGGCGCCGATCGCGGTCCTCGCGCCTCCGGATGGTGTCAGGGTAAAGATTCGTATGCCGTCGAGGCAGGCGGCGTTGTTGGAAGATGCGGGAACCGTTCACCTCCGCCTGCCGCGCACGTATCACGCGGACCGTGAAGAACGACAGTTCATGGAGCGCCGGTTCACGGGCCGCCTCCTCACGCGGACGCCGCTCGCCCATGACTCGGGTGTCGTGCTCGCGGAGCTCGCTGCCACTCCTCCTGCGGAGGCGGTGCGGGAGATGCTTGCAGGACGCCAGATCATCGCGCAGCTCCTGTGGACGCCGCCGCTGCTGTCGATGCCCGCATTTGCTGCGGGCGGGGCGATAGCTGCCCTAGGATGCATGTGGCTGCTGCTGCTGCACGTGGCGCGGCGCCCTCTCCTTTCGCGCGCGCCTGCCGGTGAGCCGGCGCCGGCGCCCGACACCATCAACCTCCCGGTCGATCATGGAATGTCGCTGCGAGCACTTGGCGCGGAGATACGGAATCTAATTGCGGAGCGGCGAGCGGACGAGAAGACCTTGGCCGCGGCCGAATGGGCGCTCGATCGATATCAGGTTCGCGCGGTGCGGCTCCTCTCCGCCGGCGTGGCGCTGGACGCCGCCGCGTGCGCGCAGCTGGATGCCTGGGCACAGGAGGTCGTCGCCTCAGCAGATGAGAGCGACGAGCAGGAATTCGAAGAGGCGCTGCGCGGGGTTCAGCGCCTGACCCGCCTCCTCGGATCGATTGCGGCGGAACGGTATCAGCCGGCGTTGAGGCGCGTGGCCGCGGTCTTGGCGGCGAGTAGGTCGGGATCACTAGCCAATGCGCAGTAATCGCGTGCAGCGGGTGGAGCGAGGCGGCGCCCTGCGGGAAAGGTGTGTGTTCGGTGCAGCGTTCATCATCTCGCTCCTGTTGATCGGGCGCGCGATCCACGAACTGGTTCACTGGCCGCGCATGCTCGTCGATCAAGGCGCGCCAGCATGGCTGGCGCAGTCGGTGATGGTTATCGCGTTCATCGCCATCTTCTCGGCATGCCGATGGTCAGTCCTGTTCCTGTGTTCCTTCCTGGCGCATCGCCGGCCCTATCATCCGTTCGCGTCTCTATCCGAGCAGCCGTTCGTCTCGATTCTCGTCCCGTGCTTCAACGAGGAACAGACGATCGCTCCTGCGTTGGAGTCGCTGCTCGAATTGGACTATCCGGCGTACGAGCTCATCGTCGTCAACGACGGTTCGACTGACGCCACGCTGGCGCGCGCGGCCGCTTTCCAGGGCGAGCACGGCGGTTGCGCCGTCAGGGTGTACGACAAGCCAAACGGAGGCAAATGGGCAGCGCTCAATTTCGGCTTCCACCGCGCAAACGGAACGCTGATGTTGTGCGTCGACGCCGATTCGCGGCTGGAGCGCGACTCGCTGAGCCGCATGGTTGCTCGCATGGCGGACCCTGCGGTATCGGCAGTGGCCGGTCAGGTACGCGTCCGGAACCGTGTCAACCTGATTACGCGCGTTCAGGGTCTCGAGTACCTGATGGGCAACGGTGCAGTGCGTCAGGCGCAGGGTCTCTTTCGCTGCGTGCTGGTGATCCCCGGCCCGATTGGGCTCTTTCGGGCATCGGTCCTGCAGGAGGTCGAGCGCAGGTTCGGCGGCGACGCCGCACCGGCCTCCGACAGGGTCCCCGGGCCGTTCGAAGGAGATACATTCGCCGAGGATTTCGACGTGTCCATTGCGATCCTCTGCGTGGGTGGCCACATCGTGTACGAACCCGAAGCAATCTCCCATACCACGGCGCCTGACACGCTTTTCGCGCTCATGAACCAGCGTTACCGCTGGATTCGCGGATCGCTGCAGGTCGTGCGCAAGCTGATGCGCCGAGCGACAGCGGATCCGGGCGTGCTTTCGCCGCGGCTCGTTGCCTGGTCCACGTGGGTGCTGATCCCTGACTGCCTGATCATCCCGATGGCATCCATCGCCGGCTATGCAGTCCTGTTGATCCTTCTGGTTAGCGAGACCGAACTGCGACCGTTGTTTGCCTGGTACGGGGCGTTCCTGGTCCTGCAGGCCAGTGCGGGCGCGTTCTTTGTTGGCGTGCATCGCGACCGGGCTTCAACGCTGGCCGCCCTGCCTGCCCTCGGCATTTACAGCAGCTTCGTCCTCACATGCGCCTGGATAGTTTCGATGGTTGACGAAGTACGGAACGCAC
This sequence comes from Burkholderiales bacterium, assembly GCA_035512195.1. Taxonomy (GTDB): domain Bacteria; phylum Pseudomonadota; class Gammaproteobacteria; order Burkholderiales; family Eutrophovitaceae; genus DATKEK01. The sequence goes on from DATKEK010000015.1 coordinate 2,269, forward strand.
GCATGCGCTGGTGATGGCGTGCGCCGAAAGCTGGGAGAGGGTGAAAACGCTACGCACTGCGGATGAGCCAGGGTCGAAAATCTGTCCGGCTCATGCCGGGCTGGAGCCGGGAGAAGTTCGACGCGATAGCCGAGACTTCGCAGTTCGCGGATCATCTTGCGCGCTCGGATCTTGGTGGCCGCGGCGCTGACGGCCAGTCCTCGCTCCTCGTAGCGCACGCGCTCGTGCAAGATCTTCCAGATCAATCGACAGAGCCGGTGGGTGATGGCGCCAATGGCCTGCGCATGGCCAAGCCGGGGGACGAGCCGAAGATACACGATCGCGAAGATGGTGCCCTTCGCCTTGACCGCGGCGTTGGCCGCCTGATTCAGGACGCAGGGAAACGTCGCAGCGGTGGCGCCGACTTCCGCAATGATCTGGTGTGCGGAATCGACGCCCAGGCCAGGGACTTCCGCGAGGCGCTGCACAGCGTCATGATGCTGTCGGCCATCTGTTGATCGAGCTGGTCGAGGTGCTCCTCGATCAATCGCAATTCCTCCAGCGTCAGCTTCAGCAGCCGACGATACACCGGATGCAGCGTCGCGCCTGCGCTCAAGGCGTCCGGCAATTGAGCGGTTGTCGCGCGGAGGCGCTGGTCGGCGAGCGACGCCACTGTGCCAGGGTCGTCTCGCCATCGGCTAGGGCCTGCAGCATGCGTCGGGCGCTGGTGCCCAGCAGATCGGAGACGAGGCTTGACAGCTTGATATGCGCTTCTTTCAGCAGCGACTCCAAGACGATAGGCAACATGAACGGGGTGTCCCGGTTAACGGAAGAGACCTTATCGGCCGCCGGCGCTTCTCCTCCCCCCACAGCCTGAACTTGCGAAGGCGCTGGACTACCAGCG
>DATKEK010000016.1:0-5809 GCA_035512195.1 Burkholderiales bacterium
GCGCGGCAGATCTGCTGTGCGCCTGCGGCGACAGCGGTACGGCTTTCCAGCTCTACTGCGATGCCGGCACCTGGGATCGGGCGGGTTCGTTGATCGTGCAGTGGGCGCCCACCCTGCTTTCCCAGGGGAGATGGCAGACGCTCCGCGAATGTATCGAACGGCTTCCCCATCGCTGCCTCGACGCCGAACCCTGGCTGCGCTACTGGCTGGGGGTGTCCCATGCCGCGATCGATGCGGCGGCTGGGCGTGCGGAACTGGAGGCCGCGTTCGGCCTTTTCCGCGAGCGTGGCGACCTGATCGGACAGATGCTGTGCGCGACCGAGGTGCTGCGGGCTTTCTTCTTCGAGTACCACTCTTTCGAGCGGGTCGATCCGTGGATCGACAGTCTGGGGGAGCTGGTCGCCGCAAGGCCGGCGATACCAGATGCCGCAGCGGAGCTGCGCATCCATTCCGGATTGCTGCTGGCGCTGATCTCCCGACGGCCTGGCCACTTGTTGATAGAACCGTGCCTGCGACGCACCCGGGAACTGCTCGAACGGGAAGCCGATGCCAATCTCGTGCTGGCTGCAGGTATCAGCCTCGGCTTCTACGCGGCCATGTGCGGGCGTATAGGACTGGCGGAAGAGGTCGCTGCGCTGATTCGCCCGCATCTAGCGTCCTCGATCCTGTCCCCGCTGTTGAAGACATTCTGGATCGCGACCTACGGATACGTGCGCTATATCGCGGGAGATCATCTCGGCGCGCTCAAACTGTTCGACCAGGCAGAGCAATGGGCCGACGAGCATCGACTCATCTCGCGCATCTACTACGTGCTTGCCTGGCACGCGTACTGTGCGCGCCGTGCGGGCGACCTCGAAACCGCCGAGGCCCTCGCTGACCGCATCCAGGCTATTCCCGCGGCCATCGAGTCCAGGGAGAAGTACGTATTGTGGATTCGCGCGTTGAACGAACGCTCGCGCGGCAGGCTCGCCTCCGCTGCGCAGCTTGGGTGGGAGGCATTGGGAGAAGGCAAGGCCCCCGAATGCGCGTTGCACGGTTCGCAGCACCTCCACCAGGCCGAGATGCTCATCGAGCTGGGGCGGTTGGACCAGGCCAAGTCTTGTCTGGAAGCCGCCAGAGGAAGGATCGCAGGCGGGTTCAGCGAGCCCGCATGGCGGCCGGCGATGTTGTTCATCGAAGCCCTGATTGCATTGCGACAAGGCGATCGTGTCCGTGCCCACGCAAGATTGCGTGAGGGTCTGGTGCTGACGCAGGGCGCCGACAGGCTGGTGTTCACGCGCTGGTATCGATACACCCTGTCGCATCTGCTGCCGCTCGCGTTCGAAGCCGGAATCGAGATCGAAACTGCCCGCAAACTCGTAAGCGAACTAGCTATCGCACCCAGTGAACCATATATCGAAGCCTGGCCGTGGAAGGTCAGGGTCTATACGCTGGGGCGATTCGAGGTCGTCGTCGACGGCGCCCCGCTCAATTTTTCCCGCAAGGCACCGAAGAAACCGATCGCGCTGCTCAAGGTGCTGGTCACGTGCGGCGCGAGGAACGTGCCGCTGGACAGGATCGTCGACCTGTTATGGGCGGACGACGAAGCCGATTCCGGCAGGGACGCTTGCTGGCTTGCGCTGCACAGGTTGAGAAAATTACTCGGTTCGCCGGAAGCGGTGCAGTTGATCGAAGGTAATGTCAGCCTCGACCCCACGCTTGTCTGGGTCGATGCGCAGGCATTCGAATATCTTCTCGCCACACAGGAAAACGGTGCCGCGCGGGATGAATCGGTCCAACAGGCGCTCGCACTGTATCGCGGAGATTTTCTCACCGAGGAATCCAATGCCGCGTGGGCGGTGTCGTTGCGCGAGCGATTGCGCGCCAGGTTTGTCCGCGAAGTCGAGCTGCTTGGTCGCCAGATTGAAGAGACGGAGCACTGGAATAAGGCAGTCGGCTGGTACCTGCGCGGTCTGGATGCCGATCCGCTTGCAGAGGTCTTCTACCAGGGGTTGATGCGGTGTTACCGTGCGCAAGGGAGGATGGCCGAAGCGATGAGCGCGTACCGTCGCTTGAGGCAGGTCCTGTCCGTCACGCTCGGCATGGGGCCTTCGCCGGCCACCGAGTCAATCGCCCGCCAGCTTCGCGCTGGCGTCTAACCTATTCGGCCGCGCCCGTGCGGTCGCCCGGACGTTCTCATTCTGAAGGCTATCTGAAGGCGCCTCCCTTCTAAGCTCCTCTCCAGCGAGAGGTGCGTCGTGGCCAGAGGGCAGGTGCTCGTCGTTCGTGTTTATCGGTTCTTGCGGCGCAGCGGAACGATTGCCGGGCTGCTCGAAGTGACCGAGACGGGTCAGCAGAGGCCATTCCGCAGTTTCCGGGAGTTGCGTCAGGTGATGTTTTCCGAGCTCGAAGCCGACGCGTCGCTGGCCGGGCGCACGAGGCGGCGAACCCCGACCACTGACCGCGGCCGCAAATAAACCCGAGCGGCGGGCGCATGAACACGTTGAACGAAAAAGGAGGCCGATCGTGATTGTGAAAACAGGATTCCAAATTCGAAGCTGGGGTGCCTGGCTTCTGGCTGTTTACTTCTTCTCGGGCGCTTCCATTGGGTGGGCGGCCGGCCTGTTGGACATCGGCGCGCCGGACGACGCCGCCACGCAGTGGCAGATCTGCGAAGGCGAACCACCCGGATGCGAGTTTGCCGTGATCTGGCTCGACAAAGACAGTGGCGCTCTCGGGGCTTACGTACGAGCACCCAAGAGCTACTTCTTCCGGCGCGCGTCGCACACCGCTACCGAACGCGTCATCGTCCTGCGCGGCAGGATTACCGCCGGAGTCGATGACGGCGGAGACGGCATGCTGACGCCCGGCATGTACTGGAACATTCCCGGCAGTCTGGTCCACTGGATGCGGTGCGAGGATGCCTGCCTCATGTATATCGAGTTCGACAAGCCGTTCGATCGCGTTTTCCATTGATATCTGAAAACGGGAACCACGAATCCGATCTGACATGACATTCGTCTAACTTCTCCCCGGGGCGACGCCTATAATCAGAGTGGGCATCCCTTGGGGAGGGGACCATGGCGCGCAAGGCGCCGCAGCTTGCGAAGCTCACTCGGCCACGGCTGCATAAGGCTGTGTCGCGCGGACTCGTTAGCGCCTGTGGCGCCCGTTTGCGGGGAGCGCGACGAGCCACCGCCTCGGTAATGTGACCGTGGCCACGAAACGTCCCCAACTAGGCAAGTTGACTAGACCGCGCCTCCACAAGGCGGTGGCCCGCGAGCGGCTGTTCGCACTCCTCGACGAAGCCCGTCAACACAAGCCCGCAATCTGCGCCATGCGGCCGATCTGGTTGGTCATGGTCGCTTTCAGACATTGGCAGAATGGGCCGCGACCCTTCCGGAAACTGTCATTCCGTCGGAGCCATGGATTGCTTACTGGCACGGCCGCGCGACGATGGCGGCGTCATCAATCAGCGACAATGCAACAGGCGGGCTTCAGTTCAAGACCGCCCTGGCTCCGGAAGGGCCCATCCCAGGCTTTCCGCGACCCTGTACAAATTCTTGTCGCGTGTCCAGATTCTTGTCGCACTGATCGCCGCAGACGCCAGCAAATGAACATCGACGTATCCGATGCCTTTGCCGTAAAGCTTGTGTTGTTCGATGTAGCCAAGGACTTCGTCAGGTTCTGCTACGGTCGCTTGCGGCAACTGCTGGAGCAACGCCAGAATCAATGAGCGATCGGAAAGGCTTCCACAGGCAATCTCTCCGACTACGAACGGGTGTATTGCTACATGGTTGCTTTCAAGGATCTCCCTGAGGCGCGCATTGCCGCGGCGAAAATGATCAACCCAGACCGACGTGTCGACCAGGATCAGGATGCGGTCCTCTGCCGCCGCCGCGGCGCAACCTTGAGAGCCGGCTGACTATTCCCAAGCCTGGCGAGACGTCTGGCACTTTCCCGTTCTATGAGCGCCTTCAGGCCTTCATGCAGAAGTGTCGACCGATCAATTGGGCCAGTTAACTTGATCGCCCTGGCCATCAGGTCTTCATCCAACGTTACCGTAGTTCGCATTTCATTTCTCCTAAAGGACGCATCAAAAATAGCATCACTTGATGCAGGTGTCGAGTGCGGCGTACGCAGGCGCTACCGGCAATGGCACGGCCAAGTGCAGCGAACTGAAGCCGGGTGCGAACGGGGTGGCGATCTCCGAAGTGACCGGCTACGTCGATCTGAAAAGGTGAAGATACGGGAACGGGCCCGCTGACGCGTCGGAATCAGGCGAGCGGCAGCGGGCGCACGCGCACGCCATGATCCTCGATAGTGATCAAGGCGCCGTTGCCGACGTCTTCTTCGAGAGCCGGCAGGATGCGCTCGAGAGTCGCATTGACATGCTGCACACGGGACGAAACCAAACGGAGAGTGATGATGGAGGGTTTTCGCGTGCCGGTCAGTGCAACCAGCGCCGAAAAATCGAGATCCTGGGTCAGGACGGCGCGATCTGTTCGTAATGCTTCCGTGATTACGCCCTGATCGCTTGCGGTGGGTGTCAGGATCTCGTTCACACGCAGGACATCGTGTCCCCGACCCCGGAGAAATTCGACAGTCTCCGGAGAGATGTGCATGTCCGCGAGGATTCTCAAGCGATTGTTGACGTACGCTCGCTTGCCAGCCAGGCCCCGTACTTCGCGGCCTGATAGACGTCGTCCTTCTCGAGTTCGGGGTAGAGCTTGACTATTTCGTCAGCCGTGTAGCCGTCACCGATGAGCTTCAGAACGAAGTCCACCGTAATTCTCAATCCACGAATGGTAGGTCGGCCGCCACAGACCTGTGGGTCAACCTTGATTCGATCCAGCATGTCCCTTGTTTCCGCTCGAATGATGACGATCAGGCTAGCACATCGAGCGCAGTAAGTCGTTGGCCTGGAAGCCCTGCGCAGGGCAATCGGAGTACTGAATGAGGCCAGGATGTTCGCGGTTCTTCTTCGTGGCAACAAGCGATTGGCCGAAGCTTTCCGGCAGGCGTCCAGAGACCCAATACTCGCCTTTCACCTTCTTTCAATGCCTATAATCATCTTGGGCATCCCTTGGGGAGGGGACTATGGCGCGCAAGTCGCCGCAGCTTGCGAAGCTCACGCGGCCGAGACTGCATCGGGCCTTGGCCCGCGAGCGGCTGTTTGGGCTCCTCGACGAAGCACATCAGCACAAGCCCGCCACCTGCGTAGTCGGCCCGCCCGGCGCGGGCAAGACCACCCTGGTCGCTTCCTGGCTAGACGCACGCGGTATTCCCGGCATCTGGTACCAGGTCGATCCGGGCGATGCCGACCTTGCCACTTTCTTCTACTACCTCGGTGAGGCCGCGAAGCCTTTTACTCGCAAAGGGCAACGGCCTTTGCCGTTGCTGACGCCAGAGTACCTGCACGATATTGAAGGCTTCTCGCGCCGCTTCTTCAGAGACCTGTTCGCCCGATTGCCGAGCGGGGCTGCGTTCGTCATGGACAACTACCAAGAAGTTACGGGCGAACAGCAGTTCCATCCATTGATTGCGCAGGCCGTCGATGAAGTGCCGGCCGGAATCAGTCTTATCGTCGTCAGCCGGCGCGACCCTCCTGACTGCTATGCACGCCTCATCGCAAATCAGAGCGTTTCGCTTATCGACTGGGAGAGTCTCAAGCTGACGCTGGAAGAAACAGCGGCAATCGCCACGGGGCGTAAACAGACAGATGTCGCCACCATCCGGGATCTGCACAGACGAAGTGAGGGTTGGGCGGCCGGGCTCGTGCTGATGCTGCAGAGTTTTCATTCGCACGACGTGCGCCAGTATTCCGGCG
>DATKEK010000017.1:0-5893 GCA_035512195.1 Burkholderiales bacterium
CGTAGTGGTTGACCGTGTCATCGATGCTGCGAGCGGAACCTTCGGCGTGCAGCTGGAATTGCCGAACCGTAACGGCAACATTCCCGCGGGCGCCCGCTGTCAGGTTCGTTTCTGAGCAGAGCGCCCGGGCAGACGCATCGCCCGTGGTCCGCGTCGCCTGTCAGTCGCGCGTGCCGGCGAACGCGAGCAGATTGCCGAGAAACTGATCGAGCGACTTCACCTCGGCGCGCAGAATCCGGTTCGCGCGCTCAACGCGTCGCTGAACCAGCCGGACGACCGGCCCTGCCGCCAGCGGCGATACCTCCCCCGAACGGCGGGTCGACAGTGCAGCCAGGGACAACGAACCCAGGTCGAGCTGAGCCGATACCGACTCTTCCTCCATTGACACCAGCAGCTCACAGCACTGTGCGCGGTAGGCGCGCTGCTGCTGAATCACATGACGCCAGGCATCCTGCAGGTCCGCAACGATCAAATGTGTAGTCATGCCCTCTGCAATTGCAGTGTTTCGCTCTGCGGGATAGGCGCTCACCGTGACCGCACCCGGAAGGTGAGCCGCCGCCAGAATCTGAGATTCCTGTTCGTCGCCGGTGCCGCGAACGAACTCGGCCCGCACACCCGCTTCCTGGCAACCCTCGGCCATCGCCTTGGCAGTTTCCGGCGTTCGCACGGAGATCACCACACCGCATTGCTTTCCCTGCAGTTCAGCAATCCGCGCCAGCACGGCTGCGTGCTTGTGTGCATGGGTCTCGAACAACCGTATCTGGCAGGCCAATGAAGCGGCCGGCATCCCGACGCGTTCCGCTTTCAGGCCGTACATGCTCCAGAGTTCCGCCTCCAGACCGCGGGCATCCGCACATGTCCCGCATATATGCAGATAGCGCTGGAAAAAACGCGGCACGGAAATGCGAGCGAGCAGATCCCGTCTGCCGCTGAGCTTCAGGCCTTCCTTGACCTCCAGCAGCTTGCGGCCCATGTCCTCGGAGCCCGGGTCCTTCTCGACTTCGTCCGGCCCAGGGTCGGGAAACATGAGTTGCCCATTGACCACTTGGTAGTCGCGATCGCGTTCGACCAGATGGAGTGCATGCAGCGCTTCCAGCAGCAACTGCTCGCGCCTGTGCTGTCCACCCCATATTCCTCCCAGCGGCTTGGTCAGTCGCGCCAGTCGACCGGATCCGCTGCCGGTGAGGGCCACGCCGCGATCGTCGATATAGAAATCGACGCTTTCGGCCAGCGCGCGCGCGAGTTCTATCGCCTGTTCGTAAAGCAGGCGCGCCTGCGACTGGTCGGATTCAGTGGAAATCACCAGCGGCGCACGAGCGTCGTCGATCAGGGTGAGATCGGCATCCTCGACGATCGCGCACTGTAAGCCCTTCAGGAGCAGTTGACCTTCCGCCGGCGCATCCCCTGCCAGACGCTCCACCGAGCTACGCAGGCGCTGCGGGCGCCCTCCGAGCAGTAGCCGGTCACGCAGGTAATCGTAGGCGATCTCACGATGCCCGCCACAAACGATCTCCGCATCGTAGGCTTCGCGCTTGGCGTGCGGCTCGACTCCCTGCGCAATGCAGCCGACCGAGAAGCCGAGCGCAGCCGCCGGTGCGGCAAGGAGCGCGGCGCTGCGTCGTGCCTGTACGTCGCTGGACGCAATGACGTGAACGCGTATGCCTGCCAGCGCGAACGCGGTCGCTGCGCACGCAGCTGCCTGTCGCCGCGTGAGCGGATCCGGAACGTCCACGATCCTGCCCAGGATCATCAACTCCGCCGCGCCGAGTGCCTGCGGAGACAGCGTCAGATCACCGGCCGATTCGATCGCTGCAGCCGACAGCGCGAGCACCTCCGGCACGAGTTTGCCGCGCAAGCCATGCTTGCGCAGCTGGTATCGCAGTTCCGGCACCCGCGGTGCCAGCAGACCCGAACGAAAGCGCGCCCTGCTTTCCCGGGTTGCCTCCTGCAGAAACGAGAAATCGCGCGGGCCACGGGAAAAAGCATTGTGCAGGTAGTAACCCACGCCGGCGAACAGGCGGTCGGCGAAGCCCTCGACAGTCTCGGGTCTTTCCGGATAAGAGCCGGCCGCGGACGAGCCCTGCGCGGGCCGCATTCAAACCACGAAGCGCTGGAGGAACAACTGCCGCATCGAGCGATAGACCTGCTCCGCAATCGTCTCTGCGCTGTGATCAAATCGCACGTACACCCTGCCGCCGATGCCAACCGGCCGCACTCCGGGAACTTCGAGCTCGAACTCGAAGTGGGTTTGCAGGGCACGCGGCATGTCGCTCTGCGTAGGGTCGAGTGCGACGCTGCCGCCACCAGCTTGCGACAGCGCGAAACTGGGCAGCCTGTCGCTGGCCGCGGGAACCTCCCGCCGGATCTCAGCCGGCATGGTGTCGTAAAGGCGTTCGGCGAGCTTCACCCGCACCTGTTCCGTCTGGCTCCGTACCAGGTCGACCGATTGCTGCGGCACCACTACGCGAACTGTCATCGTTGAGGATGACAGTACGTAGCCGATGTGCTCGCCCTGCCGCACGAAGCGCTCAGGGAGATCCTGTGCGGCACCCACCACAAAAATACCATCGACTGGACTTCGCACGATCAGATCGTCGGCTTTCTCGCGCGCCCGCTCCAGATCCGCCATGACCGACTTCCGCTCCTCCACCGTGATCTGCGCGCGCACAAGGCTTTCCACGCGCTCTGCCATGTAACGAGCATCGAGCTCGCGCTTCTGCGCCTCGAGCAGCTCGATCTGCAGCGGCAGCAGCGGGTCCACGGCCTCGATCAAAGGCTGACCCGCCCGCACGTGAGCGCCCGGCTCCATCAGCAGCCGGACAACGAACCCTTCCGTGCCTGCGCGCACGATGGACTGCTCCGGCAGCCAGATCACGCCTTGCGCATTCGTCCAGGCCGGCACGGGAACCCCGAACACGAGGAACACGCCTGCGCCGGCAAGCAGGCCGGTCGTGGCGGCTGCCCGCAGCCGATGCCGGCGCAGCCGGGGATGCGCGACGACATACGCAACTGCCTTTATCAGCGGCAGCACGATGGACATGAAGACCGCGAAGATCGCGAGGGCGATTCCGACGAGGAAATACTTTCCGGCAACGAAAACGGCGATCACAAAGGTGATGAACATCCGGTAGATGAAGGCCGCGATCGCGAAAAACGCCATCCACGCCCGTTCGCGGGCCCCCGACTCCGGCTGCGGAACGTCCAGACCGAACAGCCTGCGCTCCACCACCGACAGCAGATACTGGTTCGCCCTGGCGCGAAGGTTCGGAATCTCAAGCACATCGGCAAGGATGTAATAGCCATCGAACCGCAGCAACGGATTGGCATTGAACAGCACGGTGGATATGCCGGCGATCAGCATGACGTTGAACAGCACCGCGCGCAGTAAACCCGGCTCCATCTCCAGCCAGAAAAACAGCGCGATCGCGGCGATGAACAGCTCAACCACCATGCCCGCGGAACCCACCATCACCCGTCGCCCTTTCTCCGGAAACGCGTTGGCCGAGGAGGCGTCGACGTAGGGGATCGGCATCAGCACCAGAAACATGATGCCCATCTCATGCACTTCGCCGCCCCATGCCTTCACCGCACAGGCATGGCCGAACTCGTGCAACCCCTTGAGCAGCGGAAAAACCAGCAGCATGATCAGCAGGTTTTCCGGCGCAAGTACGCGATTGGTGATGTCTTTGGTAAGTTCATCCCAGTGCTGCACCATGAGAAACAGGCCCGCACCCACGACCAGCAGCCAGAGCAGAAAGCCCGCCGGACCGAACAAGGGTCTGTACCAGGGCAACCACCTCTCCAGCCCGCGTTCGGGATCGATCAATGGAATGCGGACCGCAAGCGGCGACAGGAACTTCGCCAGGGTCTGTCGTCTGGCAAAGCGGTGCGAGCGATGCAGCATGTCCTCTACATCCGGACTCACCTCGCACTGGAGTACGTCGGCCATATGAAGCTGTCCGACCAGCTTGATCACTTCGTCCTGCTTTGGCGCATCGTCGCCGAAACGCGCGACCGCGGCCTCCCAGATCTCCTGCAGCGTGCGACGGCCGTCCATCAGGCCGATCACGTAATAGGCAATCGGGTTGAATCGGTGCGAGCGCCGGGAGATGCGGTCTTCCAGCACATACCATCGCTCTCCGCGATACTCGTGACGATGTACGCGCGTGTGTGAACGCAACCGCGGCCGCAGTTCCGCGACGCGATACCAGGACGGGCTCAACAGTTCATCAGCCATGGCTTACCTCAGTGATTGGGCGGGTCCACGCCACGCAATGGTGTCTGCCCGCCTTCACCTATACAACCTCATCACATGCTCCTCACGGCAGCCATGCCCACGCCTTCAGCTTGAACCAGTTCACCATTTGCCGCGTCCAGATCCAGATCAACCTGCGCTCTTCCACGTAAATCTTCCCGACGCCTTCCATACCGGGCCGAAGCCGTTGTGCACCCGCCGCCCCCAATACCGCTTCCACCCTGAAAAAGTTCTGCCCCTCCTTCGCGGTGTTGACCGGGGTGATTTTCTCTACCTGAAACGGGAAACCGCTCCCCGGCATTGCGGACAAAACCAGTTCGCCGCGCTGACCGACTTGCACGTCGGCTATGTCGCGCTCGTCCACGTGCAGGACCACGCGATAGCTGTCCAGCGGTGCTACCTCATACAGCACCTGGCCCCGTTCGAGCGGCGCTCCCAGCGATTGTGTGAGGTCTCCACTAACAATGACGCCGTCGAAAGGCGCGCCGATATCGACCCGCGACAGCTGTTCCTCGAGCATGGCGATCTGCGCATCCGCCTGATCGATCTGCGAGCTGATGATGCTCACCTGCGCACGATTGCGTTCCGCCATGGCTTCCCGGTACTGCTTGCCGAGCTGTTCGCGCTGCGCCGCAAGGCGGACGCGTTCCAGGCGCAGATCGCGGTCATCCAGCCTCGCCAGCAGGTCGCCTTCGCGAACAATGTCCCCCGCCCGGTGATGTGCTTCGCGCACGTAGCTCGAGAACGGCGCGGTCACTGCGCGCTGTACCTGACCCTCGACCCGTGTATCGGCAGAAATCCGGTAGTCGCCTGTGGCAAGCGCGAGAAATGCGACGATACCGGCGAACAGCAGCGTCGCCAGTTTGAAGCCGCCGTGTCGCGGGCCGAACAGCTTGGTGACCAGGCCCTTGGTGGAATCCGCGGCATGCGACGGAAGGCTGCGTTGCTGCACGCGCTGCAGGTCTACCAGCGGTCCCAGCATCGATGCCAGCCCCTCCAGCAGCTCGATGGTGGGGGCATCGAAGCGCAGTCCCGGCGCGCGCTCCAGCGTCAGCGCGCCAACCTGACGTTCGTTGTTTACCAGGGGAAGCGAGGCAACACCGCCGGCGCCCGACAGCTGCGCCAATTCCGCGTGCGCGAAAGTCACTGCAAGGCGTCCGTCGCGATCGGGCGGATAGACGATCGGCTCGTTCTGGTCCAGAGCCTCCAGCATGGCCCCCTCGGCCGCGCGCAACAGATTGGAGTGCCGATCGAACTGCGTTGCATGCGATACCGCTTGAATACGCACGCCCTTGGCGCGCTTGATGCCGAGGCTGACGCGGTCGCAGCCGAGCTGCGTGGCAACCTCGGTTACCAGCGCGGTGGCAGCATCCTTGAATCGCGGCTGATCGAGAAAGACGGAAACAAACTGCAGAATGAGCTTAAGCCGCATCCGCGCCGCTTCCATCGGGTCCGCATGCCGCCGCAACAGCACTTCGAGCCAGCCCGAGCCCCACTGCAGCTGACGCATGGCATGCTGCAGCTGTGCTTCCTGACGCCACTGGATATCCAGTCCGACCACGCCACGCACTTTCCCGTCCAGCCGGATCGGATAGGCAAGCTGGTAGTCCGGCTGGTGTGGCAGCGATCCACCCCCCG
>DATKEK010000018.1:0-5638 GCA_035512195.1 Burkholderiales bacterium
CTATTCTCAGGCTTGCCCAACCCGGCCATCCTGCGCGCCGAATTGCGGCGCCTGTTTCGCTGGCTGAAAGACAAAGGCGTGACGGCCATCATCACCGGCGAACGCGGCGATGGGACGCTGACGCGCTATGGATTGGAAGAATACGTCTCGGACTGCGTGATCGTGCTCGACCATCGGGTGAGCGAGCAGACCTCCTCGCGGCGCCTGCGGGTGGTCAAGTATCGCGGCTCGACGCACGGCACCAACGAGTATCCGTTCCTGATCGACGAAGACGGCATATCGGTGCTGCCTGTCACGTCGCTCGCGCTGCAGCACCAAGTTTCCAGCGAACGTGTTTCCACGGGCATCCCACGGCTCGACGCGATGCTGGGCGAAAAGGGCTATTACCGGGGCAGCAGCGTGCTCGTCTCCGGTACTGCGGGGACCGGCAAGAGCAGCCTCGCGGCGCACTTTGCCGATGCCGCCTGCCGTCGCGGCGAGCGGGTGATCTATTTTTCCTTTGAAGAATCTCCCAGCCAGATCACGCGCAACATGCGTTCCATAGGGATCGAACTGCAACCCTGGGTCAAGAACGGCCTGCTGCAGATTCACGCGATCCGCCCCTCATTTGCGGGTTTGGAAACCCACTTGTCCATGAAGCACAAGCTGATCAACAACTTCAAGCCGCATGTGGTGATCCTCGATCCATTGACCAGCTTCCTCTTCGGGGACAACGGAATCGGGGTCCAGGCCATGTTGATGCGGCTGCTGGATTTTCTGAAATCGAATCAGATCACCGGCTTGTTCACCAGCCTGACTGCAGGAGACAGCGTGCTCGAGCAATCCGGGGTTTCCATGTCTTCCCTGATCGACACCTGGGTGGTACTGCGTGCCATCGACAGCGGCGGTGAACGCAATCGCGGCCTGTCCGTCCTGAAATCGCGCGGCATGACGCACTCGAACCAGATCCGGGAATTTCTGCTGACCGATCGCGGCGTGGAATTGCGCGATGTGTACGTCGGCGCAAGCGGCGTGCTGACCGGTTCGGCGCGACTGACGCAGGAGGCGCAGGATAAGGCCCTGCAGACGGTGCACAAGCAGGAAATCGAGCGCAGGCAACTCGAACTGAAGAGCATGAGCCGCGCGCTGGAAGCGCAGATCGATGCGCTGCGCGCCGCGTTTGAGGTGGAGAAATCCGAGTCGCAGAGAATTACGGGACAGGAACAGGCGCAGGACGCGCAGCTCGCGCAAGGTCGTCTGGACATGGGGCTGAGCCGTAACGTGGATGCGGCGGCGAAACGTCCGACGCGCGCATCGAAATGAATACCAGCCCAGCCGCGCGCGTGCGGCCCAAGCGCAAGATCGCGGCGCGCAAGCCAGCTCCCGCCCGCTACATCCTCAAGCTCTACGTTGCCGGCCAGTCGCCGAAATCCGTCAACGCAATTGCCAACATCAAGAGAATCTGCGAGGAAAACCTGAAAGGGCGCTACGAGCTGGACGTGATCGATCTGTACCAGCAGCCGCAACTCGCGCAGGGTGAACAGATCATCGCCCTGCCGACGTTGACAAGAAGGCTCCCGGCACCCCTGCGCCGCATCATTGGCGACATGTCGAACACCGAGCGCGTGCTGGTCGGGCTGGATATACGAACCAACGTGTAGTGCGCAGCATGCCGCGAAAAGCTTCCCCGACACGACAGCAGCTCCGCGCTGACAACGATGATCTGCACGCCCGGCTAGACAAGGCCGAGGAGGCCTTGCGCGACATACTCAGCGGAGAAGGGGACGCGCTGTTCGTCCAAGGCGCAGGCGGCGCACAGCTCTATGCGCTCAGTGGCGCCGATCAGTCCTACCGGACGTTGATCGAGAACATGAGCGAGGCTGCTTTGACGCTGACGGCGGAGGGTGTGATCGTGTACGCCAACCGGCGCTTCGCCGAGATGCTCGGAACCCCGCTCGAGAAAGTGATCGGCTCCGGGATTCATGCCTGGTTTGCGCTTGAGAGCCGCCCGGTTCTGCGGGCGCTGCTGCGAAAGGACGCGATCGGCTACCGCCCTCAGGAACTGACCCTCGCCGCGGGCGACGGAACGCGGGTGCCAGTCTACCTGTCGGTGAACCGCCTGCTCCTGGACGGGGTGCCTGATTCCCTGTGCATGGTCGCGACCGACCTGACGGAGCAGAAGCGCAATGAGGCGATACTCGCGGAGGAGAAACTCGCGCGCGCAATTCTGGAACAGTCCGCCGACGCGATCGTGATCTGCGACGCGACCGGACGGATCATTCGCGCCAGCCGGCAGGCGCAGGCATTCTTCGACCAGAGCCTCATCGGACAGCGATTCGAGCGCGCCTTTCCTCTGCGTCAACCCGATGGCACGCCGCTTTCTCCGGTCGGCGCTATCGACACGAGCCTGGGTCAATCGGTTGAGGCGAGGCTGGAACACGAAGGGACGAGGATCGATTTTCTGGTCAGCGTAGGTCACCTGAAGGGCGCCGGCAGCGAGTTGATCGGCAGCGTGGTGACGCTGACGGACATCACCGAGCGCAAACGGGCTGAGGAAGCACTGCGCGCGAGTGAAGCCGAGTTCCGCACCCTGGCCGAATCCATGCCGCAACTCGTGTGGGTTGCGCGACCGGACGGCTGGAACACATACGTCAACCAACAGTGGATGGATTACACCGGCCTCACCCGTGAGGAGAGCCTGGGCAACGGGTGGAACGCGCCCTTTCACCCGGACGACCGGCAGCGGGCCTGGGGCGCCTGGCAAGAGGCGGTGAACACGGTCGGCAACTACTCGATCGAGTGCCGCCTGCGTCGCGCAGACGCAGTCTACCGCTGGTGGCTGGTGCGGGGCGTGCCGCTGAAGGACGCCAACGGCAACATCCTCAAATGGTTTGGCACGGGTACGGATATTCATGACCTGAAGATCGCTGAACTGGAAATCTCCCGCGCCAATGCCGAACTGCGCGAAAGCGAGCGCAGGTTCGCCGATCTGCTGGACAACGTGGAACTGGTTTCAGTAATGCGTGACCGTGTGGGACGGATCACCTATTGCAACGAATACCTGCTTCAATCGACGGGTTGGCAAAACAAAGACGTCATCGGGAGAAACTGGTTCGAGCTTTTCGCGCCGCCCGAGATCGCCGGGCAGAAGAGAAGCCTTTTCGCGGATCTCCTTCTCGACAAGCCGCAAGCGCGACATTACGAAAGCGAGATCCTCACGCGTTCGGGCGGGCGTCGGCTCATTCACTGGAACAATTCGGTGCTCCGGTCGGGAGCCGGCGATGTGATCGGGACGGCAAGCATCGGCGAAGACATCACCGAGCGGAAGCGGGCTGATATCAAAATCAAGCGTCTGAATCGCGTGAACGCGGTGCTGAGCGGCATCAATGCACTCATCGTCCGTGTGCGCAGCCGAGACGAGCTGTTCAAGGAAGCGTGCCGCATCGCGGTCGAGGCGGGAGCATTCAGGATGGCGTGGATCGGCGTCATCGATCCGCACACGCTGGACGGCCGGGTCGTCGCCTGGCACGGCGGCGAGGAAGGCTACGTCGCAAGGATCAGGCTCACTGCGCGCGAAGGCACGCCTGACAGCGACCGGCCGGCCTGCCGTGCGTTGCGGCAGTCGCAACCCGTGATCTCCAACGATCTACTGGCCGATGCCACCGTGCTCCCGCTCCGGGAGGAGCTGTCGAGGCGGGGGCACAGGTCCGCGGGATGCTTCCCGTTGACGGTGGACGGGCGGGCCGAGGCGGTGATCGCACTGTTTGCAGGCGAAGTCGGCCTCTTCGACGAGGAGGAGATGCGGCTTCTGCTGGAGTTGGCCGGCAACATCTCGTTCGCCCTCAATCATATCGAGAAACAGGAGCGGCTCGACTATCTCGCGTACTACGACGAGCTCACCGGCCTGGCCAACCGCAAGCTGTTTCTCGAGCGTGCGCAGGAGAAACTGCTGGCCGCGGGCGCGGCGGGGCACAAAGCCGCGATCGTGGTGCTCGATGTCGAGCGCTTCAGGAGCATCAACGACGTGCTCGGCAGGCACGTGGGCGATGAACTGCTGAGGCAGGTCGCCGGTCGCATGATTCGAGAATCTGGCGACGAAACGCGCCTTGCGCGCAACGGCGCGGACCAGTTCGGCATCGTTGTCGTCGAGGCGGAAACCGAGCAGCAGCTAGCCCGGCTTTTCGAGCAGAGGCTGGAGGCGCTTTTCGGGTCGCCGTTTCGTGTCGCCGGTACCGAGGTCCGGGTGTCCGCGAAGCTCGGCGTCGCCGTGTTTCCGGCCGACGGCGCCGACGCCGTGGTTTTGCTCAAGAATGCGGAAGCGGCACTCAGGAAAGCCAAGTCTGCGGGGGATCGGTACGTGTTCTATACATGCCAGATGACCGATCGCGTCGCGGAGACGTTGTCGCTCGAGACCAGGCTGCGCCAGGCGCTGGAGAAGGACGAGTTCGTGCTCCATTACCAGCCCAAGGCGGACCTGGAGACGCGCAGCATCATGGGCGTCGAGGCGTTGATCCGCTGGCAGAACCCCGACGGGGAGCTAGTGCCGCCCATGCAGTTCATACCGCTTCTAGAGGAGACGGGGCTGATCCTCCCGGTGGGCGCCTGGGCGCTGAAACGCGCGGCGCTCGATCACCGCGCATGGTCCGAGACCGGACTCAAGCCGCCACGGGTCGCGGTCAACGTCTCGGCGTTCCAGCTGCGCCAGCGCGATTTCGTGCGGCGCGTGGAGGAGGCGATCATGGCAGGTACCGTCCCGACCGGGATCGACCTGGAGATCACCGAGAGCCTGATCATGCAAGACGTCGGCGCCACGATCGAAAAGCTGAAGGAGGTGCGGGCCTTGGGCCTCAAGGTCGCGATCGATGATTTCGGGACGGGCTACTCATCCCTTGCCTATCTCGCACGGCTTCCGGTCGAAACACTGAAGATCGATCGTAGCTTCATCACCAAAATGCTCGACGACGCGAACACCATGACGGTGGTGCAGGCGATGATCTCGCTGGCGCACGCCCTACGGCTCAAGGTTGTGGCCGAAGGGGTCGAGACCGAGGAGCAGGCGAAGATGCTCCACATGCTGCGCTGCGACCAGATGCAGGGGTACCTGATCAGCAAGCCGCTGCCGCTGGAGGCCATGACAGCACTCCTGCGCTCGCATGCCTTCCCGCCTGTCGCGGTGACGACGTGAAGCGCAGGTGTCGTTGACGATCGAGTGGGAGCAGGGGGTCCGGCCGCGCTGGCCGTCAATCACGGTCGCCAGCAGCCTGCTATAACCGTCGCGGCAGGGGCGCACGCTGCCGCTGCGCCGCGTGGCGAAGTTCATGCGGGTACTCGTGTCGCCACTGGCGTCAGGCGCAGATCGACGGACAGCCCCAGGTGGTCCGACAGGGCGCGCCAGGCCGGCGAGTTCAGCACCTGCGCGCCCGTCACCTCCACACCGCGCACATAGATCCGATCCATCGCCAGCATGGGATGCCAGTCCGGATAGGTCAGTGCGTGACGCCCGTGCATGTGCACGTAAGCCTCCGCAACGCCGATGGTGCGCGCGAGTTCCCGCGTCGCCCAGGTGCGCCAGTCGTTGAAGTCGCCGCCGATCACCAGCGGGCAGTGCGCGGGCACGGCGTCGTGCACGCGCTGCGCGAGCGCGGCCAGTTGTCGTCGG
>DATKEK010000019.1:0-2535 GCA_035512195.1 Burkholderiales bacterium
ATCCCGACCAGTTCAACGAGCTGCTCGCGCCCGACGACTACGCCGAACTGCTGGAAGACGAAGACCATTAAAGAGCGGGGAATAGGGAATAGGGAATGGGGAACCGTGGGCTCCGCTTCGTCTGGGAGCGGATCGGGTTCCTGACGCTGGGCTTCCAATGAAGCAGTTCCTCGTCGGCGGCAGCAGCCGCCGCACCGTTCCCGTTCCCCATTCCCGCCTCTCATACCCCGCCTTTCACTCCCGGCCGTAAATCACCATGCCTTTCATACCGCACACCGAAGCCGACGTCCGCGACATGCTTGCCGCGATCGGTGCCCCCGACATCGAAGCGCTGTTCGACGAGATTCCCGAGGCGCTGAAGATCCAGTCGCTCGCCCACGTGCCCGAGGGCATGAGCGAGCAGGACATCACGCGCGTGATGAAGCAGCGTGCGCGCGTCGACGAGACGGTACTCAACTTTGCCGGTGCCGGTGCCTACGAGCACCACATCCCGGCGGCTATCTGGCAGATCGTGGCGCGCGGCGAGTTCTATTCGGCGTACACGCCCTACCAGGCCGAGGCGAGCCAGGGCACCCTGCAGTTGATCTACGAATACCAGACGATGATGACGCGCCTGACCGGCATGGACATCAGCAACGCCTCGATGTACGACGGCGCGACCGCGGTGGCCGAAGCGGTGCTGATGGCCGAGCGCATCTCCAGGAAGGGCCCACGCCGCGTGCTGGTGCCCGAATCGCTGCACCCGGCCTATCGCAAGACGATGGAGGCGATCCTGTCGCTGCAGGAGATCGAGATCGTGACGTTGCCGTGCCCCGATGGCGCGCTCGATCCGCACGAGGTCACCGCGGCCGCCGGTGAGTTCACCGCGCTGGTGGTGCCGCAGCCGAATTTCTTCGGCGTGCTGGAGGACGTCGACGCGCTGACCGACGCCGCCCACGCACGCGGCGCGCTGGTGATCGCGGTGGTCAACCCGATGACCCTGGCGGTGCTGAAGGCCCCCGGTTCCTGGGGCGGTGCATCCGGGACCGTGCGCGGCGCCGACATCACCTGCGGCGACGGACAGCCGTTCGGGGTGCCGCTGTCCTCGGGCGGACCGTACTTTGGTTTCCTTGCCTGCAAGAAGGATCTGGTACGCAATCTGCCTGGTCGCATCGTCGGCCGCACCACCGACCTGGACGGCAAGGGCGGGTTCGCGCTGACCCTGCAGGCACGCGAGCAGCACATCCGCCGGGCCAAGGCGACCTCCAACATCTGCACCAACCAGGGCTTGCTGGTGACCGCGGCAACGATCTACATGTCGCTGCTGGGCCCCGACGGTCTGGGCAAGGTCGCCAACTCGTCGGCCGGCAACCTGCGCTTGTTGCGCGAGAAGCTGCTGGCAATCCCCGGTGTCGAGCCGCTGTTCGCCGGCCAGGTCCACTTCCACGAGGCAGCATTCAAGCTGCCCAGGCCTGCCAGCGAAGTGGTCGAGGCTTTGGCCATGCACAAGATCGTCGCGGGAGTCTCGATGGGCGAGGAATTCCCGCAGCACGGCGATGCATTGCTCGTGTGCACCACGGAAACAAAGTCGCTCGACGACCTGCAGGTGTTTGCCGATGCGCTTGCGGCGGCCTTGAACTAGCCTCCGAACTGCGCCTGCAAGTCGCGATCAAGCAAGACCCGCGCCTGCGAAGGCGCGGGTTTTTCGTTGTCGGCAACTACATGCGCAGCGGCGCGAGGCGTCATGCGCGTGGAAAAGCAGGTGCAGAAGTTCGCGCACTTTGACTTGTCCGACGCGAAACAGGAGCGCTTCGCGCGGCATCAAGCCACTGCCGTTGTGGCCAATAATTCACCATGAGCGTTTGCGTTTCAGCGTGCGTGGCAAAGGCATCGAGGCACTTGTGGTCTTGCCTGAATTCCGGCGCAGTGGCCTTTCTACAGCTGTTTTAGCGCTGCTTTTTCCTGGTGGCGAAAAAAACACCGCCGTCGACGTGCGCCTTGGGGGCGCCCTGCAGGCCGATGTTGCATCCGCCTTGTGAATCCTGGCTTGAAAAAAAATCATCGGCCACTGTTGACACTGCGAAAAAGCCTGATTAGGTTTCGCCACAGCAGACCTCTACTGCGGAAGCGAGTGAGCAAAAACAACGCGACAACGTGCAGCGCAAAATCGAACTCCACCCAGACGGTCGAGATGGTGGACGCAGGCGTTCTGTCCCCTGCGATAAAAGCTGTCGACAGCATTGTCCTTCGCAAGCAACCCGGTCCGCCCGCCGCGAACCGGGTTTTTGTTTTCCGGGCGCCACCACTGATGACTGACCGATCGAGCTGCGAAGGCCAGCGCTTGTCCGGTACGCGGTGGAGCGCCCAAAGATCCGTTCCGGTGCATTTTCGTGCCCGGCGGTTGGCTGCGGGATTCAATCCGCGGCGTTGCTTCGTACTGGGCTGTAAACCCCGATAGACCACCGACGAGGAGCCATCAAATGGCCACGAAGAAAGCTGCGAAGAAGAAGCCCGCTGCCAAGAAGGCAGTGAAGAAGTCCGCCGCCAAGAAACCGG
>DATKEK010000020.1:0-6766 GCA_035512195.1 Burkholderiales bacterium
AAGGATCGACTGCGAGAAGATGAGCGCGGACGCGATCAGCCATTGCAGCAGCCTGCTCATGCCGGCAGTCTGCGCTGCCGGCAGCAGCGTGTCGTAGGCCAGACCAGTGACCGTGTCGAACAGCGGATGAAACGCGATGGCCGCCAGACCGAGTACCGCCTCAACCACCGCGTAGGCAACCAGTGGCGTCATGCGGCTGAAACGCATGCGGCTCGCGAGCAGCGCGCCGACCGCCATGCCACCCATGAACAGCGATAGCACCAGCACCTGCGCGTAAGCGGCATGCCCCAGAAAAAGCTGCAGGTAGCGCGCCCACAGGGCCTCGTAGATCAGGCCGGTGAGGCCCGCCAGCACGAATACGTGGTAAAGAATCTGCCGGTCGCGCAAACCGGGGGCGGCTGGCGAAAGGGGGCCCGGTGCAGCAGCAGTTGCCAATCCCAGCGGATTCGCAGGCTGGGCCCGGACTTTCCGACGCAAGCCGGTCAGCCGCGGTCGCGGGGCTGCAAGTCGCTCGGCAGCACCACCACGGTGAACCAGTAGTCACCGATCATGCGGATCGCGCCCACGAACTGATTGAAATCCACCGGCTTGACGATGTAGGAGCTGCAGCGCAGCCGATACATTTCGAGGATTTCGCGCTGTTCCGCGGAAGTGGTGAGTATCACTACCGGTAGCTGCCGCAGATTGTCGTCCGCCACCATCTCCGCGAGCACCTCGCGGCCGTCCATCTTCGGCATGTTCAGGTCCAGCAGGACCATGTCCGGAGTGGGCGCATCCGCATACTCCGCCTGCTTGCGCAGAAAACGCATGCATTCCTCGCCGTCCCGGACATGATGCAGGTTGACCATCAGCTTGGCTCGCTTGAATCCCTGCCGGGTCAACAGCACATCGTTTTCGTTGTCCTCGACGAGAAGAATTTCCGCCGATCTGCTGCGTGCGAGCTCGTTAACCATCAGGCTTCCTCGGTCATGCCAGGGATCGTGAAATGAAACGCACTGCCCTCGCCGGGTTCGGATTCGAGCCAAATCCTACCACCATGCCGCTGCACCACGCGACGGCAGATCGCCAGGCCGATGCCGGTTCCCGGGTAACGACTCTGATCGTGCAATCTGTGGAAGATCTCGAAGATCTTCTCGTAGTGCCTGGGTTCGATGCCGATACCGTTGTCCCGCACGGTAAACACCCACTCGCTCCCGACGCGTTCGGCAGATACGGCGATTTCCGGCGCTTTCTCTCCGCGATACTTGAGCGCATTGCCGACCAGGTTCTGCACCAGCTGCACCAGTTGTGCGCGGTCCCCGATCACCACCGGCAGTTCCCCGCAGGTGACTCGCGCGCCCGCCTCGCGAATCGGCGAATCCAGCAGCGCCACCACATTGTCGAATACATCGCGGAAGCGCACCTCCTCAAACGGCCTCGGCTCGGAATCGACACGCGAGTACTCGAGCAGATCCCGGATCAGCGCATGCATCTGCTGGGTCGCCTGAATCGCGCGACGGATCCAGTCATCGGCCTGCTCGTCCAGTTTTTTCTCGTACTCGAGCTTCAATAACTGCAGGAAGCCGCTGATGCTGCGCAGCGGTGACTGCAGATCGTGGGAAATTATGTACGCAAACCTCTGCAGCTCGAGATTGCTGCGTTCCAGCGCCTCGTTGGCGCGCTTGATCTCCTCGGTCTGCCGCGCAAGTTCCGCAGTACGGTCGCGCACACGATGCTCGAGACGCTCGTTGGCCTGAATCAGCGCGCTCTCCAGGCGCTTGCGCTCGGTGATATCGACGATCGAACTGACAATGTATAGACCATCATCGGTCTGGATCGGGTTCAGGCCGATCTCAACCGGAAATTCGCTGCCGTCCTTGCGCACGGCAAACAGATCCCGCCCCGCTCCCATGCGGCGTGCCTCGGGCGCGCCGAAAAAAGAAGTCCGCAGTCCCGGATGTCCGGCGCGAAACCGTTCCGGCACCAGCTTTTCCACGGCCTGGCCCAGCAGCTCCTGGCGCGCGTAACCGAACAGCTTCTCGGTCTCGGCATTGACCAGAACGATCTCGCCGTGCGTGTCGGTCATCACCATGGCGGTCGGCGCGGACTCCACCGACGCGCGGAACCGCATCTCCAGGCGCTTGCGCTCGGTGATGTCGACGATCAAGCTCAGGACGAACAAGCCCTCATCGGTCTCGATCGGATTCAGACCGATCTCCACCGGAAAGCGGCTACCGTCCCTGCGCACCCCGAACAGGTCGCGACCCGCGCCCATCCGTCGCGGAGTTGGCTGGCGGAAGAATCCGGCACGCAGATCCGGGTGCCGCTCGCGAAACTCCTGCGGAACCAGCAGTTCGACGGGTTGCCCGAACAGATCCTCTCGCGGATAACCGAACAGCGACTCGGCCTCGCGATTCAACAGCACGATGCTCCCTTCGCGATCGACCATGACCATCGCGGTTGGGGCGGACTCGATGATGCTGGTGAGCCGCGATACGCTGTCTGCTTTACGCCGCCTCTTCATGCGCTTCGGTCAATTGCGCCTGCAGTGTGGTGCCATGCCGGGCAATCCTGCCCCATTCGCGTGTGGAACTGTGCCCCGCTAGCGCGCACCGCGTTTTTGCCCGCGCAGGCCGCGCGCAGTCGGACGCACCGGCTTGTCCGCTGCCACCTGCGGCGCGAGCGCGCAGCGTACCGTTTTGGCAAGATCGTCGGTCGGAAAAGGATCGCTGCGCCTGACACTGAGCGTGCTTCCCGCCGCGGGAATTTTCGGGTGGCGCTTTCTGAACGCCCTGATGCGCTGCGCGGAAGGCGTCACCAGCAGAATGCTGTCGCCTCTGAATCCCCATGCAACGAAGTCGCGCCCGGCCTTGTAGGTCGGCATCCGGTACTGCAACCCTTGCTCCACATCGGGAAACAGCGCGGTGATCAGCCAGTGCATCATCTCGCCACGCTGTCGGTGCAAGCCTTCCAGTCCGAGCATGTAACGTTCTATCGGGTCCAACTGCCGGCTCCGGTCGTCATTCCGGCAGCGGGCCGCGGATTGCCCGTGCTGCCAATGATGATGCGCCTTCGGCTCAAAGCCTCACGCGGCCTCCTCTGCCGCTTCCTGCCCGGCTGCCCTGACGATATAGCCCCCGGACTTCTCGTCGCGCTCGAGCCGGAGAAATCCGCGCGCCTGAGCTTCCTCCAGCAGGCTGTTGAAGCTCTTGAAACCATGGTAGGCCTCGTTGAAACCCGGGTTGCGGCGCTTGAGCGCCTGCTTGATCATCGATCCCCAGATCTTTTCGTCCCCGCCGCGCTCGCCGACCAGCGCCTCGAGAGTGCCGACGACATGATCGATCGCGTTCTGCGCCTTGTCCTCTGAGGATTCGCCCGACGGCGCCTCTGTTGCGGCCGCCTTCGCTTCCGGAGCGTTCTTTGCTGCCGGTTTTCTGGCGCGACTGCGCTGCCTCTGCGGCTTCTCGCGCACCAGATCGTCGTAGTAAATGAACTCGTCGCAGTTGGCGATCAGCAGGTCGGAGGAGGAATGCTTCACGCCGACGCCGATGACTTCCTTGTTGTTCTCCCGGAGCTTGGACACCAGCGGCGAGAAATCCGAGTCGCCGCTGACAATGACAAAGGTGTCGACATGTTCCTTGGTGTAGCAGAGATCGAGCGCGTCCACCACCATGCGGATGTCGGCCGAGTTCTTTCCGGACTGGCGCAGATGGGGAATCTCGATCAGCTCGAAGGCGGCCTCGTGCATCTGCGGCTTGAACTCCTTGTAGCGCTCCCAGTCGCAATAGGCTTTCTTCACCACGATGCTACCCTTGACCAGCAGGCGCTCGAGGACCTTCTTGATGTCGAACTTCTGATACTTCGCCTCGCGCACGCCGATGGCGACGTTCTCGAAGTCGCAGAACACCGCCATGTTGCGTTCATCGCTCGATGTGCTCAACTCAGTTCTCCCCGGAATTCAAATGAGCTTCCGTCAACCTGACGCTGCGCCGCCACGGACAGGTTCACGTTGACGATTGGGACGGGCGACCGTCTGCCCGGTCTCGCCCGCGCAATGCCTGGCGCAACTCCACGGTCCCCCGCGCCCCTGGCGCCCCACAGCAGGCTGCTAGGCAGCCCGCTGGAAGAAATCGCCGACCTCTCCGACCAGGCGATCGACATCCGCCCGATTGACGTCCAGATGCGTGACCAGTCGCATGTGCGTGTAGCTGCCAACCAGGATGCCGCGCGCCTTGAGATGTTCTGCCATATGCGTCCAGCGCTCCGGCGCGGTCTTGAGCCAGACCATGTTGGTCTGCGCGCCACCCGACACCAGCTCGATGCCGCGTACGCCAGACAAGCCTTCGGCAAGGCGCTGCGCATTCTCGTGGTCTTGCTTCAACCGCTCGACATGGTGCTCCAGCGCATGCATACCCGCTGCCGCAATCACGCCCGCCTGACGCATGCCGCCGCCGACCACCTTGCGCCAGCGTCGCGAACGCGCGAGCAGATCGCGCGGACCGCACAGCACCGAGCCGACCGGCGCGCCCAGGCCCTTGGAAAGACAGACTGAAACGGTGTCGAAATGCTTCGCGATCTCGCTCACCGGCACGCCGAAGTGCACGGCTGCGTTGAACACGCGCGCGCCGTCGAGATGCAGCGCGAGTCCGCGCCGGTCGCACAGCGCGCGCGCGCGCGCCAGGTATTCCAGCGGCAGCGGTTTGCCGCCCTGGGTGTTTTCCAGGCAGAGCAGCCGCGTCTTTGCGAAGTGCGGATCGTCGGGCTTGATCGCGGCCTCCACCTTTTGCAGATCCAGTGAACCGTCGGGTTCGTAGTCGAGTGGCTGCGGCTGGATGCTGCCGAGCACCGCGGCGCCGCCGCCTTCGTATTTATAGGTATGCCCCTGCTGGCCGACGATATATTCATCGCCGCGCTCGCAGTGAGAGAACAGCGCCAGCAGATTGCCCTGCGTGCCGCTCGGCACGAACAGCGCGGCTTCCTTGCCGAGCAGATCTGCGGCGAACGCTTCCAGCCGGTTGACCGTCGGATCTTCGCCGTAGACGTCGTCGCCGACTTCGGCCGCCGCCATCGTGGCGCGCATCTCCGCCGTCGGGCGGGTAACGGTGTCGCTGCGAAAGTCGATGATTTTCATGTGGGAGCTCCGGTGGCCCGGATCGGAAACATCAGCGACCGAAGTTTACCCGGTTTGACCTGCGCCTTGCAGCACGCGTCCCGGTGCCCAAACCCCGAACGCAAAACGCGCTTGACACCCCACGCGCGCTAGCGTGGCAAGTCTTCGCGCAGCAGGGGCATTGCGGCAGCGCGCAGACTGTCCGGGTATCGGGACTCGAAAGCGTCGGCCGCAACGCGCGCGGCAGCGGCGGATTCAAGCCGCATCTGCGCGTCCGGTGCGCTGCGTGCCGCGCGGGTGAGCAGGATGGCGTGGATAAACTCGATCTCCTCGCGATCAGGGTGATCGGAGTGCCGCGAGAGAAATTGCCTGGCAATTTCGATCTGCTCGCGCAGGTCGTCCCATGTTTGTGCCGCCTCGAGCGGGTTCTCTTCGAAGCTCTCGTAGAAGTTTCCCCGCAACAGGCCCGACATCGCCTCGCCGGTGTGCCGGCCACCCGGTTGCAGTTCCAGGCACTTGCTGAAATGTGCGACCGGCGGCAGGAACCTGCGCTTGCGCTCCGAGTATTCCAGCGGCGTGCCGATGCGCTCGAGCTCGCCGATCAACAGATTGGTGGGCACGCCCTGCGGCTCGCCGTGCACCGCGATGTCGCGATTCAGCAGGTCCCTGATTTCGTCGAACATGCCGCCCATGCGACAGTGCGCTTCGGCCCGGCGGGCAGCCGGCCCGGCGGAAGCAATCACCCGGCTCCACTCGCTGGCATTGGCAAGATAACGCTCGGCCGCTTCGACAGTGATCAGGTCGTGCGCAAGTCCGGCCCCCGCATGCAGCAGCAGCCCCACCAGCGCGGCGCCGGCGCGCGCATTCACTCCTGCGCCCCGAGGGGCTCGCCGCGCAGGTAGCCGAGGGCTCCGCGATGGGTGGGAATGCCGGCACCCGATTTGGCATCGCCGTTGTCCGGCACCCTGACTGTCAGGCCTTCGGAATGCTCCGCCAGCGCAGAGGTCACCAGCCAGGCATGGTGCCGCGGGAAATCCTCGACCGTGACCAACAGATGGCCGTCCATTTCCAGCATCACGCGCAGTTTTTTACCCTCGTAGTCGCCGAAGTTTCCATCGCCCAGGAACAGGGCCAGCGCGATCTCCCGCGACATGACCGCGAGACGCACCTGACCGGTGGTAAGCAGGCTGGCGATGCGCTCTTCCTGCGGCGCGCGGCTGACGATCGCGTTGGCTTCCGGCAACACCTGCTGCAGCGTCGCAGCCAGGCGCTCCGCCAGCAGGTCGGACTCGGGATCGGTCCGGCTGGAGAGGATCATCAGGTAGCGCTCGCGCATCACCCGCCATTGACGATACGGTGTATGCGCATGCGCTGTCGGAGCCCACAGCAGGGTGAGAGACAGAAGGAAGGTTCGGCGATCCATGGCTCGAAAAAACCAGGGCGGGGTTTCCCCCGCCCTGAATTCGTTGCGTTGTGCGAATGCTACTTCTTGTCGAAGATCTCCAGGGGACAGATCATCGATACCGTGTAGTTTGGCAGATCGACGACGTTTCCGACACGCAGATCGCAGGCGACGCTGGTGACGACGTAGGCCTGCTGCCGGGTGAGTCCCTTGGTGCGGGTAAGCCAGTCGATCATCTCGATCGCCGCATTGCGCGCCGCCAGCGTGAGATCCTC
>DATKEK010000021.1:0-11851 GCA_035512195.1 Burkholderiales bacterium
CTGGACATCTTCTGGGTGGAGATCGACAGCTTCAGCCCGGAAGCCTTGGGCTATATCCGCCGCCAGAGTCCGCACCCGGTCAGCTCCTGCGAGACGCTGCTCGGCTTACGCGAGTTCCTGCCCTACTTCCGCGAGCAGGCGATGGACGTGGCGATCGTGGACACGCCGTGGAACGGGGTGTGGCAGTCGATGAAGATCGCCGCGGCGGCCGAGGCGCATGAAATGAACGTCGCCCCGCACAACTTCTACGGCCATTTGTGCACGATGATGAACGCGCATTTCTCGGCCGCCGTGCCGAACCTGCGCATCATGGAGACCGACATCGACCGCGTCGAGTGGGACGACGAGCTGGTGACCCACGTGCCGGAGATCGTCGATGGGCACCTGATCCTGCCCGACCGCCCCGGCTGGGGCACCGAGCCCAACGAGGAGGCGATCCGCGCGCATCCGCCGAAGGGCTCGACCGGGCTGCTCAACTACGGCCGCAAGAGCTGAGCGGCTGGGAGGCTCCGACGCCGCGGTTGCGGCGCCGGGCTCAACGCGGTGGGTTCCGCTTGGGCTGCCGCTTGTTGAGTTTCTTGAACGGCCTCCTGCCCTGGGAGCCACCGCCCGGTTTGCCGAAAGCGGGGGCCGAGGGGGTTGGGCGGCGGTTGCCTAGATCCTGCGGCGATTCGCGATTTCCCGGGGCGAGCTTGATTTCGAGTTCGTTGATCTCGTCCCATTCTTCGTCGGTTCGCTGGCGCTCGGGTATGGCCAGAAGCTGCTGCAGGCGCTGGCGCGGGGATATCTGGTCTGGTGAGTTCATGGCGCTATTATCCCATTGCCCGGCCCGGACGGCACTAGACGCCGCTGTGCCCGCCCGGGAGACATGCCGCGGCAGACGGATGCACGGCAGAGCCCGCTGTCTGCCAGACTGGCGACACATTAATTCGGGGAGGGGACATGACGCAGCGGCACCGGGCGAAACCGCAGACGCCCCCGGCAACCGGGACCACGGTGCGCGAAGCGACGCTGGAACTGCTGCGCGCCTTCGACATGACGACGGTGTTCGGCAATCCGGGATCGACCGAACTCAAGTTCTTTCGCGACTGGCCGACCGATTTCCGCTACGTCCTGGGCCTCGAGGAATCGATCTGCGTGGCGACGGCGGATGGGTACGCACAGGCGACGCGCAACGCGGCGTTCGTCAATCTGCATTCGGCGGCCGGGGTCGGTCATGCGCTTGGCAGCGTGTTTACCGCGTACCGCAACCAGACGCCGCTGGTGATCACCGCCGGCCAGCAGACACGCGCGATGTTTCCGACCGATCCGTATCTCTACGCGTCGGAGGCCGCGGAGTTTCCGAAACCCTACGTGAAATGGAGCGTCGAGCCGGCGCGCGCGCAGGACGTGCCCGCGGCGATCGCGCGCGGCTACCACATCGCGATGCAGAAACCCTGCGGCCCGGTGTTCGTGTCGATACCCGAGGACGACTGGGACGCGCCGGCCGAGCCGGTGGAAGCGCGGTGCGTCGTACGCGGCATCGCCCCTGATCCAGTCGCGCTGCGTGAACTGGCCGACGCGCTCGACGCCAGCCGCAGGCCCGCCCTGGTGGTCGGCGCCGCGGTGGACCAGGACGGCGCATGGCAGCAGGCGATCGCGCTCGCCGAGAAACTCGAGGCGCCGGTGTGGGCGAGCCCGATGTCCGGTCGATGCAGCTTTCCCGAAGACCATCGCCTGTTCGCCGGATTCCTGCCGCCGCTGCGCCAGCCGCTTGCCAATGCACTTGCAGGCCACGACTTGGTGCTGGTGATGGGTGCACCGGTTTTCACCTATCACGTGCACACCGGCGGAAGCTATCTGCCGGAAGGCGCGCGGCTTTGGCAGCTGACCGATGACCCCGTGTTTGCGGCACGCGCGCCGGTGGGCACCGGCATTGTGTGCACACTGAGGCTGGGCATCGCGCAACTGCTCGATCTGCTGCCGGTACGACCGCGTGCGAGCGGCGAAGGCCGCGGACCACGACCGGTGCCGAGGGCCGGCGATCCGCCGTCCGGGGATTATGCAATGCATGCGATCGCGAAGTTGATGCCCGATGACGCGATCGTGGTCGAGGAAGCACCGACGCAGCGCGGCGCGTTGCACGAATATTTGCCGATCAGAACTAGCAGCGGGTTTTACGCCGGCGCCAGCGGCGGCCTGGGTTGGGCACTGCCGGCGGCGTTGGGCGTGGCGCTTGCGGAGAAGCAGCGCAAGGTGATCTGCGTGGTTGGCGACGGCTCGAGCCTTTACGCCATCCAGGCCCTGTGGAGCGCAGCGCGGGAGAAACTGCCTGTTGTATTCGTGGTGCTGAATAACTCGGGCTATTCCGCGCTTAAATCCTTCGGCGGCATGCTCGGCATCGATGGCGCACCAGGGCACAACGTGCCGGGCGTGGACTTCGTGTCCATCGCGCGCGGCTTCGGCTGCGATGCGCGCAAGGCGGCAACCTCGGCAGAACTCGACGAAGCCCTGTCCGTCGCGTTCAGCGCAAGCAAACCGATGCTGGTGGAAGTGATCCTGGATACCGCGGTGAAGCGCCTGTATTGACGTGGCGTGTAAATAAAACTGCGAAACACCAATGGCACCAGGAAAACCAGGAATCACGCGAAAAACTCGCGAAGCAATTCCCTGGCGGCGAGTGACGTCGAACAGCCCTGCGCCGAGAGACGCAGATGCTGCGACTGATTCTTTGCGTCTATTGGTATGCTTGGTGATCTTGGTGGTTCGATTTATCCCTTGCCTTGATGCAGCGCGCTAGCGGCAACTGCCGTCGCACTGGATCAAACGCTGCGCGCAGGTGATGCGGTCGAAGTTCTCGCGCGCCACCGGGTCCAGATCGCCGCCCGCGTGGCGCAGCAGCGCGTGATTGCAGTGGCGCTGATAGGTGGCGTAAACCGGTTCGCCGAACCACTCTACGTTCGCGCAGCCGGGGCTGCCCACGCCGAACTGGATGCCGAGCTGGTACTCGGCGCATAAGCCTCTGCGATGCTGCACCATGCCTTCGATATGCCAGTTGCCATCCGCGAGCAGCCAGGCACGGATCTCGCCGAAATCGAAATCCATGCGCGCAAGATCCTGCGGGCCGAGCGGGGCGCTTCGTCGCGGCTCGGTGGAGAGCTTGCGCACGTCCTGCCCGGACGCGATTTGCGCAGTTGCGGCGAATGCCGCGATGAACAGCAACGGCAGGAAAATGCGGCGAAACAGCATGCTGTCACTGTAGCATCCTGGCCGTGGACTGACACATACGTTGACAAGCCCGACTTCTGGTCTAAACTTGGGCCGACTTCGAAGACGGTGCGCAAGGAGAAGATCATGAAGACCGTCCAGCAGCTCCTGGAGAGCAAGACCCATCGGCTTCTGACCGTCACGCCGGACAGCACGGTGTTCGACGCACTGAAACTGATGGCCGAGAAGGACATCGGCGCGCTGGTGGTGCTGGATGGCGACAAGCTGGCCGGCATCTTCTCGGAGCGCGACTACGCGAGAAAAATCATCCTGCACGGAAAGGCCTCGCGCGAGACGAGCGTGCGGGAGATCATGACCAGCAAGGTGGTCTGCGTGCGCCCGAACAACACGGTGGACGAATGCATGGCGCTGATGACCGACAAGCGCATCCGGCACCTGCCGGTGGTCGACGGCAAGCGCGTCACCGGCGTGATCTCGATCGGCGACGTGGTCAAGGAAATGCTCGCGGAGCAGCAGTTCATCATCGAGCAACTCGAGCACTACATCGCAGGTTAGCGCAGACATGAGAATCGTCCAGCTTCTATCGTACTGCGGGGCTGCGCCCGGAGGGCTGTCATCCTGAAGCGCGGCCTGATTGTGATTGCTGTGGCGGTGCTGGTGCTGTCCGGATGCAAGTCGCCTTCGGCGCTGACCGCGGAGGCAACCGCCTGCCGCGTCACCGAGATCGAGATCGTCGACAGCGACTACAAGCGCGACGGTTCGACCACTGCATGGTGTGCGCGCTGCAGGGACGTGACCTATCAATGTGCGACCAACCCGGCGCGCAATCGGGTCGAGTGCCGCGAGGTTACCGCGGGCGTCGCGCCCTGCCGCTGAACGGCTCCGCCCCGGCCGGGGCCTGTGCATTTCCATGGTAGATCTCGAATCACTGCACCTGAGTTTCTCCCCTCTGGGCGATCGTGCCCTGCTGGTCGAGCTGGCCTCAGAGCCCGGTCCGGAAACGAGCGCAAGCGTGCGTGCGATCGCCGATCGCGTCAGGACGATGGCATTGCCGGGCGTATCGGATATCGTCCCCGCGTTCTGCTCGGTAGCGCTGCACTACGATCCAGCGGTACTCGGCGAAGCCGACAGTGAACGCACGCCTTATGACGCGCTGGTGCTGAGGCTGCAGGAGTCGCTATTCGACGCGGACGCGCTGCCGCAGGAAGATGGACGTCTGCACGAGATTCCCGTGGCGTACGGCGGGCGGTTCGGCGAGGATCTCGATGAGCTGGCGGCGACGCTCGAAATGGGCGCGGACACGCTGATCGAGTTGCACTGCGCGACGACTTATAGCGTGTACATGCTGGGCTTCGCACCGGGCTTTCCCTACCTCGGCCCGCTGGACCACCGCCTTATCGTGCCGCGCCGCGATTCGCCGCGAACACAGGTGCCGGCGGGCAGCGTGGCGGTCGCGAATGCCTATACCGCGGTCTATCCGCTCAACCTCCCGGGCGGATGGCATCTGCTGGGGCGCACGCCACTGACGCTGTTCGACCCGAACAGGGATCCGCCCGCGCTGCTGAGCGCCGGGGATCGCGTGCGCTTCGTGCCTATCGATGCGGCGGAGTTCGCGCGGCTCGAGAATGGGGCCAGGACATGATCGAAGTCCTGCGCGCGGGCGTGCTCACCACAGTGCAGGACCTCGGTCGTTCCGGTTTTCAGCACCACGGCGTGCCGGTGTCCGGCGCCATGGACCCGCTGTCCCTGCGCACGGCGAACCTGCTCGTTGGCAATCCGGAGCATGCGGCCGCGCTGGAGTTCACGCTGGTCGGGCCGAGTCTCGCGTTCGATGCCGACGCATTGATCGCACTTTGTGGAGGCGACTTCGGCGCGCGCCTCGGCGATACGCCAGTGCCGATGGCACGCCCGGTGGCGGTGGCTGCGGGGTCGGTGCTCGAATTCGCCAACTGTCGCCTCGGCTGCCGCGGGTATCTCGCGGTTGCCGGCGGGATCGGTGTCGAGCCGGTGCTCGGCAGCCGCTCGACTTATCTGCGCGCCGGTTTCGGCGGGTTCGAGGGCCGTGCGCTGAAGCGCGGCGACCGGCTGGCGGCGGACATGCCGGATGCGGGCGTGTTTCCCGGCCTGCATGAGCGGCTGTCGGCGACCGCGGCGAGTTTCGTCTCGCCGCACTGGGCCGCGAGCCTGCATCCGGAACGCATGGCGCGCAGTCCACAGGTCATCCGGTTCGTTTCCGCGCGTCACTGGGAAAGCTTGGACACGGACGCGCGGGCGCGGTTTCTCGGCACGGAGTACCGACTGGGCGCGGATTCCGACCGCATGGGTTACCGGCTGGAGGGCGGAGCACTCGAGCAGGCATCGGACGCCACGGTGCTGTCGGCAGGCGTCGCCTTCGGCACCATCCAGCTTCCGCCGGACGGCAACCCGATCGTTCTGATGGCGGACCGCCAGACCACCGGCGGTTACCCGCGCCTCGGCGAGGTCGCCAGCGTCGATCTGCCGCTGCTCGGGCAGCTCAAGCCCGGCTACAGCCTGCGCTTCGAAAAGGTCGCGCTGGCTGAGGCGCAGAAACTCTGGCTCGTGCAGGAGCACTCGATCGCGCAGCTGCACGAGGCCATTCTGGCGCATATTCGGGAATGAGCGCGACGATCGACTTCAACTGCGATCTCGGCGAAGACGAAAGCGCCGAGGGCTGCCTGCGCGAGCGCGCGATCCTGCCGCACATCAGCTCGATCAATGTCGCCTGCGGCATGCACGCGGGCAGCGAGCAGACCATGCTGCGCACCATGCGCGAAGCCGCCGCGCACGGCATCGCGATCGGCGCGCATCCCTCGCTTGACGACCGTGAAGGGTTTGGCCGCCGTGAGCTGCTTGTCACCGGCGACGAAGCCTACGCGCTGGTGCTGTATCAACTCGGTGCCGCCGCGGCGGCGGCGCAGGCGGCGGGCGTCCGTCTGAATCATGTCAAGCCGCATGGCGCGCTGTACAACATGGCGGCACGCGATGCCGCGCTCGCCGGCGCGCTTGCTCGCGCGGTGCGCGATTTCGATCCCGGTCTGGTGCTGTACGCGCTGGCCGGCAGTGCGCTTGCGCGCGCCGGGGAAGCCTCGGGCCTGCGCATCGCGAACGAAGCGTTTGCCGATCGCAGCTACCAGGCCGACGGCAGCCTGACCCCGCGCAGCCGCACCGATGCGCTGATTCACGACACGAACGTTGCCGCGGCGCAGGTTGCCGGGCTGGTGCGCGACAAGGTAGTGCACGCCACCGACGGCACCCGGGTCGCCGTAAGTGCCGATACCATCTGCATTCATGGCGATGCACCGCAGGCGCTGGCGTTCGCGATGCGGCTACGTGCCGAGCTGGAAAAGCTCGGCATTTCAGTGCGGCCGATACTGCGCCTCGACTGATTTTTTCCGTCCGATAGCGTATATTTCCCTCCTTTCGAGTCCGGCAATCTGCGGATCGCCGGACTTATCCACAAGCCGTCGCGAGAGTCGTGCGGCTGCACAACTTCGGGAGTTGCATGACACATAGAAGAACGCCGCCGACGTGTGCGGCGCTGATCGTCTGTGCAGGACTGTCGATTGGGCTTTGCCTTCCGGCGATCGCGCAGGGCAACGATCAGAACGCCCAGGATTTCGCCAGGCGGATCGACCCCACCGATTTCAAACACCGCTTCGATCTGCGTAACGAGTACTCCGACTTTCCGGGCGGCGCATACGTGAACCAGCTGGTGCTGCGCGGCGAGTTTGCGGCGAGCAGGACGCTGGCGTTCCGCGCGGAACTGCCGCTCGTCACCTACAGTTCCGACCAGCCGGGTGCCGGCACCGACACCGGGATCGGCAACCTGCTCACGCGCGTGGCGTGGCGGGCGGCACGCACGGAAAGCTATGCCTTCGTGGTGGGCACGGAGATGATTTTCGACACTGCGTCGAAGGACACGCTCGGTCAGGGCAAGAACGTGGTGGCACCGTTCGCATTCATGGCCGTCGAGCTTCCGCAGTGGAACTCGATATTCTTTCCGTACATCCAGTACTACCGTTCGGTGAGCGGCGACGACGCGCGGCCGGACGTGAATTTCACGAACCCGAGGACGTCATTGCTGACACGCTGGCCGAAGCGCACCTACACGTTCATCGAGGCAAGCTATTTCATCGACCACGAACACTCGGACCGCGTCGGCGCGACCCTCAAGACCGAACTGGGCCGCTTCTACACTTCCAACACCGGCCTGTACGTGCGCCCAGGAGTCGGCCTCTACCGTAACGACCTGCCGCAGGTTATCAACTGGAGCATGGAAGTCGGCATGCGCCACCTGTTCTGAGCGGGGCGCACGTCAGCCGCGTTCTGGATTACACGCCCGCGGATTGGATGCAAAACGCAGCTCTCAGCGCGGAGGGCGCAGTGGACGCGGAGTAGAGCGAGATCGTCGATGAGGTACGACATTGAGCCGCTCTTGCGAACGTCGAAGTGTCGTTCTGTTACCGGAATCCCCGGATGTTGCTGTTCCTCCGCGCCCTCTGCGTACTCCGCGTCGAGCGACCTATTTGCCGGCGATCAGCATGACGCGCCAATTTTGCCGGATCGCTATTCGCGGAAGGTCTCGATCCCGATCCTGAGCGTTACTTCGTCGCCGACTGCCGGCACATAGGCGTCCATGCCGAATTCGGAACGCTTGATGGTGGCGGTGGCGTCGGCGCCGCACACCGGCTTGCGGTTGATCGGGTGCGTTCCGCAATTGAAGCTGTCGATGCTCAGGCTGACCGGCCTGGTTACGCCAAGCAGCGTGAGTTCGCCTTCCGCCGCCACCGGATTGTCGCCGCGGAAGCGGATCGTGTTCGAGCGGTAAGTCATCTCCGGAAACATCTCGACGTGAAAGAAGTCGTCCGCGCGCAGGTGTTTGTCCCGTCTCTCGTCGCCGGTGAACAGCGACCGCGTGTCGATCGTGATGTCGATACTGCCGGTTCTGTTCGCGCGGTCGAGCACGATCTTGCCGGTCGTCCCGGTGAACATGCCCCTCGACGTCGAGAAGCCGAGGTGATTCACCTCGAAGCTCGGGTAGGTGTGCGCGGGGTCGACCGTATAGGTTTCTTGTTCCGCGGCGACCGGCAGCGCGAAAGCCGCTGCCAGCAACGCGGCGAAGATGGGTGTCCTCACTGGAGTCTCCTGCAAAGTTGAAAAATGCAGCGCGCGTTGGCGCTGTCGTCAATTCACGCCCCCGGTCTGCGTGATCCGGAAACGCACCTGAACCTCGTTGGCGACGGTGTCGGTTTCCGACCAGACGCCTTCGCCGATCTTGAACTGCAATCTGTACAAGGTGAATCCGCCCTCGAACACGGTGAAATTGGCGCCGTTGGTGACCGTGAAGGGTGCAGTGATTTCGCGCGTGATGCCCTTGATCGACAGTTCGCCGCGTGCCTCGTAACGCGCCGGCCCCACTTGCTTTACGCCGGTGGAGACGAATTGCGCGGCCGGAAACGCGAGCACGTTAAACCAGTTGCGCCGCTTGACCTCGGTGTCCGCTTCGTCGCTGCCGGTGTCCACGCTGGCGAGTCCGACTTCGATGCGCGCTTTCGAACGGGCGAGATCGGCCAGGTGGAAGTCGATCTCCGCGGTGAAGCTGCGGAAGCGGCCTTCCACCGGGACATTCATCTGCCGGGATACGAAGGTGATCTCGCTCGAGTCGTAGTCGATGCTGCCGGCCTGGGCGGGCAGCGCGAGAACCAGTGCAGCGACGCACAGCGCGAGCCGAATCACATTCATGTTTTTCCTTTCGGTCTGATCAGCGGCAGCATACGCGCCAGCACGTCGTCCCGGTCGTGGAAATGGTGCTTGAGCGCGGCTGCGACATGCAGTGCGACCACGGCAGCCATGGTCAGGTTCAGATACCAGTGCGCCGCCTTGAGCGCGTCGGCGGCGGCGCGATCCTTGTCGACCAGATCTGGAATTGGCATCAGGCCCAGATAGACCGTCTGGAAGCCGGATGCCGAGCTGAACAGCCAGCCGGCGAGTGGAACTGCCAGCGTGAGCAGATACAGTCCGGTGTGCGATGCGCCGGCTGCGATGCGTTGCCATGCCGGTATGGACGCGGGAAGAGTCGGCGCCGGGTGCGTCAGCCGCCAGGCGATGCGGATCAGCACCAGCAGAAAGATGGTGACGCCGATCCATTTGTGGTACGAGTAGAGCCTGAGCTTGGCCGGAGAGATCGGCAGGTCGGCCATGTACAGCCCGAGCGCGAAATTGCACAGGATCGCCAGTGCGATCAGCCAGTGCAGCGCGATGGCGACAGCGGTATATCGATTATTCATTCTTGTTTCCGATTGCCGATGCGGTGTTCGGCAGCTGATTCGCGCCGGAGTTTCTTGACCGGCTGGTTTCCCGGGGACACACTCCGCGATCGTGGCTATCAGAAAGAAAAAGTCCGCGCCCCGCTTCGGTGCCCGCTGGCATGGACTGGAGTATCGACAGTGAAGAGACCGGGCCGTAGCGATTCATCGAGCGTTGCGCTTGAACCCGCGGGCAACGTGCGCCTGCGCGGTCGCATCCCCGGAAAAAGCCCCGGGGCCCCTGCTTCTTGCTTCGGCGCACTGATCATTGGCGACGAGATCCTGTCGGGGAAGCGGCAGGACAGGCATTTTCCCAAGGCGGTGGAGATACTGCGTTCTCGCGGGCTCGGGCTGTCATGGGCGATGAACCTGCCCGACGATCCGGAGACGATCACCGAGGTGCTGTCGAGCACGATGGCGCGCGACGACGTCGTGTTCTGCTTCGGTGGGATCGGCGCGACGCCGGATGATCACACCCGGCAATGTGCGGCGCGCGCAGCCGGGATCGAACTGCTGCGCCACCCGGAGGCCGTCGCGGAGATCGAGGCGCGTTTCGGCGCGGAGGCCTATCCCAAGCGCGTGATGATGGCGGAGTTTCCCGCAGGCAGCCGTATCGTGCCCAATCCCTACAACCGCGTGCCCGGGTTCAGTTACGGGCGGCACCATTTCTTCCCGGGATTTCCCGAGATGGCTTGGCCGATGATGGAATGGGTGCTGGACAACGAGTACCGCCACCTGCAGCGCACGACGTTACCCGCGGACCTGGCCATCATCGTGAAGGATGCCGGGGAGAGCCAGATCATCGACCTGATGAACGCATGCCTTGCGCGCTATCCGGATCTGAAGGTGTTCAGCCTGCCGAGCTTTATGCCGGAAGGCCGCCGGATCGAACTCGGCGTGCGCGGCGACGCGCCCCGGGCCCAGCAAGCGCTCGCCTTTCTCCAGGATGGGGTGTCGGCACTCGGCATAGACTGGACCCTGCGGCCCTGACTGCTGTCGATGCCGGGGCAATCTGGCCGGGCCGTCGGGGTGCACATTCCACATGGGTAAAAAAAAGCCCCGGAATTTCCAGGGCTTGTTCGAAGCGTGAGCGGTTGACTGCTCAGGCGGCCTTCTTTTTGGCCGGGCCACCCGTTTGCGTGGCGGCTGCGGCCATGTTGGCCTCCGTCATCGCGGCGAGCTGCTTGTTGGCCTTGGTCAGGTTGTCATAGGCAGTGTTGGCGATGCCCATGACCGACTTGACTGCGGCGACCGCGGATTCAGACCCGGCCGGTGCCGACTTCAGTGCCGCGTCCAGCGCGGTCACAAACTGCTTGTTGAACTCTGCGATCTCCTCTTCCAGCAGTGCACCGAGTTCGGAGCCGGTCGAAGTGGAAACTTCGTATACCGACTTCGCGTAGGCGCTGGCCTTCTCGAAGCCAGGCTGCGCAAGACTGGCGGTCCAACCCGGCAATTCGGCTACGTCCTTGATTTCGCTCAGTGACTTGGCGGACTTCAGGCCGTCGTCGAATGCGGAGCGGGCGGCCTTGAGGTTGAGCTCAGCCAGTTGTTCCACACCTTTTGTGGCGACTACGGCGAAGCGGAGGGCGGCTTCCATCTGTGCTTTGCCAATGGCGGTAAACTGTTCGGGTAATGCCATCATAAAAAACTCCTTGTAAACAATAAATTAAAATTAAAATCTGCTTGCATCGGCAGTATTGCTGCACTGCACAAAACCATTATAGGCCCGATCCGGGTCAAGTCAAGGATCGCAGGCAAATCATTTTGCGATGCAGCATTCCCATTAGGGCAGCTTCACCGCCAGTGTCATGCCGTCCCCGATCGGCAGCAGCGAGGGGTAAACCCGGGTGTCAGCATGGATATGCCGGTTGAAATCGCGAATGGCGACGGTGTCTTCATCGGACTCGACGGGGTCCGCCACGCGGCCGTACCAGAGGGTATTGTCGACCGCGACTAACCCGCCGGGTCGGAGCAATGTGAGCGCACGCTCATAGTAGTTGCGGTAACTGACCTTGTCGGCGTCGATGAATGCCAGGTCGAAGGCGCCAGCCCGGCCGTTCGCGATCAGGCGATCGAGCGTCTCGATAGCGGGGGCCAGCTGCAGCTCGATCCGTTCGCTGACACCGGCCTGCTTCCAGTAGCGGGTGGCGACCGCGGTCCATTCTTCGCTGACATCGCAGGCGATCAGCCGCCCGCCGGCCGGCATCGCCAGCGCGATCGACAGGCTCGAATAGCCGGTGAAAACCCCGATTTCCAGGGCGTTGCGCACGCCCATCAGCCGGACCAGGAGTTGCAGAAACTGGCCCTGTTCGGGCGCG
>DATKEK010000022.1:0-5418 GCA_035512195.1 Burkholderiales bacterium
CGGGCGGCAAGCCCGGCCGGAAAACATGTGTGTCAGAAGTGGCCGCGTACGGTGGCGAACAGGAACTGGCCGCCGGCGTCGATATTGCCGGCGACGAACGGCTCGAAGTTCGCGTCGAGCTTCAGCCAGCGGTATTCGAGACCGACGGTGACGTTGCGCGAGACGTACACGTCCGCGCCGAGCAGCAGTTGATAGCCGACGTCGTCGTCGGACTCTTCGATTTTCGCCGGGAATACGCCTGCGGTTCCGCTTACTTTCAGCGTCGTTTTGTATAGGCCGAGGCCGGCGCCAGCGTAGAGGTCGACCCGGTCGAGCGGCATATAGACCTTAGCCACGCCGCCCAGGCCTCCGGTGTTGAGGTCAGTGCGGGCGTCCGCTGTGGTGAGCGGTGCAGGAGTAATCGTGCCTGGTGTCGGGAAGTCCTGTCGCCAGCCGATCAGATCGATTTCCACCGCGACATACGGCGATGCGCGGAAACCGACGCCGAAAAATCCTGCGCCTTTGCCGTTGGCGCCGGGAAGCTGGCTGTTACTTTCCTCGGAAAACCCGCCGAGGCCGCCGCCGATATACCAGGAGCCGGCGCGCGATTCGCCGAACACCTGGGCGGTTGCGGCGACAGGGAGGCAGAAAAGACAGACGGCAAGCAGTCGTGAGAAGGGAATCTGAATCGGGATCATGAGAGGGTCACTCCTGGAAACGGGTGGTACATGTTCGTCCGCAACCCGGCAGCCGAGGTGCAGCGAACACGCCTGAGGGCGTATTCCGCATGGCAAACACCATAAAAGTCATTGGATTCATATGCTTTTCGAGGCTACCAGATAATGCCGGGGTGCGAACGGGGCTTTCAAGGCACCGGCCGATTGTTGCATGATTCCGCTATCAGCCGAACCATTCCGGGCGCATAAGCCGCGGGGGCATAACAATGGATAACGATACCGCCTACATGGAGTCGCTTTACAACAATCGCGCGGCAGTCCCCGACTTCCAGCGCTACGTGGACCGTTGGGCAGAGCGGTCGGAGCAGGCGAGGCGCACCCTGATCAAGGAACTCGACGTGCCCTACGGCGACGACCGCATGGAAACGCTGGACGTGTTCTATCCGAAGGGCGAGAGCAAGGCATTGCTGATGTTCGTCCACGGGGGCTATTGGCGCTCCCTCGACAAGCGGGAACACGCCTTCGTGGCGGCGCCGTTCGTGCAGGCCGGGGTCACAGTGGCCACCATCAACTACTCGCTGTGCCCCGCAGTCAGCGTGGAGCACATCTGCAGGCAGGTGGTCTCGGCGGGTGCGTGGCTGTACAAGAACGCGAGCGACTTCGAAGTGCCGCGCAAGCGCATGTTCATAGCCGGCCATTCCGCGGGCGGTCACCTGACGGCGATGGCGCTTGCCTGCCTGTGGAAGCAGCTTGCGCCCGGACTGCCGCAGAAGCTGTTCCAGGGCGGGCTGTCGATCAGCGGCCTGTACGATCTCACACCGCTCACCCGGGTGCCGTTCCTGAACGTGGACCTCCGGCTGACCGGGGAGTCCGCGCGCAAGCTGAGCCCGGCGCTGATGACCCCGCCGACCAATGCACCGCTGACCATCGCGGTCGGTGGCCAGGAATTAAGCGGTTTCAAGGACCAGCATCGCATCATCGCGCAGAGCTGGCACAAGGTGATCGCCGGGGATATTCCCTGTCCCACGGATCATCACTTCAGTATTCTGGAAACCTTTGCCGACCCGCAGAGCGAGCTGTTCAGGGCCGCACTGCGGATGATGGAGGTGTGACGGCCGGCGATTCCGACTGCCAGCTTCACTTTCTGCCGCCTTACTGGTTAAATGTACAGTATGGCACTGAAGACGATCGGCGGCGATTACGGCGGAGCCCGCAAGGGCCGCGGCGCCACTGTCAATCCGGAGGGGCGATTCGAGACTTCGGCGCGCGAAGCGTTCGACGACGGCTGGGGCGTGCCCGACGACCACGACGCCGGGCGGCCGAAAACCCTGGTGACGCCGGAGCAGGCGAAAAGCATCATCTCGCGCAACGACTCGCCGGATATCCCGTTCACACTTTCCATCAATCCCTATCGCGGCTGTGAGCACGGCTGTATCTACTGTTATGCGAGGCCGACGCATGCCTATCTGAACCTTTCGCCGGGCCTGGATTTCGAGACCCGCCTGTTCGCCAAGGTGAACGCGGCGGAACTGCTACGACGCGAGCTGGCGCGACCGGGCTACAGGTGCGAAACCATTTCGATCGGCGCGAATACCGACCCGTATCAGCCGGCGGAACGGGAATGGAAGGTGACGCGCTCGATTCTCGAAGTGGCGGCGCAATGCAACCAGCCGGTGGGCATCGTCACCAAGAACGCGCTGGTGGAGCGCGATCTCGACATCCTGGCGCCGATGGCGGCGAAAGGACTGGCGGCGGTGTTCGTTTCCGTGACGACGCTCGATGCGGATCTCGCCCGCAGGATGGAACCGCGCGCATCCGCCCCGGCACGGCGCATCGAGGCGATCCGCCGGCTCTCTGCGGCAGGCGTTCCGGTCGGGGTTATGGTGGCGCCGGTGGTGCCGTTCCTCACCGACCCGGGACTGGAAAAAACGCTGCAAGCCGCGCGCGATGCCGGCGCCATGCAGGCAGGCTATATCGTGATGCGGCTTCCATACGAAGTGAAGGACCTGTTCAAGGCCTGGCTGAACGAGCATTACCCGCTGAAGGCAGCACATGTGATGAGCCGCGTGCGGGACATGCGCGGCGGCCGCGAGAACGATCCGAACTTCGGCTCGCGCATGCGCGGCAGCGGCGAGTTCGCAGAGCTGTTGCGCACGCGCTTCGAGGTCGCCTGCCGGCGGCTCGGGCTGAACAGGACGCGGGGGCAACTGGATGTTTCGCAGTTCCGGCGTCTTGGATCGGATCGTCAAATCGAACTGTTCTGACCTGCGTGGACCCGGGCTGCGGTGTGGTCATGCATGCAAAACTGCGGTAGCGTGTTGCGCACGAAGGTTTCCCTGACGTTCGATCGAGGATAGATGCGCCGAATCTACTCAGCGGCATCATTGCCGGATGCGCACATGGTGGCCCACCTGCTGGGGCAGGCGGGCATCGAGACGCGCATATTCAACGAG
The DNA here is from genome assembly GCA_035512195.1 of Burkholderiales bacterium. Lineage (GTDB taxonomy): Bacteria > Pseudomonadota > Gammaproteobacteria > Burkholderiales > Eutrophovitaceae > DATKEK01. Next base: position 3,110 of record DATKEK010000022.1, read on the forward strand.
AACGCCCAGGGTGGAATGGGCGAAATCCCTTTCATGCATGTCTGGCCGGAGGTGTGGGTGGTGGACGATCGCGATAGCGAACGGGCGCAGCAGTTCATTCGCGAGCTCGAAGGCACAGACACCGTAAGCCAGGTCGCCTGCTCGTCGTGCCACGAGCAGAATCCCGCCAATTTTCAGCTGTGCTGGAACTGTGGCGCGCAGCTTTGACCGTTCCCGGCGCAGCGCGTTGCGGGCGATCGCGGCCGTCGGCCTGCTTGCTTTCGGTGCGCGCGCACTGGCGGGCAGTACGGCAATGAAAGCCAGGCTTTACGCGGACAATGGGCTGGCTGCGTATGGTTTTCCGGAAGGACACCCGCTCGGCATCGACCGGCAGGGTGCGTTCCTGCGCGAGGCGCAGCGCCGGGCTCTGGTGGAACGGGTGCAGCTGGGCGATTCGCGCATCGCGAGTCGCGCGGAGATCGAACGCTTTCACAGCACGGCCCACGTTCAGCGGGTCGAGCTCGCGGAACAGCAGGGACTCGAACTGCTGGATGCGGGCGACACGCCGGTGTTTCCCGGGGTATATCGCGCGGCTGCCACGGTAGTCGGCGCGGCGCTGGACGGGTTGTCGAACGTGATGGCGGGCCGGTGCCAGCGCACGTTCCAGCCGATCGGCGGACTGCATCATGCGGGCAGGGAGCATGCCGCGGGATTCTGCGTGTTCAACGATCTCGGCGTGGTGATCGAGACGCTCAGGTCGGAATACGGCGTCAGGCGCATCGGGTACATCGATATCGATGTGCACTTCGGGGACGGCGTGTTCTACGCATTCGAGGAGGATCCGGATCTGATCTTTGCCGACATACACCAGGACGGCCGTACGCTTTACCCCGGCACCGGGCACGAGCACGAGACCGGCAAGGGCGGGGCGGCCGGCACGAAGCTGAATATTCCGCTGAAGCCGGGATCGGGAGACCGCGAGTTTCTCGAGGCGTGGCCGCTGGTCGAAACGCATCTGGAAAAGTACGAGCCGGAGTTCATTGTCTTCCAGTGCGGCGCCGACGGGCTGGCGGGAGACCCGCTCGCCTATCTCGAATATTCCCCGGCCACGCATGCGCATGCGACCACGCGGCTGCGCATGATCGCGGACCGAAATTCGATGGGCAGGATGATGGCGTTTGGGGGCGGCGGCTATAACCGCGACAACATCGCAAATGCCTGGTCGGAGGTACTCGCAGGCCTGGCGGGCTGAGATTGCAGCAGTGCGGATGTCAGTTCGTGCTGGTCGCGAAATCGGCAACCGGTCCGATCTCGGCCGCGCTTGCCCGGCACGACCCGGGCAAAACCGCGGATATGTCAAAGGCGTTGGCGGGATCCGGACCGCAATCCCAAATGGCGACACCTTCGCCTCCGATTATGGCGGATGACCGGGCCGTATCGTGCCAGGGTCGAAGCACGATCGCCTGTCCGTCGACGGCGGAACGGATCCCGCGGAGGGTGATGCGGATCGCCCCCTGCGGGCTCGTTTCTATGGAAGTCACGTATTGCGTATGCGGGTCGGCGCCGGTCAGGGTTTCGCATCCCCATTCGCCGGCTTCGGGAGCAGGAATTCGGACTGGGCGATTTCCGCGACCGCAATGCGGCACCCGCTCGTTGTCAGTATCGCTTCCGAGATTTTTGCGCGCGCGGTGTAGTCTTGATAGGCGGGAAGCGCCACGGTAGCCAGAATGCCGATGATCGCGACCACGATCATCAGCTCGAGCAGGGTGAATCCCGCAGCCGCTCTTTGCATGTTGTTGTCTCTGGAGTCGCAGGCCGTTTGGCAATCGCCCGCTTGGCGCAGGAGATTTTCTTTTGGCAACTGAGTCGCAACATGCGTGCCACTGGGATCCATGTTTCATGTGTGCGCAAAACCTGGTGTGACCGACTGGAAAAAGTATTGCCCTTCAACCCGCTGCGAGTCTGTCGCGAACTGGCGACGACAGTTGCGCGCGCGTCGTGTGTCGTCGAAGCGAGACAACGGGACGATTGCACTGCCGCCATCGGGCAATCAGGAAGTCACGCAACAGTGAGCGGAGATGCTGCGCAGGAAAGTGTGTGGCGGCAGTTGCGCGCGACGAGAGGGCGCGCCCTTCGCGCATCGAGGGAATGATCGCGAGGCGGATTCCGGAAAGGCTATCGCGGTGTCAGTGCTGCGTAACCCAGCCGAGGACAACGTCCAGCGAAACGTTTGCGCCGCACAGCACGATCACCACGTTCTCGCCGGGCGTCGTTTCGACCTTTTTCTCGAGCAGCGCCGCGACCGAACACGCTGTTGCCGGTTCCGTCAG
>DATKEK010000023.1:0-3855 GCA_035512195.1 Burkholderiales bacterium
TGCGAGTTGATCGTTGAGCACGTGGAGAACAGACAAGTGCTCGAGCATTTGCGCCTGATCAAAGTGGATTTTGCTCAGGGATTCGAGATCTCACCCGTGCAACCACTTCAGTTGTGCAGGTAGCCCCGCAAAATGAATCAGTATCGTGTGCAAATCAGTACGCCAAACACGAACGGGGCTTCGTGCCTGCGTTTCTGTTCGTTGCAGCGACGAGGGTGAGAACCCCCGGGTTCAGCCAGCGAGCACCACTCGTGCAGGACGCAATCGTGTGTTTGCGACTCAGGTTCTTACCGTAAGGGAAGGACATCGTACCTTCCCCATAAGGCCGATCTGCCGATCGATTCGAGCTTGTCTTTCCTCACGAATTGACGCGGTTTCGCCCCCCACTCTTTGCCCGATAAAGCGCCCGATCGGCCGCCTTCAGCACATCTTCCGGGGTTGGCAGGTGCTCGTCGCTCTCCGCGACGCCTATGCTCACCGTTACGTGGTCCCATTTGCGCGGTTCGGTTGAGGGCGACTCGGGCGGCGCGGGCTGCGATTTCCGTTGCCGGCGGCTCTGGCGGATGAGAAAACGGTGCGCGGCGATGGCATTGCACAGTTTCTCGAGGGCAGGCAGCACGTCGTCGAGCCGCCTGCCCGGAAAAACGATCGCGAACTCTTCGCCGCCGTAGCGATATGCGGTGCCGCCACGTTCGATGCGCCTCAGCCGGCTCGCGACGAGCTTGAGGACCTGGTCGCCGACAGCGTGTCCCCAGTGGTCGTTGAAGGACTTGAAGTGGTCCACGTCGAGCATGGCGATGGTGTAGTGGCCCATCACGCCCATCAGCCGCTGATTGAGTGCGCGTCGACCCGGCAGCCCGGTGAGTTCGTCGTGAAACGCCATGCGATAGGAATCGTGGAGCACGGCGAACATGAGGATGATGCCTGCCGTCGTCGTGTATGCGCTGAACACCTCTGGCGAGAACGGCGCACTGCAGGCAATGACGAAGGCGGCGATCGCACCCGCCAATCCGGCATCGACGACTGAGGTCCTGAACCAGGCACAGGCGGCAGCCGTTACAAACGCAAAGGCTATGGCGACGATGCCGATGGGCGGCATCGCCAAGGCCTTGGCCTCGATACCGCTTTCGTGCCGGGACCAGTAGAGCGCCTGGGCGATCAAGTAGTTGGACTCGGCGATGACCGCAATTACGACCAGGCATTCGAAAATAATCAGCGCAAGCCTGCGCAAACCATATGCGTTGAGGGCACCGCGTTCGCGTGTCAGGGCATAGATGGCGAGGTTGGCCGGCACGAAGATACACAGCGCCCCGTACACCGTTCCGGCGACGAGTCGATTCTCCGATTCAAGCAGCCCCAGATCGAAGGCGAAATAGGCTGGCAAGAGTGTCAGAACGGCGAACAGGGCGCGCCCGCGCGCAAACGCAAGACTGAGAAACGCGGCACTGCCGAGGACGACGTACGGTGTGTAACGCGCCACGGTGCCGAGGGACGCCACCGGCTCGAGAAATCTGTTTGTGAGGACATGCGCGAGCACCAACGCCGATATCGGCGTGATGAACGCGGTCAGGAGCCGCGCACCTCGGTCCGGATCGTAGGACTGCTCGACGGTGTGTGCAGCTTGGACTGTCGAAGGCACGTAACCGGTATGTCGACCGCACCCTTTCCCGTGTTTGCGCGGACAGCTCGCGGCGATTGTTGCGCGCTCGCCAGATTTGCGTAGCTGTTATCTCGTCACGGGTCCGGCGACGGTCGAAACTCGTTACAAAAGTGAAGAAAATGAATGCAACTTTGATGCCAAACAGAATGCTTCGATAAAACCTTTCCTGATTTCAGGAATGTGCCCGTGATAATCGACGGAGATTCGAGAACTCCGCACCGGGCAGCGTCGCTCCGGAACGACGGATCGAGGCGTTCGCCATGCGCGCAGGCGCGATTGACGTTCCCGCAGTCAAAAAAAGCCCCGGCGCGCCGGGGCTTTTCATCGACTGTATGGACGGCAATCAGGCGACCGTCACATCCTTTGAGAGATACACGTCCTGTATCGCGTTCAGCAGTTCGACGCCTTCTTTCATCGGGCGCTGGAAGGCTTTGCGGCCGGAGATGAGGCCGGTGCCGCCGGCGCGCTTGTTGATGACCGCGGTGCGCACGGCTTCGGCGAGATCGCTTTCGCCCGAGGAGGCGCCGCCGGAGTTGATCAGGCCGGCGCGGCCCATGTAGCAGTTGGCGACCTGATAGCGCGTGAGGTCGATCGGGTTGTCGCTGGTGAGATCGGTGTACACGCGCTTGTCGGTCTTGCCGTACGGGTTTTCCTTGGTGTTGAGCGCGTTGTAGCCGCCGTTATTCTCCGGCAGCTTCTGCTTGATGATGTCGGCTTCGATGGTGACGCCGAGGTGGTTGGCCTGGCCGGTCAGGTCGGCGGAGACGTGGTAGTCCTTGTCTTTCTTGAACTCCGGGTTGCGCAGGTAGCACCACAGCACGGTGGCCATGCCGAGCTTGTGGGCCTGGTGGAAGGCCTGGCTCACTTCGATGATCTGGCGCGCGGATTCCGCCGAGCCGAAGTAGATGGTGGCGCCGACCGCGACCGCACCGAGATCCTTCGCCTGGCGCATGTTGGCGAAGAAGATCTGGTCGAACTTGTTCGGGTAGGTGAGGAATTCGTTGTGGTTGAACTTGAGCAGGAACGGAATCTTGTGCGCGTACTTGCGCGAGCAGGCGCCGAGCACGCCGAGCGTGGAGGCCACCGCATTGCAGCCGCCCTCGATCGCCAGCCTGACGATGTTCTCCGGGTCGAACATCGCGGGGTTCTTCGCGAACGAGGCGCCGGCCGAATGTTCGATGCCCTGGTCTACCGGCAGGATGGAAACGTAGCCGCTGCCGCCGAGGCGGCCGTGATCGAAGATCTGCTGCAGGCTGCGCATCACGGCGGGGCTGCGGTCGGACAGCGTGACGACGCGGTCGACGAAATCCGGGCCGGGCAGGTGCAGCGATTCTTTCGGGATGGTCTTGCAGACGTGTTTCAGCAGCGTGTCGGCGTCCTTGCCGAGCAGGGCGGCGACATCGGTCTTGCCGCCGGATTTCATTGCGGTCACGGTTGACATGGTGGCTCCTCCTGCGTTCCGGGCACGGCACCGGCAGGCGCCGCGGGTATCTGACGCGCTTATTCTAACTCCGCCTCCGGACAGCACGGCGGATGGACCTATAATTCACCGTTTCCGGCCACTCTCACATGATTCAAATCAAAACATGATCTATACCCTCGGCGACAGAAAAGTCGTCACCAAAGGCGACTTCTGGATTGCGGACAACGCAACGGTAATCGGCTCGGTGGTGCTCGAGAACGACGTGAGCGTGTGGTTCAACACCGTGATCCGCGGCGACAACGATCTCATCACCATCGGCGAAGGCTCGAACGTACAGGACAACTCGGTGCTGCACACCGACGAGGGCGTAAAGCTCACGGTCGGGCGCAACGTCACCATCGGCCACCAGGTGATGCTGCACGGCTGCACCATCGGCGACGGCAGCCTGATCGGCATCAAGGCGACGGTGCTGAACAACGCGAGGATCGGCAGGAACTGCCTGGTCGGCGCGCACGCGCTGATCACCGAAGGCAAGGAGATACCCGACCGCTCGCTGGTGGTCGGTGCGCCCGGCAAGGTGGTGCGCCAGCTTACCGACGAGGAAGTGAAGATGCTGCAGTGGAACGCCGAGCACTACGTGCAGAACTACAAGCGCTATCAGAAGCAGCTGAAGGCGCAGAAAACCTGAAACCTTGCTCAACCACCATGAGCACCAGGAAAGACAATGCGGGTTCCGGTTCTCTTGGTGGCCTTGGTGCCCTTGGTGGTTCGC
>DATKEK010000024.1:0-23004 GCA_035512195.1 Burkholderiales bacterium
GTAGGCGTAGTCCGGGCGGCCCTGGCTAACTTTGCCGCCGCCAGCGCACGCCAGGGCGCCAGCACCATCACCATGCAGGTCGCCCGCAATTTCTTCCTGACGACAGAGAAAACCTTTACGCGGAAATTCAACGAGGCGTTGCTCGCCTTCAAGATCGAGCGCAATCTGACCAAGGACCAGATCCTGGAGATCTATATCAATCAGATCTTCCTAGGGCAGCGGGCCTACGGCTTTGGCGCAGCGGCGCAAGTCTACTTTGGCAAATCGCTGGATCAGCTGGAACTCGCGGAGATCGCAATGCTTGCGGGCCTGCCGAAGGCGCCTTCCCGTTATAACCCCGTATCCAACATGACTCGGGCGAAGCAGCGTCAGCGCTACGTGCTCAGGCGACTGCTGGAGTCCGGGCGGATCGACGCGACCGAAGCCGAGGCTGCGGAAGAATACAAAATCGTAGTGACCGGCCGCGCCGCCCAGTACGTAACCAAGGCCGATCACTTCGCGGAAATGGTCCGACAGGCAATATTCGATGCCTACCAGGAAGAAACCTACTCCCGCGGATTCCGCGTGTACACCACCCTGTCCAAACCACACCAGGATGCCGCCTACCAGGCGGTTCGCACGGGTGCTGTTGCTTACGAAAAGCGCCAGCCTTACCGGGGAGCGGAGGGTTATTTCGACCTGCCCAAGGAGGTGACCGAGGAGCAACTGGAGGACGCACTCGGTGACGAACTTGAAAGCGACGACATCTACCCCGCGGTCGTGCTCGAGGCGACGCCGCAAGCGGTCACGGCCTACCGCAAGGGCGGTGAAACGCTCAGGGTTTCGGGCGAGGGATTGCGCTTTGCGGCGCGCATGATCGGGGACCGCGCACCGGTGAAAACCCGGCTCCGCCGCGGCGCACTGATTCGCGTCATCCAGGACGCGAAGGGTGCCTGGGAGATCGTGCAGATTCCGCGCATCGAGATCGCTCTGGTCGGGATGGATGCCGACAACGGCGCTATCCGTGCCATGGTTGGCGGTTTCGATTTCAGTCGCAGCAAATTCAACCATGTAACGCAGGCGCGGCGCCAGCCCGGGTCAAGCTTCAAGCCATTCATCTATTCGGCCGCCCTGGAGATGGGTTTCACGCCCGCGACGATCATCAACGACGCGCCGATCATGATCGACGCGAGCGAAACGGGTTCTGTTCCATGGGAACCCAGAAACTTCGACGGAATGTTCGACGGTCCGCTTCGCCTGCGCACCGCGCTCACCAGATCGAAGAACCTGGTCTCCATCAGGATTCTCCAGGCGATCACGCCGCACTATGCGCAGGATTACATCTCCCGCTTCGGCTTCGATCCCCGGCAGCATCCGCCGTATCTCACCATGGCCTTGGGCGCGGGCACGGTCACGCCACTCGAGATGGCGATGGGATACGCAGTTTTTGCGAACGGCGGCTACCGCATTTATCCGTATTTCATAGAGCGCATCGAAGACGCCCAGGGAAATGTGCTTGGCAGGGCCAACCCGATCGTCGCCGGTGAGGGGGCCGAACGCGTCATCGATTCGCGAAACGCCTTTCTCATGTTCAACATGATGCAGGATGTCATCAGGGGCGGCACCGGCGCCCGCGCCATGGCGTTGGGCCGGGTCGACCTCGCAGGCAAGACCGGCACCACGAACGACCAGATGGACGCCTGGTTTGCCGGTTTCCAGCGTCATTTGGTGTCGGTGGTATGGATGGGGCACAGCGTACCCCGCACACTTGGAGACCGCGAAACAGGGGCGGTGGCCGCCCTGCCTATCTGGATTTCCTACATGGGCACCGTGCTCAAAGCGCAACCGGAAGAACTGCCGGTTGCGCCGGAAGGCGTGGTCGCGGCGGCAATCAACCCGGAGACCGGGCTGCGCGATTCACGCGCGCAAAATCCAATGATCGAGTACTTCTATCATGAGAACCTGCCGCCCCAGCAGGAGGGCGAGCTGCATTTCGGAATCACGCAGCCAAGACCAACCGAAGAAATCGCTGACCAGTTGTACTGATGTATGCCGAGGGACAACAGCACCAACGCACGGCAGATGCGTCTCCAGATCGCACACCTCGCCGCACGACTCATGGCTGTCGACGGCATCGACGATTTCGCGCTGGCGAAGCGCAAGGCCGCCAGACAGGCCGGGGCTCCGGATTCGCGCAACCTGCCGACCAACGACGAAATTCTGGAGGCCCTGAGGGCATACCAGCAGTTGTACCAGTCGGATGAGCAGACAGCCCGACTGCGCCACCTGCGCCAGCACGCGCTGCACATGTTGCAGCTGCTGGCCGCATTCAACCCGTTTCTGTCAGGATCGGTAGCAAGCGGTCACGCGGGGAAGTACGCGGACATCGACGTGCATCTTTTCACTGACGATGTGAAAGAGGTGGAGCTGTTCTTCCTGAACCGGGAGTTCCACTACAAGAGCAGCGAGCGACGCGTTTTCGTGGGTGGCGAACTGCGTTCGGTCCCGCGGTTTCATCTTTCCTTGCCCGATGCCGACTTCAACGTGACCGTGTTTGCAGCTACGGATCTGCGTCAGCCGTTGCGCAGTACTGCCGAGGGGCGCCCCTTCGAGCGCGTGCGCGCAGACTGGCTGGAGTCCGTGCTCGAGGCCAATCCGTCCAGTCGTACTTGATCAGCGCCCACGCAGCCATTGCGCCGCATCGAGCGCGAAATAGGTCAGCACGGCATCCGCCCCGGCGCGCTTGAACCCCAACAGGGCCTCCAGCACACACTTCTTTTCATCGATCCAGCCCTGCTGCCCGGCGGCTTTCAGCATCGCATACTCCCCGCTGACCTGATAGACAAAGGTCGGCGCAGCAAACGTGTCCTTTACCCGCCTGACAATATCGAGGTAAGGCATTCCGGGTTTCACCATCACCATGTCGGCGCCTTCCTCCAGATCCAGCGCGACTTCACGTAATGCCTCATCGGAATTTGCGGGATCGAGCTGGTAGGTTTGCTTGTTGCTATTTCCCAGCTTCGCGGCAGACCCCACGGCGTCGCGGAAGGGCCCGTAGAAGGCCGAAGCATATTTCGCCGCGTAGGCCAGGATACGGGTAAGCGCGAAGCCGTGACCATCCAGCGCCGTCCTCAGGGCTCCGATCCTGCCGTCCATCATGTCGGAGGGTGCAACGATATCGACGCCGGCCTCAGCATGCGACAGTGCCTGCTTGACCAGAACCTCGATCGTTTCGTCGTTCATGACATAGCCGGAGGCGTCGACCAGCCCGTCTTGCCCGTGACTGGTATAGGGATCAAGTGCCACATCGGTGATGACGCCGAGTTCCGGAAAGCGTTGCTTGACCGCACGCACAGCAGTCGGAATCAGTCCGCGTGAATTGAAAGCCTCGGCCGCATCTTCAGTCTTCACCCCGGTGTCGACCACGGGAAATAGAGCAATCGCGGGAATGCCCAGCGACAGACAGCGCTCCGCGCAGCGCAGCAGCCGGTCCACGCTGATCCGCTCCACCCCGGGCATCGACGGCACGGGTTCCGTGCGATTTGTCCCCTCAGTAACAAAAACGGGATAGATCAGATCATCCGCCGTAAGTGTCTGCTCACTCATCAGGCGCCGGGAAAAGTCGTCGCGACGCATACGGCGCATCCGGCGCTGGGGAAATCTTCCGAGGATCTGCATGATCAAATTCCTTACGGCAGGTTTGACATTATCGGATGTGCATCGCCCCAGGAGGCTTCACGGCCCACATGCTGGCTGGAGGAACTTCCACGAGCCGAAACGTTCTCATCAGGTAGACAGCAATGTCTCCCGCTTCACCTCCCTGAGCGGGCGGCCTTAATCTTATTGAGGCTTGTTCCCCCCGGTATTAATCCCCTTTTACCGGGGGGTTTTTTCAGGCGCTGGTCGCAGGCTTCTCCGAGACTGGCGAGAACCATGCGCCGATCGTCGCGCGGGCTTCCTCCACACCCTGCTTGCTGCTGCTCGAGAACAGCTGTACCGAGCACAGCGCGCAGCGCCTCGATAACGCCGACCGCACCCTGCCGAGCTGCGCAACTGCGCGCGAGCGCGACAGTTTGTCGGATTTGGTCAGCAATACATGCACCGGTTTCCCGGTTGGAACAAACCAGTCGAGCATCCGCAAGTCCAGTTCGGTCAGTGGATGACGTATGTCCATCAGCAACACCAGCCCTCCGAGAGATTCCCGCGTCTGCAAATAGCGCGACAACAGGTCAGCCCAGTGCTTCTTCACCTCGCCGGGAACCGCCGCGTAGCCGTATCCGGGCAAGTCGACCAGATAGAGGCCGCCACCCAGGCCGAAGTAATTGATCAATCTGGTTCGGCCGGGCGTCTTGCTGACTCTGGCGAGCCCGCGTCGACCGGTAATCGCATTCAGCGCACTCGATTTGCCCGAGTTCGATCTGCCGGCGAACGCCACCTCCGCCACGGAATCTGTCGGAAGCCCTGTCAGTGAATCCGCCGACAGAGAAAAACTCGCACGTTCGATCAAATGAGTCAATATGAAAACTTACGCTAAAATGCGGCTGCTTCCGGTCGGGTATCGCCGGCGCACCCGAAATCCCGACTCCGGAGTTTTTCCAAGATTATGATGCGGCTCTTCGCGATACTTGCACTTGCCCTGCCGCTTGTCGCGCAGGCGGGTGATCCCTCCAACGGCCAGGCAATTGCCGGACAGACCTGCATCGCGTGCCATGGCACCGACGGCAACAGTCCGCTGCCCGAGAACCCCATTCTTGCCGGCCAGCATGAAGCCTATCTTCTCAAACAGCTGCACAACTATAAGTCGGGGACGCGCGAGAACGCCATCATGGCCGGCATGGTTGCAGGGTTGTCCGACCAAGACATGCGCGATGTCGCGGCATTCTACGCATCACAGAGCCCGGCCGGGTTTGCCGCGACGGACAAGGATCTGGCGGCGCTGGGCCAGCACCTGTTCCGCGGCGGCGACATCGACAAAGGTGTTGCCGCCTGTTCGGGCTGTCACTCACCCAACGGCGCCGGCATCCCGAAGCAGTATCCGCGAATCGCCAGCCAGCACGCCACCTACACTGCCGGCCAGCTGAAGGCGTTCCGCTCAGGCCAGCGCACCAACGACGAAAACGAGATGATGCGCATGATTGCGTCGCGCCTAACCGACGACGAAATCGCTGCCCTGGCCGAATATCTGTCCGGGCTGCGCTAACCGGCAAGTTGCGCAAGCGCGCGCCGGGCCGCGCGCAGTGTCTCGTCAATCTCCACATCGCCGTGCACCGCGGAGACGAACCCCGCCTCGAACGCCGATGGCGCGAAATAGATGCCCTCGGCCAGCATGGCATGGAAGAACCGATTGAAGCGCTCCCGATCGGACTCCATCACCTGCGCATAGGTTTCCGGCGCTGTCTCGCGAAAATACATGCCGAACATGCCTCCAACCGCCTGCGCCGAGAATTCGACGCCGGCTGCCTGGCCTGCCGTAACAAGCCCGGCGACCAGCCGGTTGGTGATCGCTGACAACCGCTGAAAGAAGCCATCGGCCAGCACCAGTTTCAGAGTTGCGATCCCGGCTGCAACCGCAACCGGATTTCCAGACAGAGTGCCGGCCTGATACACCGGTCCCTGCGGCGCAATCTTCTGCATGATCTCGCGCCGTCCGCCGAATGCACCGACCGGCATTCCGCCGCCGATCACCTTTCCCAACGTGGTCAGATCCGGTGTAATGCTGAACAGCCCCTGGGCGCCTTGCGGTCCGACCCGAAAACCGGTCATCACCTCGTCGAAAATCAGAACCGCGCCATGTCGTGTGCAAAGCTCGCGCATCAGACTCAGAAACTCCTTGCGCGGCTTGACCAGGTTCATATTGCCAACCACCGGCTCCACGATCACCGCTGCCACATCGTCACCGTGACGTGTAAATGCAGCTTTCAGATTTTCATGGTCATTGAAGTCGAGTACCAGCGTATCGGCAGTGGTTTCAGCGGGAACACCGGCCGAACTTGGCTGCCCGAGCGTCAACGCTCCGGAACCGGCCTTCACCAGCAGCGCATCGGCATGACCGTGATAACACCCCTCGAACTTAATGATCTTGCAGCGCCCGGTGTAACCGCGCGCGAGCCGGATCGCAGTCATGGTCGCCTCCGTTCCGGAGCTGACCAGCCTGACCTGCTCCATCGACGGCAGCGCGCGCGTAAGCAGCTCCGCGATTTCCAGTTCGGCCTCGGTCGGCGCGCCATAACTCAGGCCGCGCGCCGCGGCTTCCCTGACCGCATTGACCACCTCCGGGTGAGCGTGGCCCAGAATCAGCGGGCCCCATGAGCCTACATAATCAATATAGGACTTTCCTTCGACGTCCCAAACCCGCGCGCCCTCGCCACGCGCGAAGAATACCGGCGTGCCGCCGACCGAGTGAAACGCCCTTACCGGCGAATTGACACCTCCGGGAATGACTTGTTGCGACCGTTCGAACAGCGTCTGGTTGCTGGATGTCATGGATTCTGCCTGGCGTGATCAACACTGCTACACGATTTGAACAGGGAAGCGATCTTCTCCGCGCTGCCGCGCGTATCCCCCGAGCTAAACAGTCCGCCGCACACGGCGACCGCATCCGCTCCCGCGGAGATCAGCGGTCCGGCGTTGTATGCGGTAATTCCCCCGATGGCGACCAGCGGCGCATCCAGTTCGACGCGCGCGCGATGTAATAATGACAGCGTGACTGGTGCCGCCTGCGGTTTGGTATCGGACACAAAGAAGCGGCCGAACGCACAGTAGCTCGCACCCCGGCCGAGCAGTTGTCGGGCACGGGCGATATCACCGTAGCACGACACGCCGACAATTGCGGCATCGCCCAGCAATGCGCGCGCCGACTCCGGCGCCGGATCGTCACGTCCCAGATGCACGCCATCTGCTCCGATTTCGGCGGCAAGCTCTGGACTGTCATTCACGATCAACCGCGCCGCATGGCGGACGCACAGCAACAACAGCGCGTGCGCCTGTTTCTTTCTCAGCTGCCAGGGCGCCGACTTGTTGCGATATTGCACGAGGCGCGCGCCGCCGGCGAGAGCCTGTTCGACATTCTCCAGCAGCCAGCGGGTATCCGATGCGTCCGGGGTGATGGCGTAAAGCCCCTTAACCGCCCCTCTCGCCATTCGCCACATCCTCTTCCCGTGCCCAGAACAGCCGGTCCGGCATCAATTGCCCCATGCCGGTGCGATATGCAAACTTCAACGTCTGCCACGTGTACTCCTGCGCGTCGCGCACCGCTTCAGGAATGTCGAGCCCGTTGGCCAGGGTGGCCGCAACCGCGGCGGCCAGCGTGCAACCCGAACCGTGGAACGAGCCGGGCAGGCGTTGCCATGCATCGCTGCGGATTATCCCGGCGTCGCCATACAGGGTGTTGATGACCTGCGAGGTATTTTCATGCGTTCCGGTTACCAGCACGTACTCGCAACCGAGGCCCAGAAGGCGCCGCGCACATTCATCCAGCGAGCGCTCATCGGCGTCGTCGGAATCGTCCTGCGCCAGCCGCCTCGCCTCCAGCGTGTTTGGTGTCAGGATCGTGGTCTGCGGCAACAGCAGATCGCGCATCGCCGAGATCATGTCTTCCGCGCTTGCGTCGTCCGCATAGGCAGCGCTCAATACGGGGTCGAGAATCAGGGGGACGTCCGGGTAGTCGGACACGACTTCGGCAATCGCTGCGATTGCCTCGACGCTGCCGACGTGACCAATCTTGAAGGCGACAACCGGCATGTCCTCGAGCACGCAGCGCGCCTGGTCCGCCACCCACTCCGCATCGATCGGAAACAGGTCCTCCACACCCATGGTGTCCTGCACAGTGACCGCAGTCACCACCGACAGTGGGTGACAGCCCATGCTCGACAGCGTGAGGATATCGGCCTGGATGCCCGCCCCGCTGCTCGGATCGGTTGCCGCGAACACGAGCACCATCGGGGGAGATTCTGACACGGGAAGAATGTGGCGAATGGCCGTTTGGACTTAAAATCGAATTTTAACTGAAAACGATTGCACTAAATGGCACCTGCCGAGACCATCGACTACAAAACCTACATGTGCCTGATCTGCGGTTTCATCTACGACGAGGAGACGGGGCTTCCAGACGAAGGCATTGCACCCGGTACGCGCTGGGAGGATGTTCCGGTCAACTGGGTCTGCCCGGAATGCGGAGCGCGCAAAGAGGATTTCGATCTCGTGGAAATCTGAGAGGACAGAAGCTCATGAGAATACTTCATACCATGTTGCGTGTCGGCGACCTGAAGCAATCGATCGACTTTTATACCAACGTACTCGGCATGCGGGTTCTGCGGCAGAAGGACTATCCGGACGGGAAATTCACGCTCGCCTTCGTCGGCTATGGCAACGAATCCGAAGAAGCCGTCCTGGAACTCACCCACAACTGGGATACCAGCCAGTACGAGATCGGCACAGGATACGGCCATGTCGCCGTGGAAGTCGACGATGCGTACAAGGCCTGCGAGGAAGTGCGCAAGCGTGGCGGGAAAGTGACCCGCGAGGCCGGGCCGATGAAACACGGGACCACCGTCATTGCCTTCGTCGAAGATCCGGACGGCTACAAAATCGAGTTCATTCAGAAGAAACACTGAGTCGCGCGAGGCAGGCATCCGCCGCCCGCACGAACTGCTCGACTCCGAGCGTTTCCGCACGCAGTTGCGGGTCAATTCCGATCCCGGAAAGGTCCGCTTCGCTCAGGTATTCCCGCAGTGCGTTGCGCAGGGTCTTCCTGCGTTTGCCAAATGCCGCAGTGACGACACGCGCAAACATTGCTTCGTCTTTCGCGCGATGCGGCGGTTCGGCATAGGGCAGCATCCTCACCACCGTGGACCACACCTTTGGCTGCGGACGAAAGGAGCCGGGACCCACTTCGAACAACGGTTCGATCCGCCAGCGATACTGCAGCATCACACTGAGGCGTCCGTAGTCGTGAGTATCGGGCGCCGCCGCCATCCGGTCGACCACTTCTTTCTGCAGCATGAAGTGGCAGTCCCTGACAGAACGGCTGGCGGTATCGATGCGAAACAGCAGCGGCGTGGATACATGATAAGGAAGGTTTCCGACGATTCTGAGACCAGTGCCGAATGACGCGAAGTCCAGTTTGAGCGCGTCACCGCAATGTACGTGCAGCCGGTCGGCAGGAAAGCGCTCCTGCAATGCGCGCACGGCGTCACGATCGACCTCCACTGCTTGCAGAGTTAGCGCGCGCTCCAGCAGCGGCGCGGTAAGCGCACCGAAGCCGGGGCCGATCTCCAGCAAATGCTCCCCGGGTTTAGGGTCGACCGCCCGCACGATGCGGTCGATCACGTTGCGGTCAACCAGAAAGTTCTGGCTGAATCGGCGGCGCGCGCGATGCAGCGGCATGAGCAGGGAATCCACGGGCTAGACCTGCGGGCGCAGGCCGCCGCTCAACGCTCTTCCAGCCGATACTCGACATAGGCCCGGTCGCGCTGCAACCGAACCCATTCCTGATAGGCCTCGTCGCCTTTGCGCTGGCGGATCGCCTCGCGTGCCAGCAGGCGCTGGCGCTCCTTGGACATGTCCTCGTCGCGCCGTTCCAGAACCTCGATCAGGTGCCAGCCGAACGGCGTGCGCACCGGCTCGCTGATCAGGCCGGGTTCGAGCGCGTTCATCGCCCGCTCGAACTCCGGCACAGTGTCGCCCGGCGAGAGCCAGCCCAGGTCGCCTCCGCGCGCGCCGCTGGCATCTTCGGAATGCAGGCGGGCAAGCTCCGCGAACTCGGTTTCGCCCATCTCCACGCGCTCTTTCAGCGACTCGAGCCGTTGCTTCGCGTCGGACTCGGAGACGATCTCGCTCAACCGCACCAGTATGTGCCGCGTTCGGGCCTGCTGAACGATTACCGGGGACTGATTACCGCGCTTGTCGACCAGCTTGAGGATATGGAAGCCGTTGGGGCTGCGTATCGCGGGGGAAACGTCGCCAACCCGCATCTGCCGCACGGCGTCCACGAAAATCTCTGGCAGTCGCGACACCGTGCGCCACCCGAGCAGCCCTCCCTCGAGCGCATTCTGCGCGTCGGAGAAGCTTGCGGAAACCTGACGAAAATCGGTCCCCTGCGCGAGCTGCGACAGTGCGCGCTCTGCCACCTCGCGCCTTGCCTGAATCTGCTCGGGAGTAGCCTGCTCGGGAACCGTCACCAGGATATGCGCCAGGCTGTACTCGTCATCCTGACCTCCCTGCACCTGCTGGTTGCGCAGATACGCGTCGATCTCCGCGTCGGAGATCGCAATCCTGCTGTCGACTTCGCGTTCCTTCAGCCGGGCAATCAGGATCTCGTTGCGTACCTCTTCGCGAAAGCGCATGAAGCTGATGCCGTCCTGCTCCATGGCCTGCCGCAACTGCTCCGGAGTGAGGCTGTTCTCCTGGCCGATGCGCTCGATCGCACGCTGCAACTGCATGTCCTCAACCCGTACCCCGGTTTCGCGCGCGGCCTGTACCAGCACCCGCGCGGTGATCATGCGCTCAAGCAGTTGGCGCTCGAGCACCTCCACCGCCGGCAGAGGCGTACCCTGGCGTGACAACTGCTGAGTGACGATCTTCAGCTGTTCGTCGAGGTCGACCTTGGTCAGAACCTCGTTGTTCACAACCGCGACCACGCGGTCGAGCAGAGCCGTATTGCGGGTTCGTTCCTGTGCCCAGGCCGGCAGGGCCAACAGGGGAGCGAGCACGAAAATGAACAGGGTTCGCATGATTTCATCACTTGAAAGGTTGCAGAAATACGTCCTGCCGCATAGACCGTGCGGCGACCGGTGCGTTCCGGTCAGTAGGCAGGAAACGGGCTGCGGTCGGACGGTTGCGGCTCGGTCGTCTCGGTATAGCCGACAATGTTCTGCCGCAACGTATCCAGCGGGTTCGGGCCGATTCGCGACACGCCGGTCAGTTCCAGCTGCAGGAAGAACGAGGTCACATACTCCTGCGTGCTGCTCACAAAGCGGTGCGCGACAAAACGCGCTCCCCAGCAGCCTGCATTGTACTCGAGGCCGGTGAGCCCCTCCAGCATGCGGCTGTCGCGCAGCGAGTAATTCCAGCGCGCCAGACCGCTCCATTTCGATGTCAATCGCCACTGGGTCGACAGGTCGAGTTGTTCAAGCGCGCCCCGGGTGAAACGGTAGCCAAAGTTCGCGGCCTTGCCGGCCTCGGGACGGTAGCGCAAAGCGAAGTTGCTGCGCTCCATCCGGCTGTCCACCGTGCTGTACTGCAGCCCGAGCTCGGTGATCCAGCTCGGCGTGATGGCACCGCTCACCGCCGCCAGCAGATCCGACCGGTCAGCCGTCCTGGGTGAACTGGCGGAATCCAGCGTCACCCGCTGATCGGAAAAGTAGCGCCGCTGACCGAGCGTGACGCGGATCTGCTCGCTGCCGTCGTTGGGATTGATCAGGCGACTGGTCACCGCCGCGGTCAACTGGTCGGCATCGTTGATTCTGTCACCGCCAGTAAACTGGTTCTCGGTGAAGATCTGCGCAAGACTGAAATCGGCAATTGCAGTGTCGAAGTTTGGAAGCTGGTCCTGCTGGCGGAATGGGATGTATACGTAATACAGGCGCGGCTCCAGCGTCTGTATATAGCTACGCCCGAAGAAATCCGTGTCGCGCTCGAAGGTGATCGCGCTGTCGACGCTGTAAACGGGCAGCTGACGCGTCTGCGGTGCGATGGTGTCATCCTTGAACGTGTAGCGGGTGTAATGAAAACCGGCCTTCGGCGTGACGTAGAAAAAGGCGGTCTGCAGCGGCAGGCTGAGGCTCGGGTAAAGCGTGTCCCGACGCGCGTTGACCAGAAACGGGTGGCTGAATTCGACCAGTTCCGCACGCGTGCCAACATCCACACCAAACGGGGTTTGCCGGTTCGCCAGCAGACTCAGCTGCGGCAGCCGTTCGTAAGGCGGAACTACCGGATCAAGCGGGTCCTGCAGGGTCTGGAATTTCTGCACCCTGGCATTGAAGCTCCACCAGTCGCCGTCATAGCCGACGCTGCCTTCGCGCGGCAGGTTGGTCAGCGAAGTCACTGCGATCTTGTCGCTCAGGTCGGTGAAGTAATTGTCGTCGGACACGCCCTGCAGATTCAGGTTGCCGGAGAACCCATAGCCGAAATTGTGGCGGTGCTGAACCGAGTAGCCATAACGGTCTTCGTCGCGGATGCGGTCGTCCGGCAGGTATTCGCCGCGCATCTCGCCACTGAAACTGGGCTCGAGGTAGCGGAACTCGGTATTCATGAGCACCCCGCGGCGGCTCAGGAAGCGCGGCGCCAGGGTCGCGTCGCGGTTCGGCGCGATATTCCAGTAAAAGGGCAGAGTGGTTTCAAAGCCGCTCTGCGCCGTCTGGCCGATCGACGGCGGCAGCAGGCCGCTCTTGCGACTGCCGCTGAGCGAGAAGTCCAGATACGGCGAGTACAGCAGCGGTACGCCTTTAAACACCACCGAGGCGTTTCTCGCCACGCCGATGTCGCGCGTACGGTCCAGGTCGAGCCGGTCCACGCGCAGATACCAGTCGTCGTCTCCGACCTCGCAGTTGGTATAGGTAGCCTTGCGCACGCGCAACCGGTCACGGCTTAGCACCTCCAGCCGCTCGGCGTCGCCGCGCGCGTTCAATTCCTGGATGAAGTAGCGTGGACGTTCGACGGCGCCGGTGAAATTTGCCAGATCGAACTGCAGACTTTCGCCCTCGATCGTGTTGCCGCCGAACTCGAAGCGAAGGTTGCCGGTGGCGCCGATCTGTTGATCGGGAAAGGAATAGCGCAGGTAGTCCGCGAATACCGCCGCGCCGCGCTTGCGCAGGCGCACGTTTCCTGCTGCTTCGAGTTCCCGCTGCGTGTGCCCCTGCACCCGGTCCGCCTCGAGGAATAACGGCGTCCGCTCGTCATCCGTGACCGTGTAGGGAATCAGCTCCCGCTGCGGCTTGAGCTTCAGTCCAAGCTCCTGCGACTGCGCGGGACGGGCGATGCACAAGGTCAACAGCAGGCAGTACGCGATGGTGCGAAAGTGTGGCATTCGTGGCTGTCGACCGGATCAGGGTGCTAAAATCGCATAAATTCTCAAGCCGATCAAACGCAGCCCGGTGGAACGCGCCGCTCTCCTCGAACGCTGGATCGCGGACCAGTTTCCCGGACGCGCTTTCAAGCTCACCCCGGCCTCGGTCGATGCCAGTCATCGTCGGTACTTCAGAGCAAGTTTCGACGACGCATCCTTGATCGCGATGGATGCACCTCCGCCGCAAGAGGATTGCCGCCCTTTCGTAATGGTTGCCGGGCTGTTGTCCGGCGCCGGCGTGCATGCGCCAAGCATACTCGCGCAGGATCTGGACTGCGGTTTTCTTCTTCTGTCCGACCTCGGTACCCAGACTTACCTCGACGCATTGGACGAATCCAGCGCGGACAGACTGTTCGGCGACGCAATCGATGCGCTGTTGCGCTGGCAAGCCGCCAGCCGCCCCAGCGTGCTGCCCGAGTATGACTCAGCTCTGCTACGCCGGGAACTCGACCTGTTTCCCGACTGGTATCTCTCCCGGCACTTGCAGGTGGCGCTCGATGCACAGCAACGCGCGGTGCTGGAGTCGACGTTCTCACTTCTGATCGACAATGGCTTGGCACAACCCCGCGTCTTCGTGCACCGGGACTACATGCCGCGCAACCTGATGGTGTCCGCCCCGAATCCGGGCGTGCTTGATTTCCAGGACGCGGTGTACGGCCCGATCAGCTACGACATCGTTTCCTTGTTTCGCGACGCGTTCATCAGCTGGGAGGAGGAGCGCGTTCTCGACTGGACCGTGCGCTACTGGGAAAAAGCCCGTGCCCTGGGGCTGCCGGTACGCGCGGATTTCTCGCAGTTCTACCAGGAGTTCGAATGGATGGGGCTGCAGCGGCACCTGAAAGTGCTCGGCATCTTCGCCCGTCTGCAGTATCGCGACGGCAAGCCGGACTACCTGCAGGACACGCCCAGGTTCCTGCAGTACGCGCGCGACGTGGCACGGCGTTACACAGCGTTCACGCCGTTGCTGCGCCTGCTGGACCAGGTCGCGCCGCAGAAATCTGACTGTGGCTCCACGTCCTGAAGTGAATGTCGCCGACCGCAGCGCCATGATCCTTGCCGCCGGACGCGGGGAGCGGCTGCGGCCGCTGACCGATCGCACGCCGAAACCGCTGCTGCCCGCCGGGGGCAAGCCGCTGATCGTGTGGCATATCGAGAAACTTGCCGGCGCCGGATTCAGCCGGCTGGTGGTGAACCATGCGCATCTCGGCGCAATGATCGAGGATGCGCTCGGCGACGGTTCGCACTGGGGCGTGGAACTGCGTTATTCGCCGGAAGCGCAGGCGCTGGACACCGCCGGCGGCATCCGCAACGTGCTGGATCTGCTGCAGCGACCGGCGTTCGCCGTAGTGAACAGCGACGTGTTCTCGGAAATCGACTATGCCCGCCTCGCCGACAAGGCGGATGCGATGATGGCTGAAGATGCGGAGCTCGCCCATCTGCTGCTGGTACCCAACCCCGCGCACAACCCGCAGGGCGATTTCTGCCTGCTGCACGGCCGCATCGTCGAGGATGGAGGCCCGCGGGAAACGTTCAGCGGAATCGGCGTCTACCGGCGCGAGTTGTTCGAAACGGTCGCCCGCGGAGAGCGGGAACGGCTCGCTACAGTGCTGCGCCGGCAGATCCCGCACGGGCGCGTCAGCGGCGAGCGTTACGACGGATTCTGGATGGACATCGGCACGCAGGAGCGGTTGGCGCTGCTCGACCGGCGGCTCGCCGGGAGCGCAAAATGATCTACGTTCCCGCGGCCTTCGCAGAACCGTCCGAGGCGAATCTGTACGCGCTGATGCGCCGCCACCCGTTTGCCACGCTGATAGCGCCGGCCGGCGGCAAGGTCGAAGTGTCGCATCTTCCGCTGCTGGCAGACGAGGGTGTTGGTATACTGCGCGGCCACCTGGCGCGCGCCAACCCACAGTGGCGCGGCTTCTCGCAGGACCGCGAAATCATCGCCGTATTCCATGGGCCGCATCACTACATTTCTCCCGCATGGTACGGCACGCACCCGAGCGTGTCGACCTGGAACTACGCGGTGGTACATGCGCATGGCGTGCCGCGGCTGATCGACGACCCGGGCGAGCTCGAGCGCATGCTCGCGGAACTGACACAGATCCACGAGTCGGGCATGTCCAGCCCCTGGAAAATGGACCTGCCGCGAGACTATATGGATGCAATGCTGAAAGGCATTGTCGGTTTCGAGATTCGCGTCACGCGGCTGGAAGGCAAGTTCAAGCTCTCGCAGAATCGCCCGTCGACAGACCGGCCGCGGGTTGTCGCGGCTTTGGAAGCACTTGCCAACGACGACGCGCTGGGCATCGCCGCCCTCATGCAGGAACGCGACCGGTGAACCGGCGCCTGCGCAATCTATAATTCCTGGTCTCACCCGGCACCGGCCATACAACATGAATTCCATGGAAATCCACTCCGCACGGCGGGCGCAGTTCGCGCAACAAATGCAACACGGAGTGGCGCTGGTGCGAACCGCCCCGGAGCAACTGCGCAATCGCGATGCACATTACCCGTTTCGCTTCGACAGCTACTTCTATTATCTGTGCGGATTCCCGGAGCCCGAAGCCGTGCTGGTCGTAATCGCCGGCGCCGCGCAGAAAAGCATCCTGTTCTGCCGCGACAAGGACCTGGAGCGCGAGATCTGGGACGGTTACCGCTTCGGGCCGGAAGGCGCCCGCGAAGCGTTTGCCGTGGACGAGGCGTATTCGATCTCCAAACTCGACGAGATGGTGCCCGAGCTGCTGGCCAACCAGCCTCGCGTTTTCTGCGATGTCGGGTCCGACCCGGCCTGGGACGCGCAGGTCATCGGTTGGGTCAACCGGGTGCGCGCCAGGGTGCGCGCCGGCGTCACCGCGCCGACCGAGATCTACGATATCCGCACGCTGCTGGACGAAATGCGCCTGATCAAGGACGCGCACGAGATCACCATCATGCGCAACGCTGCGAGGATTTCCGCCGGCGCGCACCGGCGCGCCATGCGCGAAACCCGGCCAGGCCGGCACGAGTTCGAGATCGAGGCGGAGCTGATTCACGAATTCCGCAGACACGGCGCGCAGGCGCCCGCCTACACGCCGATCGTGGCCGGCGGTGCAAACGCCTGCATCCTGCATTACGTGCAGAACCAGGCCGAACTGCGCGACGGCGACCTGCTGCTGATCGACGCGGGCTGCGAACTCGACGGCTACGCGGCCGACATCACCCGCACCTTTCCGGTGGGCGGACGCTTCTCCGGCGCGCAACGCGACGTCTACCAGCTGGTGCTCGCAGCGCAGGTCGCCGCCATTGCGCAGGTCAGGCCCGGGAACGAGTTCGAAGACCCGCATGCAGCCGCGGTAAAGGTTCTGGCACAGGGTTTCATCGACCTCGGTCTGTGCAAGGGCACCGCGGATTCGGTCATCGAATCGGGGGACTACCGGCGCTTTTACATGCACCGAACCGGACACTGGCTGGGCATGGACGTGCACGATGCCGGCGACTACAAGCGTGACGGCGCATGGCGCAAGCTGGTGGCGGGCATGACGCTGACGGTGGAGCCGGGCTGTTACATCCGCGCCGCGGATGACGTGCCGAAACACTTGTGGGACATCGGCGTGCGCATCGAGGACGACGTGCTGGTCACGCAAAGCGGTTGTGAAGTCCTGAGCGCGGATGCGCCGAAGGCAATCGCGGATATCGAAGCCGCGATGCAGGTCTGAGCCACGCGATGACGGCTCGCCGCCACGACATCATCATCGTCGGTGGTGGCCCCGTGGGTGCATCGCTCGCGCTTGCACTTGCGTCCTCCGGACTCGATTTGCTGACCATCGACGCGCGGGCGCCCGATGCACAGCCAACGGACACGCGCTCTCTCGCCCTTTCCTGGGGCACTCGGCTCATTCTCGAGCGCATCGGCGTCTGGCAACGGTGCGCGCCGCACACCGCAATCTCGACCATCCACGTTTCCCAGCGCGGCGGCATCGGCCGGGCCGTGCTCCATGCCCGCGAGGTCGATCTGCCAGCACTTGGCTATGTGGTCGGCTATGCGAACCTGCACCATGCGCTCGCCGGCCGCCTGCGTGAAACCGATGCCGCCGTTCTGAACACAACCACCGTATCCGCGATTCACGCGGTCGAGTCCGCAATCTCGGTGCAGTTCGTGCGCGAAGGAAGACACGACATGGCGCAGGCAAGCTTATTGGTCATCGCCGACGGCGGCGGCAATCTCGGCATGCAGGCCGGCGCACGCACCCATACCCGGGATTACGCCCAGGTCGCGGTGGCCGCAAACGTCAGTGCCTCCACTCCGCACCGGAATCGTGCATTCGAGCGCTTTACGCCCGATGGCCCGGTAGCCCTGCTCCCGCACGGTTCGCAATATGCGCTGGTCTGGAGCGCGAAACCGGAGCAGGCGCGCAGTCTGCTCGAACTCGACGACGCACAGTTCCTGCAAAGGCTGCAGGCACATTTCGGCGATCGCGCGGGGCGGTTCGTGGCAGTCACTCCGCGTGCCAGCTTCCCACTTTCCCTGCGCGTGGCGCGCAGCCCGTCGCTCGATCGCGTGCTCCTGCTGGGCAATGCCGCGCAGACGCTGCACCCGATCGCCGGGCAGGGATTCAATCTGGGGCTACGCGATGCGTGGAAGCTCGCCGAAATGATTCATCACCGGCCCACGGACGCTACCGCCCTGCCGGCGCTCGCCGCAGAATTTCGCCGCGCGCGGCGACCCGATCGCTTCGCCGGCATCGGCATGACCGACGCGCTGGCCACGATCTTCTCCAACGATCTGCCGTCGCTGCGTGCGGCGCGAGGCATGGGACTGTTTCTGCTGGATCTGCTGCCACCTGCAAAACGCATACTGATGCGGCGCATGATCTTCGGCAACTGACGCAGGTTAATTCCGCAGCCTGCGCATTCATCGAGCGAAGGTTTGCGATAAAATGGCGGCCCTTTCGCCGCGCGCAGGCCATGCACATCGGTCCATACAAACTGAAGAACAGACTGATCGTCGCCCCGATGGCCGGCGTGACCGACCGTGCGTTCCGCAAGCTGTGCAAGAGCCTGGGCGCCGGCATGGCGGTATCGGAAATGATCACCTCCAATGCCGCGCTGTGGGCAACGCAAAAAACGCGCCGACGCGCCGACCATGAAGGCGAAGTTGAGCCGGTCTGCGTGCAGATTGCCGGTGCGGACCCGGACAGGATGGCCGACGCTGCGCGGCACAATGTAGAGCGCGGCGCGCAGATCATCGATATCAATATGGGATGCCCGGCGAAGAAGGTGTGCAATGTGGCTGCCGGCTCCGC
The DNA here is from genome assembly GCA_035512195.1 of Burkholderiales bacterium. GTDB lineage: Bacteria > Pseudomonadota > Gammaproteobacteria > Burkholderiales > Eutrophovitaceae > DATKEK01. The sequence goes on from DATKEK010000024.1 coordinate 18,328, forward strand.
CCTGCTACGGGACGAACCTCTGGTCAGACGCATACTGGAAGCGGTAATCGCCACGGTGCCGGTACCGGTCACACTCAAGATCCGCACCGGCTGGGACCGCGATAACAGAAATGCGCTGCGGGTGGCGAAAATTGCCGAGGCGGTCGGCGTGCGTGCGCTCGCGATCCATGGCCGAACCCGCGCGGACGCGTACAATGGCGCGGCCGAATACGACACGATCGCCGAAGTGAAGGCGGCAGTCGGCATTCCGGTCATCGCAAACGGCGACATCGGCACGCCGCAGAAGGCCCGCAAAGTGCTGGAGCGCACGCGGGCCGATGCGATCATGATCGGCAGGGCGGCACAGGGAAGGCCGTGGATTTTCCGCGAGATCGAGCACTATCTTCAGACTGGAGAGGAGCTTCCGCCACCCGCGGTGGAAGAAATTCGTCAGGTACTGGTACAGCATTTGCGTGACCTGCACGCGCTGTACGGCGAACAAGCCGGGGTGCGCGTTGCGCGCAAACATATCGCCTGGTACACGAAGGGCCTCCTCGGGGCGGAGGCTTTTCGGCAGAGAATGAACCGGCTCGAATCGGCCGAGGAACAATTCGACGCGGTGCACGCGTTTTTCGCGGCGCTCGGGGCTCAAAGCAGGCACCTGACCTACATCGAAGGACTCGCAGCATGATCAATGAGAACGAGATTGCCCGCTGCGTGCGCAAGGCGATAGATGGCTATTTTCGCGATCTCGACGGCGAAAGGCCGTGCGCCGTGTACGACATGGTGATCAGCTCGGTGGAGCGGCCGCTGATAGAAGTGGTTCTGCACCGGGTTGCCGGAAATCAGACGCAGGCTGCCCAGCTGCTCGGCATGAATCGCAATACCCTGCGCAAGAAAATGAAGGCCTACGGCATCAAGTAACCCGCGCCGCGATGCGCGCCACCCCCGCCCGCGGTTCGTTTGCGGGCGGTTTCGTTTCTGAAGGTGAACCGGATCATGACAGCACGCAGACAGGCGCTGATAAGCGTTTCGGATAAAACCGGGGTAGTCGAGTTTGCAAGAGCCCTTGCGGATTTCGGGGTCGGCCTGCTCTCGACCGGCGGTACCGCAAAGTTGCTGAAGGAATCCGGACTGCCGGTCACCGAGATCGGCGACTACACCGGGTTCCCCGAGATGCTCGACGGCCGGGTGAAGACGCTGCACCCGAAAGTGCATGGCGGCATCCTCGCCCGGCGCGACCTCCCGGCGCACATGGATGCGATCGTAAAGGCCGGCATTCCCACAATCGATCTCGTCGTGGTCAACCTTTACCCGTTTGTGCAGACGGTCGCCAGACCGGATTGCTTGCTGGAAGACGCCATCGAGAACATCGACATCGGCGGCCCGACCATGGTGCGCGCCGCCGCCAAGAACTGGCAGCATGTCGCAATCGTCACCGACCCGGCAGACTACGCCGCGCTTCGCGCCGAAATGGAATCCGCCGGGGGCGCCGTCAGCATCGAAACGCGATTCCGCCTCGCACGCAAGGCGTTCTCGCATACCGCCGCCTACGACGGCGCGATCAGCAACTACCTGACGTCGGCCGACATCGAGGGCAAGCGCGAGGCATTCCCCAGGCAGTTCAACGCCAGCTTCGCCAAGATGCAGGACCTGCGCTACGGCGAGAACCCGCACCAGCAGGCCGCGTTCTATCGCGATCTGCACGCGGCGCCGGGCCTGCTGGCTACGTATGTCCAGCTGCAGGGCAAGGATCTGTCATATAACAACATCGCCGATTCGGACGCCGCGTGGGAATGCGTCAAGACTTTCGCGCAGCCCGCCTGCGTCATCGTCAAGCATGCGAACCCCTGCGGCGTGGCGGTCGGCAGCAATCCGCTGGAAGCCTACCGGCGCGCATTTTCCACCGATCCCACTTCAGCCTTCGGCGGCATCATCGCGTTCAACCGGGAACTGGATGCAACCGCGGCCGGGGCGGTATCGCAGCAGTTCGTCGAGGTGGTCATTGCACCTGCCGTGTCCGTGGAAGCCAGGCAGGTGCTGGCGCAAAAGCAGAACGTGCGCGTGCTCGAGGTGCCTGCGGGCGACGCCGCGAACGAACTGGACTACAAGCGCATCGGCGGCGGCCTGCTGGTGCAGACGCCGGACGCGCACAACGTCGGCGCGTCCGATATCCGCATTGTGACGAAGCAGCAGCCGTCGGACGCACAGCTCGCGGACCTGCTGTTCGCCTGGCGGGTTGCCAAGTACGTAAAGTCGAATGCGATCGTGTTCTGCGGCATCGGCATGACCCTTGGCATCGGCGCCGGTCAGATGAGCCGGGTGGACTCGGCGAAGATTGCCTGCATCAAGGCGGAGAACGCCGGGCTCAGTCTGCAGGGGTCAGTGGTCGCATCCGATGCCTTCTTTCCGTTCCGCGACGGGGTGGACGTGGTCGCGCGCGCCGGCGCCGCCGCGATCATCCAGCCGGGCGGCAGCGTGCGCGACGAAGAAGTCATCGCTGCCGCCGACGAGCACGCAGTCGCCATGGTGTTCACCGGCGTGCGGCATTTCCGGCACTAGCCTCTCGTCTCTGCACCGCGGCTAGCCGATGACATCCTCGACTCACCTGGCGTTGCGCACGTGTCGATGGTCCGGTTGCGCTGGAATTGCGCGACGCCTCTCCGTTCCGGTGGTTAAACTGGCGTTATGAATCTAATGGTCATTGGCAGCGGCGGTCGGGAGCATGCGATCGCCTGGCGCCTTGCGCAGTCTCCCCGGGTCAGCCGGGTGTACGTTACTCCGGGCAATGCGGGCACCACAGGCGAGGACGGTTTGTACAACGTCGAGATTTCCGCGATCGCCGATCTTATCGATTTCGCGAAAAAGGAATCGATTGCGCTCACCGTGGTCGGCCCGGAGGCGCCACTGTCTGCAGGCGTGGTCGATGCGTTCCATGCCGCAGGGCGGCGAATCTTCGGCCCGACGCAGGCCGCCGCACAACTGGAAAGCTCGAAGGATTTCGCCAAGGCCTTCATGGCACGCAACCGCATTCCGACTGCGGCATACCGCAGCTTCACCGACGCGGCAGAAGCACATGCATACGTGACGCAACGCGGCGCACCGATCGTGGTCAAGGCCGACGGACTGGCTGCGGGCAAAGGCGTAATCGTTGCCGCCAGCGACGATCAGGCGCACGCCGCCATCGACATGATGCTGGTCAACAACGGGATGGGCGCAACTGGCGCGCGCGTAGTGATCGAAGACTTTCTCGAAGGCGAGGAAGCGAGTTTCATCGTCATGGTCGACGGCAGGCATGTGCTGCCGCTCGCATCCAGCCAGGACCACAAGCGGCTGCTCGATGGCGACCTTGGCCCGAACACCGGCGGCATGGGCGCGTACTCGCCGGCGCCAGTGCTGACTCCCACGCTGCACGCGCGCGCGATGCGCGAGGTGATCCAGCCGGTGGTAAGCGGAATGGAGAAGGAAGGCTCGCCATTCACCGGCTTCCTGTATGCCGGCCTGATGATCTCTCCTGCGGGCGAGCTGAAGGTGCTCGAATTCAACTGCCGTCTCGGCGACCCCGAAACGCAACCCATATTGATGCGGCTGAAGAGCGACCTGCATACGCTTTTCGATCACGCCGTGGCTGGCACGCTCGATCGCGTGGAATCCCAGTGGGACCGGCGTGTCGCGCTTGGCGTGGTGATGGCGGCGCACGGTTACCCGGAGAGCCCGCGCAGAGGCGACGAGATCAGCGGCCTGCCGAAGAACGGCGACGATTTCCATGTGTTCCATGCCGGCACCGCGCTGAAGGACGGCAAGGTCGTGACCAGCGGCGGGCGCGTGCTCTGCGTCACCGCGCTCGGCGATACCGTGCGCACGGCACAGCGCCGCGCCTACGAGATCGCCGAGCAGATTCACTTCGCAGGCTGCCAGATGCGGCGCGACATCGGCTATCGCGCCATCAGTGCCAGACGCAGCACCCTGTAAGGCGATGGACGCCGCTTCCGTCAGCGACTATCTGACCGGCCTGCAGGGGCGCATCGTTACCCGGCTGGAGCAGCTGGACGGCGGCAGTTTCCGCAACGACAGCTGGGAGCGCCCGCAAGGCGGCGGCGGAAGAAGCTACGTAATGGAGGAAGGTGGGCTGCTCGAGCGCGGCGGTGTCAACTATTCCCACGTCCACGGCGATGCGCTGCCGCCGTCGGCGTCGGCGTCGCGTCCGGAGCTGGCCGGCCGCGCGTTCGAAGCCATGGGCGTATCGCTGGTCCTGCATCCGCGAAATCCCTACGTGCCGACCGTGCACATGAACGTGCGCTTCTTCGCGGCGACCAAAGACGGCGCCGCTCCCGTCTGGTGGTTCGGTGGCGGAATGGATCTCACTCCCTATTACGGATTCGAGGAAGACGCCTCGCACTTTCATTCGACCTGCAGACAGGCGCTTCAACCATACGGCAGCGACCTGCATCGTGAATACAAGGCCTGGTGCGACCGGTATTTTTTCCTGAAGCATCGCGGCGAACCGCGCGGGGTCGGCGGTATTTTCTTCGACGATCTGTGCGAGCCGGATTTTGCAAGCTGTTTCGCGCTCACCCGCAGCGTCGGCGATCATTTTCTCGATGCCTATGCGCCGATCGTCGAACGCCGGCGCAGTCACCCGTACGGCGAGCGCGAGCGCGATTTCCAGGCGGTCCGGCGCGGCCGCTATGTCGAGTT
>DATKEK010000025.1:0-5710 GCA_035512195.1 Burkholderiales bacterium
ACGGGATTGGGAACGCAGGCGGCGCTGTTGCAATCGGTCGGCATCGGCATCACTAATCTGATTTTCACGTTCGTCGGATTGTGGCTGATCGATCGTCTGGGCCGGCGCACGCTGCTCTATATCAGCTCGTACGGCTACATCATTTCTCTTGGGTTGGTCGCATGGGCATTTTTTACGGAGCACTACAGCCTCGTGCCCGTCTGTATATTTGCCTTCATTGCCGCACATGCGATCGGTCAGGGGACGGTGATCTGGGTGTTGATTTCGGAGATCTTCCCCAACAAGCATCGTGCGGCAGGCCAGGCGCTCGGGAGTTCCACCCACTGGATCTTCGCAGCGTTGCTCACGACGTTTTTCCCAAAAATGGTTACTGCGTTCGCGCCAGGGTATGTGTTCCTGTTTTTCTGTTTCATGATGGTTCTGCAACTCGTTTGGGTCAGAACAATGGTGATTGAGACGAAAGGTGTGCCGCTCGAGCAGATGCAGCGGCGGCTCGGGGTTGGATGATTAGCGGGCACAGCAGAATGTCTTTTACCGTGGTGGGCTTGGGGGAGGTGCTATGGGATCTGCTGCCGGCAGGCCCGCAGCTGGGCGGGGCCCCGACGAATTTCACTTATCAGGCGGGCGCGCTGGGTGCTCGCGCCATAATGGTGACGAGAGTCGGGAATGATGATCTCGGCAGGGAGGTGATCGAGCGGTTCAGAAAAATGAATCTGCCGTCGGAAACCGTCCAGGTGGATCCGGTGCGACCCACGGGCACAGTGACCGTGACGTTGAATGAGAAAGGCGTCGGGCAGTACGCCTTTGCCGACGATACCGCATGGGAGCAACTGGTTGCGACGAGCTCGGCACTCACGGCCATTTCAGGCGCACATGCAGTGTGCTTCGGCACTCTGGGGCAGCGCAATCCGGTTGCGCGCAAGTCCATTCAGCAGCTCCTCGCCGCAGCGCCGGTGGACGCACTTAGAATATGCGACATCAATCTGCGGCTCGATTTCTATTCCCGCGAAGTGATCGAGCAGTCGATGCGCCTATCGAATGTGTTGAAGTTGAACGATGAAGAACTGATGGTGCTGACGGGGATGTTTTCCCTGCAAGGCGATGTGCAGCAGCGAATCGAATGGTTCGTCCGTAGCTTCGGATTCAAGACTGTGGTTTTGACCCGCGGTTCGTTGGGCAGTCTCATTTACCATGAAGGCCGCTGGTCGCAAGTGCCGCCGCAACCGGTGCGGGTGGCGGACACGGTCGGAGCAGGGGATGCGTTCGCTGCTGCGCTCACCATGGGATTGCTGAGCGGGATGGACTTAGGCGAGGTGCATGCAATCGCCGCCGAGATGGCCCGCTATGTCTGTTCTCAACCTGGCGGTACGCCTCCTATGCCGGAAGCATTCCGCAGGAAATTTGCATGGTCGGGTACCTAATTTTGGATAGGGACGCATGAGGAATGCGAAGCCACAATGACCAGTGATCTTTTCTTCAGCAATCGCCATGGCGGGAGAGTCGGTGTCTGAGCCAAAGTTCGATTACATCGTCGTCGGTGCAGGCGCTGCCGGCTGCGTGCTTGCCAGTCGGCTATCGGCTGATCCGGCAACAAAGGTTCTTCTGCTGGAGGCCGGGGCGGATCACATTCCCGGTCGAGAACACGCCGCAATTCGGGATCCTTACCCGGTTTCCCTGAGTCATGCCTGTTTTACCTGGCCAAATATTACGGCCGAAGTGGGCGCGGACTGGGGAACAACACGCCTCGCTTCTCGCGTCAGTACCCGCAAGGTTTCGGTGTGGGCGGCATCGCACCGCTGATGACCTGATCTGCAGCCGCGACTACTCTCTTCTCATTCTGGCCGCAAGAGTATCCGGGAGCATATGTTCGGTTTGACACGTTACCAATGGACCGTGCTTCTGGCTGCGTGGCTCGGCTGGGGCTTCGACGTCTTCGATGCATTCCTGTTCAATTACGTCGCGCCGAATTGCGTTCCGACGCTGCTGGGCATTGAGATCGGCACGCCGGAGGCAAAACAGGCGACGCTCTATTGGACGGGTGTGCTGACGTCACTTCTGCTCGTCGGCTGGGCCGTCGGCGGCGTGCTGTTCGGCATGGTGGCGGACCGATTTGGACGCACACGTACTTTGATGCTCACTATGCTGCTCTATGCGCTCGGCACCGCGGCCTGTGCTGCGGCACCGAACATCTGGGTGCTCGCGTTCTTCCGGCTCGTGGCCAGTTTAGGCATCGGCGGTGAATGGGCTGCCGGTGCATCGATGGTGGCCGAAGCCGTGCCGGAGCATCGACGTGTCGAGGCAGGCGCGTTGCTCTACACGGCTGCGCCACTCGGACTCTTCCTGGCGACCTTTGTCAATCACCAAGTCGCCGGTGTCTGGTTCGCGGCAAGTCCCGAGTCTTCCTGGCGCATCGTATTCTTGTTCGGGCTCGTTCCTGCAGCCGTGGCCTTCTTCGTGCGGCTGTTCGTAAAGGAACCAGAGCGCTGGCGGCGATCGCAGCAGTGCGCACGGCCACCGCGGATGCGTGATCTGTTTGCACCAGACATTGTCGGTATTACGCTGCGCGGCACGCTGATGGCGGTCATCGCGCTAATCGCCTGGTGGAGCTGCAACGCGTTCATTCCTACCGTTGCGACCGGCCTCGCGCAGCTCACAGCGCAGGAGCTAAAGCTGGCTCGGCCGGATACGCTGCTGCTCGTCGAATCCTGGAAGGCGCAGGCGACCGGTTGGTTCAACCTTGGAGGTCTCGCGGGAACCCTGATCACGATTCCAGTCGCGAAACACCTCGGTCGTCGACCGATGTTCGCGATCTATTTTGCGATCTCGGCCGCAGCGATCTATGTTGCCTTCGGTCCCGACTGGCCGCCTGACGTTAGGATGCGGCTGTTCTTTCTGATCGGGCTGTCGGTGTTCGGCATCTTCGGCAGTTTCACGTTCTATCTCCCGGAACTCTTTCCGACCCGACTGCGCAGCAGTGGTTCCGGCTTCTGCTACAATGTCGGGCGCGTCATCGCGGCAGCCGGACCGTTCATCGTCGGCACGATTGCTGCACGTGGCGTTGATCACGCGATGACCGCAATTTCGTACGTCGCGCTCGTACCGCTGGCCGGCCTGTTGCTGGTGCCGTTTATCACCGAGACCCGTGGCAGACCGCTGCCGGACTAGCAGGGTCGATTTCGTCCTCGCGCAGAGGCAAACGGCCGCTTGCGATCGAGCGCAAATGGTCCGCATCGGACCTCGATCCTGGAGCGCTCAAAGCCATCGCTGCTGGCTATCCCAAGGCCGAGTACTTTCCGACGGATTTCGCAAACGGTGCACGTCGGCCGGGACCGTCCGCTTGCCCCTCATTGCATTGGGTCACAACATCGTACGAATTCCACGCACCGCTTGTCTGATCCTCTCCTCATTCTCCACTAGGGCAAACCTCAAGTATCCCTCTCCATACGACCCAAATCCGATGCCCGGTGAAGCCGCCACCTTCGCCTCTGCCAGGAGTTTCTTGGCGAACTTCAGCGACCCCATTGCCCGGAACCGCTCCGGAATCTCCGCCCATAGGTACATCGAAGCCTGCGGGACAGAGACGATCCATCCTGCCGCCCGCAGCCCACGTACCAGCACGTCCCGCCGCTTTTGATACTGCGCGCATATCTCACGCACGCAATCCTGCGGCCCATCGAGCGCCGCAATGGCCGCAACCTGCAAGGGCGTAAACGTCCCATAATCGTGGTAGCTTTTGATGCGCGCAAGTGCGGCAACCAGCTCGCGTTTGCCCACCATGAACCCGATCCGCCAGCCGGCCATGTTGTAGCTTTTGCTGAGCGTGAAGAATTCGACGGCGACATCACGAGCGCCGGGCACCTGCATAATGGAGGGCGCCGCATAGCCGTCGAAACAGATGTCGGCGTAAGCTAGGTCGTGCACCACGAAGATCCCGTGCTCGCGCGCAAGCGCGACGATCCTCTCGAAGAACGCGAGATCCACGCACTGCGCCGTCGGGTTGCTCGGGAATCCGATTACGAGCAACTTCGGCTTAGGGGTCGTCTCCCGAATGGCCCGCTCGACCTCGGCCAGGAAATCGACGCCCGCCGCATTCGGCACGGAGCGTACCTCTGCTCCCGCGATGGCGGCACCATATAGGTGTATCGGGTAGCTGGGATTCGGGACCACCACGATGTCGCCGCGATCGAGCATCGCGAGCATGAGATGCGCAAGGCCCTCCTTGGAACCAATCGTGACGATCGCCTCGGACTCGGGGTCGAGCGTCACGCCGAAGCGCCGCGCATACCAGTTGCAGATGGCCTGCCGCAGCCGCCGGATGCCTTTAGAGGCTGAATACCCGTGCGCCTTCGGCTTCCGGCTCGCTTCGACCAGCTTCTCGACGATGTGCGCGGGCGTCGGGCCGTCCGGATTGCCCATGCTGAGGTCCACGATGTCTTCGCCACGCCGGCGCGCGGCGGCCTTGAGTTCGCCGGTGATCGTGAATACGTACGGCGGCAGTCGGGCGATGCGCGGAAAGTCGATCAGAGGGTCATCTCCTCTGCTGGCAGCCTCAGATTGTAGTTCGATCCCATCGCGTGCCCGTAGGCCCCGGTATTGGCGATCAGGAGAATGTCGCCTTCCACCGAGCGCGGCAGCAGGCGGTCGTGCCCGAGCACGTCGCCGCTTTCACAGATGGGTCCGACGACGGTCCAGAAACCCTCCGACGGCTGGCCGAGGCGCGTGAGATTCACGATCTCGTGATAGGCGCCGTAGAGCGCAGGCCGCAACAGCGAATTCATGCCGGTCGCGACGCCGAGATATTGCATCGCGCCCTTGCCCTTCAACTGCGTCACGCGCGCGAGCAGGACGCCGGCGGTTGCAACCAGGAAGCGACCGGGCTCGAGCCAGAGTTCGAACTGCGGGTGAGCAGCGCAAATGGGCGCGAGTGCCGCATCGAGCGCCGCGACATCGAGCGGCCGCCGGGCAGGCCGGTCCGGCACGCCGAGTCCGCCGCCCACATTGAGCACTTTGACATCCGGAAACTGCGCTGCCGCCTCAGCAAGTGTCGCCGCCGTCCCGGCCCAGCTCGCGACGTCGAAGTGACCGCTACCCAGATGTGCATGGAGTCCGACGACCTTTGCACCCGCCGCCCGAGCGGATTCGGCGAGTTCCGGCAGCTCGAACAAGGGCACGCCGAACTTGGAATGTACGCCGGCCGTTCGGACCTTTGCATGATGCCCGTGTCCGCGGCCCGGATCGATCCGCACGAAGATCTCACCGCCACGGAACAGGTCGCCCCATTGGGTCAGGGCATACAGGTTGTCTACCGTCACTCGGAGCTGCCGGCTGAGCGCCCACTGGTACTCTGCACGCGGCGCGAAGTTGGGCGTGAACAGGATCCGGTCATTCGCGATCTTTGGCACGGCGAGCTGGAGCCTCTCCACCTCGCCGGGCGACACGCACTCAAAAGACAGTCCGGCCGCCGCGATCGCCTGGAGGATCGCGGGGTGCGGATTCGCCTTCATGGCATAAAACACGCGCGACAGAGATGTCATGTCGGCCAGCAGCTTCGCCTGAACGCCGATCGTGGCGAGGTCGTAGACGTAAGCGGCGCGCCGCTCGCCGAGGCGCTCGATCAGCGCGTCGCGCGACTGGCGCCACCAGACGGGCTGTCCCGCGGAGGCGGTGGACGGTTCGTTGATCTGTTCCCAGGTCGGACCCATCACCGGAT
>DATKEK010000026.1:0-4278 GCA_035512195.1 Burkholderiales bacterium
TTATTCCTGCCCCATCAGCGGCTCGGTTTCTTCGCGTTTGCGGATGGTGAGCCACGATACCAGCGCCAGCGCGATGCCGATCAGCAGCATGCCGGCGAGTTCGATCGGGGCGGGGCGCTCGCCCAGCTGCAGCCAGGACGCCAGCGTGGCGATCACCGGGATGCCGAGCGACGACAGGCTGGTGGTGCCGGCAGGTAGCCGGTGCAGCACGTACAGCCACATTGCCCAGCCGACCCCGGTGGCGACCACGCCGTTGAATATGGCGCAGAAGATGAAGGTGCCGGTCCAGTCGATCGTGCTGCGGTCGAAGGCCGATTCGAGAAACAGCACCGGAATCGTGCCGAACAGCATCTGCCAGAACGTAAAGGAGATCACGTCCACCGGCCCGCGATTGTGCAGGCGCTTGGCGTAAACCACGCCGATCGCCCAGCACACGCCAGCCGAGACGGCCAGCACCTTGCCCAGCAGCGCGGTGCGCATGGTCCACGGTTGCAGAATCAGGGTCAGGCCGATCAGGGCGAGCGCGATCGCCAGCCATTGCCAGCCGCGGATGCGCTCGCCCAGCACCGGCCATGCGAATATCAGCACCCAGAACGGCATGGTGAATACCAGCACCGAGGTCTTGCCGGCTTCGCCGTCGGACAATGCCCAGGTGTTGAAAACGATGAAGGCCGCGGTCTGCACCAGGCCGATGAAAATCGCCCACCCGATGTACTGCGGCCGGAGCGACGCGCGCGACCACAGCATGAATACGAGCAGCGAAGCACTGCCGAGCACTACCCGCACGACCGAAAAGTCGAGCGGGCTCGCGTAGTTGAGCGCAATCTTCGAGGTGATCCAGCTGTAACCCCACAGCAGGACCAGCGCGATCATGACCAACCCCGCCTTGCGGGTTTCGCGCGCGCTCATGCCAATCCGGCACGTGCCGCGGATTGCGCGAACCGGTCGTCCTGTGAGGTCATGTATTTGAAATGATTCGAAACTGAAAGAGCGAAGCCACGCGGCAGCTCGCTGCGAAAAGCGCGCATTGTACTGAACTGCCGCGAGCGGCTGCTTGATTGCTGCGCGATGATGCGATCGGGCTGCTGCGCGACGTATAAAATACCCGCATGGATCGGCCGCGCTTCGTACATCTCCGGTTGCACAGCGAGTATTCGATCTCGGACGGCATCGTGCGGCTGGACGATGCCTGCGCCAAAGCCGTTGAAGACCTCATGCCTGCGCTCGCGGTCACCGATCTGGGCAATCTTTTCGGCATGGTGAAGTTTTACGAGGCCGCACGCGAGCAAGGCCTGCAGCCGATCATCGGCTGCGACGTCTGGATCAGCAACGATTCCGAACGCGACAAGCCCTACCGGCTGCTGCTTCTGGTGCAGTCCCGGGACGGTTATCTGCGGCTATGCGATTGGCTGACCCGCGCGTTCCTGAGCAATCAGCACCGGGGCCGTGCAGAGGTTCGCAGTGAATGGCTGCGCGAGCGCGGGACCGACGGGCTGATCGCCCTCTCGGGCGCGCAGTACGGCGACGTTGGTCAGGCGCTGCTCTCGGGCAACGCTGAATCCGCCCAGCGTTTCGCCGCCGAATGGGCCGGGCTGTTTCCGGGCCGCTATTACATCGAGATCCAGCGCGCCGGGCATCCGCAGGCCGAGCACCTGGTCCAGCAGTCGATCCGGCTGGCGTCGCGCATGAAACTGCCGGTGGTGGCCACCCATCCGGTGCAGTTCCTCACTCCCGAGGAATTTACCGCGCACGAGGCGCGCGTGTGCATCTCCGAAGGCTATGTGCTGTCGGACCAGCGCCGGCCGCGGGTATTTACCGAGCAGCAGTACTTCAAGACCCAGGCCGAAATGGCCGAGCTGTTCGCCGATCTGCCGCAGGCACTGGAGAACGCGGTGGAAATCGCCCGCCGTTGCGGATTCGAGCTGGAGCTCGGCAAGGCAAAGCTGCCGCTGTTCCCGACGCCGGGCGGCGCGCCTTTGGAAGCCTATTTGCGGGAGCAGGCGCTTGCCGGGCTGGAGCAGCGTATGGCGAAGCTCTATCCGGACGCGGCCGAGCGCGAAAGGCAGATGTCGCGCTATCGGGAGCGACTGGAGTTCGAGTGCGAAACCATCGTGCAGATGGGTTTCCCGGGCTACTTCCTGATCGTCGCGGACTTCATCAACTGGGCGAAGATGAACGACGTGCCGGTCGGTCCCGGCCGCGGCTCCGGAGCGGGTTCTCTGGTTGCGTACTCGCTCGGGATCACGGACCTCGATCCGCTGCGTTACGACCTGCTTTTCGAACGTTTCCTCAATCCCGAGCGCGTGTCGATGCCGGACTTCGACGTGGATTTCTGCCAGGACGGCCGGGACCGCGTAATCGATTATGTGCGGCAGAAGTACGGTGGCGACTCGGTGTCGCAGATCGCCACCTTCGGCACCATGGCCGCGAAGGCGGTAGTGCGCGACGTCGGCCGGGTGATGGAATGGAACTACGGCCGTACCGATGAATTGGCCAAGCTCATCCCCTTCCAGCCAGGCAAACTGATCACGCTGCAGATGGCGCGCGAGATGGAGCCCCGGCTGAAGGAGCGCGAAGAGTCCGACGAGGAAACCCGCGAGCTGCTCGCGCTCGCCGAACAGCTCGAAGGCCTGACCCGAAACGTCGGCATGCACGCGGGCGGTGTGCTCATCGCCCCCGGCAAGCTGACCGATTTCTGCCCGCTGTACGCCGCCTCCGGCTCGGACAGCGTGGTGTCGCAACTCGACAAGGACGACGTCGAATCGATCGGCCTGGTGAAGTTCGATTTTCTCGGGCTGACCACGCTTACCATCCTCGACTGGACGCTGCGCTTCATCAAGCGCCTGGACCCGGCATCGGACATCAGACTGGAAGAACTGCCGCTGGATGACGCGGCTGCCTACAGAATCTTCGCCAGTGCCAACACCACTACGGTGTTCCAGTTTGAATCGCGCGGCATGCGCGAACTGCTCAAGCAGGCGCGCCCCGACCGCTTCGAAGACATCATCGCGCTGGTCGCTCTGTACCGGCCGGGGCCGATGGAGCTGATCCCGGACTTCGTTCGCCGCAAGCAGGGGGTGGAACGCGTCGAATACCAGGACCCGCGCCTGGAACCGATCCTGAGCCCGACTTACGGAATCATGGTGTACCAGGAACAGGTGATGCAGATCGCGCAGGTGATCGGCGGCTACTCGCTGGGTGCAGCCGACCTGCTGCGCCGCGCGATGGGCAAGAAAAAACCGGAGGAGATGGCGCAGCAGCGCGATATCTTCACCGCCGGCGCAGTGAAAAACGGTGTGTCCGAGGGCAGGGCGCGGCAACTGTTCGACCTGATGGAGAAGTTTGCCGGCTACGGATTCAACAAGTCGCACGCCGCGGCCTATGCGGTGGTCGCATACCAGACCGCGTACTTCAAGGCGCATCACCCGTCCGCGTTCATGGCGGCCAACCTGTCGGCGGTTATGGACGACACCGACAAGGTGCAGCAGTTCTACGAGGATGCGATTGCCAACGGCCTTGAAGTGCTGCCGCCGGACGTCCAGGCCGGCGAGTACCGGTTTGCGCCGGTCGACGCGAATCGAATCCGCTACGGACTCGGCGCGATCAAGGGCACCGGCGAGTCGGCGATTGCCGAGATCATTCGTGCACGCGATGAGGGCGGATCGTTCAAGGACCTGTTCGACTTCTGCCGGCGCGTCGACAAGCGCATCGTCAACCGCCGCACGGTCGAATCGCTGGTGCGGGCGGGGGCATTCGATTCGATCGACGATCACCGCGCGCGGCTCCTGGCATCGGTCGGGATCGCGATGGAAGCCGCGGAACAGGAAAGCCGCGCCGCGTCCCAGGTCAGCCTGTTCGGCGAGGCGGGTCCCGACGTCGAAGGGCCGAAGCTGATCGATGCGGCGCGCTGGGACAAGCGCGAGCAACTGCAGAACGAAAAGCTCGCGCTCGGTTACTACTACAGCGGCCACCCGTTCGAGGCTTATGTTGGCGAAATTCAGGCGTTTTCGCGTACTCGCCTGGGAAACATCCAGCCGCAGGGACAGACGGTGGTGGTGGCGGGCATCATCTACGCGATCCGCACGCAGCAGACGCGGCGCGGCAGGATGGCCGTGGTGGTGCTCGACGATGGCACCGGACGGGTCGAGATTCCGATCTTCAATGAACTCTTCGAGCAGCACCGGCCGTGGCTCAAGGAAGACCAGTTGCTGGTGGTCGAAGGCAAGGCGACGTTCGACAATTTCACCCAGAGCCCGCGGCTGACCGCCGACCGGCTCT
>DATKEK010000027.1:0-2281 GCA_035512195.1 Burkholderiales bacterium
GCCCTCGGGCGACACGATGAAGCCATCTTCGAATTGCATGTCGCTGCGAAACACGCCGGCGGCTTTCAGGGCCGCGACGTCCGCGGCAGCGAGAACCGGACCGGCTCCCGAGGCGAGCAGCATTTCGAGCAACGCTTCATCGACCCGGGTGCTCGAGCCATTCGCGGCCAGTGCCCGTTGCAAGGGCAGGTAGTCATACACGCGCCGCCGGAGAATTCCCGCGCGATACAGGTCGAGCATCTGGTCGACGAACATTTCCGTGGCGCCAAACAGCCCGGTGGAAAATGGCTCGCGGCCGCCGACGGATTCGATCAGCGGCGCGCTGCGTTCGGTGCCGGTGTCGAAAAGTGCACGCCGCCACGCGTCGTTCTGCTGATGGCGCAGCAGCAGCGAATACACGATGGAGTCGCCGAGCTCGCCGATGCCGATCTGCAGCGTTCCACCATCGCGGATCAAGCTGCTCGCGTGCAGGCCGATCGCATGGTCGACGGTCGACAGCGACGGATTGGGCGGCGCGAACAGGTCGTAGTCGTAGCGCGAATGGTCGAGCAGCAGATCGAACGCATCGGCGCCTACGTTGGCAGCCCCCAGCATGAACGGCATCTCGCGGTGAACCTGGCCGAGCAGCACGACCGGCTGGCCCGCGGCGCGGATTCTCGCGAGCGCGGGAAGAAGATCGATGCTGACGTCGGGGTTGCTGCCGAGGCTGATTTCAGTGGTGCCGCCCACCATGCGTTTTGCGACCACGTGCGCGATCACGTTCACGCCCCGCGCCACGAGCTCGCGCGCCACGTGCGTGTAATTCGCCGACAGGTAGTTCGACTGCGCGTGCCCTGAATTGAGCAGCGCCCCGGGCTCGAAGAAGAACTCGATGACACGCACGTTCGGCGGCACGGTTCCGCCACGCACCGCCTGCAGGTAGTCGAGCTCCGGATAGTTGCCGAAGATGCGCGCGGCCAGTGGCTCGAGGAAGGCTTTCTCCAGATCGCTCGACCCGGTGGGCTTACGCAGGCTGAGCGCGGTGAAGATGGTGAGGTCGAGCGAAACGTCGCCGCGCGCCCGGCGGAAGAATTCGTTCGCGATCAGATTGGGTTTGCCGATGCCGAGCGGCAGCGCCAGCACCACGGTTTTGCCCACGCGCCGCAGCGCTTCTTCCACGATCTCCCCGACGTCATCAAACATCTGCGGCATGACGCTACACTTGCATGCAGCCTGGAATGGGTCAACGCATATGAGTCTGAAGAAACCCGCTCTCGATCCGATGTCACTCGAACCGCGCACCGGTTCCGGTTATCCCGAACCCTATCGATCGCGCGTGTTGCCGCGGGAGAAGCGCCAGCTCGGCGACGCCTGCGGTCTCGCGAAGATCGGCATCAACCACACGACGCTTCCGCCTGGCAAAGAATCGTCCATGCGCCACTGGCATACGCATGAAGAGGAGTTCATCTTCGTGTTGAGCGGCGAGGTGGTGCTGCGCACCGATGCGGGCGAGCAGTTGCTGAAGGCCGGCATGTGCGCGGGGTTTCCGCTCGGCTCGACCGACGGTCATCAGCTCGTGAACCGCAGCGATGAACCTGCGGTGTACCTGGAAGTCAGCAACCGCGATCCGCAGGACGCGGGCCTGTATCCCGACGTCGATCTTCGCTGGAATGCGCCCGATGCGCGCGGGATATTCACGCGCAAGAACGGTTCGAAGTTTTGATCCCTAATTCAGTGCGCGATGAGGTAGCGCCACCGCTTCCCCATCGAGCGGGGCCGCGCGCCACAGTGTGAAGCGCTGGTTCATCGGCGAGGCCATGGCCGCTTCGATGTTGCGGTGGTCGAATCCGGGTAGTTTGGACAGGTGCGACAACAGGTCGTACTTGGTCGCCAGTGCCTGGCCGACGAGCACTCCGGAGGTCCCCGCCCCGGCGAGCACATAGAAATATTCCTCGGTGAGATTCACGCCCTGGGTCATCACGATGGACACTTCGCGCAGCTCGCTCCAGCGCACGAACTCGCTGTCACCGCGCGCCAGCCGTCGCATCACGCCGTCATCGGTGATCTGCAGGGCTTCGCCGCGCTTGCGCAGCTGCCAGGTGAGAAACCACGGCTCGAGCAGAAAGACGCTGAACATAGTCAAGGCGATTCCCGGCAGCCACCAGCTTATGCTTCCCATCCACGCCGGATATAACGCCAGCAGCGCGATGCTCAGTGACACGCCGATCCAGACCTTCCGCATTGAACCTGTTGCCGCCATGGTTGCTAGAGGGGCGTCGGGGCCCTGACCAGCGAGACTTTG
>DATKEK010000028.1:0-2315 GCA_035512195.1 Burkholderiales bacterium
GAACGCGGTAATGATCGGCGAGCAGCTCGAGACCGACATCGCTGGCGCGCGCGCCGCCGGCATCGACTCCGCACTGATCGCCACCGGCGTCAGCAGCGCCGATCTCTCGGATATCGATCCCGCGCTGCGGCCGAACTACTGGTTGCAATCGCTGCTGTCCTAGATTCCGCCTGGACAGATTTCCGGCCGCAGCCTGCTCACTGGTTCCGCTGCTATCGGGAATTCCGGTAACCTCTGCGCCTTCGCCGCCCGACCCGTCGCCATGAACCGCAAGCCGCTCGACACGACCGCCGTCTCGACGATGGTGCTGCTTACCTTCATCTGGGGCTTCACCCATGTCGCCACCAAACTCGCCGCACACGAAGTCTCGTTTGTCATGCAGGGCGGCATCCGCTCGGTCATTGCCGCAGTCTTGCTGATGGCATGGGCGCGTTTTCGCGGCGTACCGCTGTTCGGGCGCGACGGCACCTGGTGGCCCGGACTCGCGGCAGGGGCGCTGTTCGCCGGCGAGTTCTTCTTCATCTACGCCGGGCTGGAGCACACCGGAGCTTCGCGCATGGCGCTGTTCGTCTATCTTGCGCCGGTGCTGACTGCGATCGGCGTGCACCTGTTCGTGCCGGGGGAACGGCTGGAGCGCGTGCAATGGGTAGGAATCGGCGTTGCGTTCGCGGGTATCGTGGTCGCCTTCGGCGAGGGGTTTCTCGCGGATTCGTCTTCGCTGTTGGGCGATGTGTTCGGCATCGTCGCGGCATTCATGTGGGCGGCAACCACGGTGGTGATCCGCACCACCACACTGTCGGACGCAAGCGCCTCGAAGACGCTGTTCTACCAGCTCGCGATATCCGCGCTGCTGCTGCCGTTCGCCTCGCTGGCGATGGGCGAGCGGGGCGTGATCGATTTCGGCTGGGTGGCAGCATCGAGCCTGTTCTACCAGGGCGCGATCGTGTCGTTTGCCAGCTATCTCGCGTGGTTCTGGCTGCTCACGCGTTATCTCGCCGGCAGGCTGTCGGTGTTCTCCTTTCTCGCCCCGCTGTTCGGCGTGATGACCGGCGTGGCAATCCTGGGCGAGCCGCTGCGCCCGCCGTTCGTTTTTGCGGTCGTGCTGGTCGGGCTGGGGATCTATCTGGTCAACCGCCCGGCCGCGACCGCCCCTGAAGCGGTCACCCGCGGAACCTGACAAGCGCCTAAAGGATGCTCGCGCCGGTCGCGTCACGGCCCGGGCGTGGAAATCGGCTTTGACAGCACCCCCCGCCGGTGGCAGATTGCACACGTCGTTCTTGCGCAGTTCACCTACCGCGATGAAGAAGACGCTGTATGAGATTCTCGGTGTCGATCCCGGCGCCTCCATGGAGGAGATTGCGGCGGCATACAAGCAGCGTCTGCAGGAGTTGAGTGTCGCCACCATCCGCGACCCGAACAAGCTGGTGATACTGAATCAGGCCAGGGACATTCTCTCGGATGCCACCCATCGCGCCGCCTATGACGCTTCGCTTGCGGCGCCAGCCGCGTCACCGGCCCATACGGATGACGAAGAGGACCCGACACTGCTGCAGTCGTGGGGAAAGTGGATCGCCGCCGGGGTGGCCGTGATCGCCATCGGCCTCTGGTTTACGAGCCGCGGGACTTCGCCGCCGGCAGAAACGCCGCTGGCGCCGCTACCGCAGTCGGTTGCCGAGGAGGCTCCCGACATGGACGATCCAGTAGTGTTCCTGGATGAACCGGCAGAATCCGCCGCCACGCAGCTGGAAACCACGCCGCCGGCAGCGGATGAACCGCAGCAAGATGCTTCCGTTCACCCGATCGTCGGCGAGTGGTCCTGCTTCGACCCGGTGTCGGGTCTCTCCAGCGATTACGACTTTCAGGCCGACGGCACGGTCGGCATCGAGTTGGCCGGCAGCGCCCCGCGTTCGCTCAAATATCAGGTCTCGGGGAGCGTACTGAGACTCAGCGATCCAGCGCAAACCAGCACGTACACGATCGAGGAACTGACTGCGCGAAGACTCCTGCTCAACACTGGCGTGGAAGGCCGCCGGCTTGTCTGCAGCCGGTAACGTCGAACGACGCTCGGGCAGGTAGCCGGCAAGTCACGAAAACGAGGCCGAACAGCGCGGCGTAGAAAGGGAGTATGGGCATGGACATTGGTCACGGATGGAAACGGGTGCATGGGTATTCCGCACCGTCATCGGAACACACGCCGATGACAGCTTCGCGACGCGTCCGAACCGACGGCCTGCGCCGATACCGGATCGAATGAGACCATATCGCCTCATTGCCTGACAAGCGCGCGGTGCGCCGCAAGCGCCGCGACACCACAT
>DATKEK010000029.1:0-4679 GCA_035512195.1 Burkholderiales bacterium
GGCAGCCCGCGCGAATTGATCGCGCGCCACATCGAACCGGAGGTGGTGGAGATTTTCGGCGAAGGCCTGGAAGAATGGATGCAGACCTGCAGCGAACTCGCGGAACGCATCGAGCGCACCGGCGAAACGATCTTCTGCTACACCCACCGCGCCGTGCCGCTGATCGCGACGCTCGAAGGCCGGCCCGGACTGCGCTACCTGCATCGCCCGGCAAGCCTCGAGGACGTGTTCCTGAAACTGACTGGTCGCGACCTGCGCGATTGAAAGGCGGGACATGATTTACCACCAAGGCACCAAGGCACCCAGAAGAACGACGGAAAATTCCAAGTTCAGGCTGTCGCCGTTGTGCTCGGTATCTGCCCGCGTCCCGCAACAATCACGCTCCGGGTTTTTCTTGGTGCCTTGGTGCCTTGGTGGCCGATACTTCTTGGCGAGCTGAACCACGGTCATGCGCACAAAGGACTTCGCGTTTCCCCGGCTCAGTCTGCGATTTTTGCAGGTGTGGCGGCGCAACTTTCTCGTCTGGCGCAAGCTGGCGATTCCATCGATGCTCGGCAACCTCGCCGACCCGATGCTGTACATGCTCGGGCTCGGATACGGGCTCGGCCGGCTTATGGGAGAGATCGACGGTCTGCCTTACATCACCTTCCTTGCCGCGGGAATCGTCTGCTTCAGCACCATGAATACCGCGACCTTCGAGACGCTGTATTCCGCGTTCTCCCGCATGCACGTGCAGAAGACATGGGATTCGATCATGCATGCGCCGCTCAACCTGGACGACATTATTCTGGCGGAGGCGGTGTGGGCAGCCAGCAAGAGCTTTCTCTCCGGCGTCGCCATTCTGCTGGTCATCTGGGTGCTCGGGCTGACGGCTTCGCCGATGATCCTGTGGATCGTGCCGCTCGCGTTTCTGGTCGGGCTGACTTTCGCCAGCCTCGGCCTGATCATGAATGCGCTGTCTCCGAGCTATGATTTCTTCCTCTACTATTTCACCCTGTTCATTACACCAATGGTATTGCTGTGCGGGGTGTTCTTTCCGGTCGATGCGCTGCCGGAGGCTTTGCAGGCGGTATCGGCGGTTCTGCCGCTCTCGCACGCAGTACAGATCGCGCGACCTTTAGTCGGCGGCACAGTGCCCGCCGACGTGCTGTTGCATATCGCGGTCCTGCTCGCTTACGCGGTGGCCGGGTTCTATGTCGCGCTGGTGCTGTCCCGGCGTCGGCTGCTTGCCTAGGAGCGCGTGATGCTGATTGTGAAATCGCTGCACATCATTTTCATGGTGACGTGGTTCGCCGGGCTGTTCTACCTGCCTCGTCTGTTCGTCTACCACGTGCTGACGGAGGACCGGCAGGGCATCGAGCGCTTCAAGGTGATGGAGCGCAAGCTGTTCTTCGGCATCATGACGCCGGGCGCGATTCTGACCATCGCATTCGGTCTTTGGTTGTGGCTGAACTGGGGCTTCTATGGTGGCTGGGTGCACGCGAAACTGGCGCTGACCGCGTTGCTGGTCGTCTATCACGTATGGTGCGGCAAGCTGCTGTTCGATTTCAGGCACGACCGCAATACGCATGGCCATGTCTGGTATCGCTGGTTCAACGAGTTTCCGGTGCTGGTACTGATTGCCGCGGTGTTTCTCGTCGTGCTCAAGCCGTTCTGAGATGCGCGGTCTGCTGGCGCTGGTTCTTCTGCTCTGCCTGCCGACTGTCTCGGCGCAGGATGCGGTGCAGGCACGCATACTGGTGCAGTCCTCGCCGCTTGCCGGGTTTCAGTTCCATGAGGGCAAGCGGCTGTGGGCGCAGCTGAACATCGGCGATACGCTTGAGATGGTGCGCGAGCCGGACAACCCGCACGATCCGCGCGCGGTGAGAATCGACTGGCGGGGCTACAAGCTTGGATACCTTCCCCGTCGCGAGAACCAAGCGGTCGCGCGTCAGCTCGACTTCGGCAACCGGCTGCAAGCCAGGATCACGCGGCTGACCAGGCATCGCGATCCCTGGAAGCGGATTGAGTTTGAGATCTTCCTCCCGCTCTGAGGCTTTCTTCGCCACCTGTCCGCGCGGGCTGGAAACCGTTCTCGCGCAGGAGCTGGCCGAAATGGGTGCCGACGGCGTCCGCGCGACCGATGGCGGCGTGGCCTTCGGGGGCCCGCTGGCGATGCTCTATCGCGCCAATTACGGCAGCAGGATCGCCAGCCGGGTACTCTGGCAAGTGGCGCATGGCCGCTATCGAAATGAAGAGGAAATCTACCGCGGCGCGCTGGCGGTCGACTGGCCGGAATACTTCCCCGTCGACTGCGCGATACGCGTGAACGTTTCCGCGGTGGCGAGCCCGCTGAAAAGCCTGGATTTCGTCACGCTTCGCATCAAGGACGCGGTCTGCGACCGCTTCCGGCAGCGCGCGGGCGGGCAGCGGCCAAGCGTGGATACCGCCAACCCCGCGGTGCGCATTCATGCCTTCCTCACGGCACAGGCCTGGACGCTTTATCTTGATACTTCCGGTGAGGCGCTGTTCAAGCGCGGCTATCGCAGGGATGCGGGCGAAGCGCCGCTGCGCGAGAATCTCGCCGCCGGCATCCTGCACCTGACGGGGTGGACAGCGGATCAGCCGCTGCTGGATCCGATGTGCGGCAGCGGGACGTTCCTGATCGAGGCAGCCTCGATCGCGCTCGGTATCGCGCCCGGTGCGCGCAGGCGTTTCGGTTTCGAGCGTCTGGGTGTCCACGACGAACGGCTCTGGCAGCGCGTGCGCGCGGAGCTGGACGCGCGCCGCAAGCCGCGGCCTCTGAGGATCTTTGGCAGCGATCGCGATGCCGATGCGGTCGAGGGTGCGCGCCGCAATCTTCTCGAAGCCGGCCTGGAACGGGAAGTCACGCTAGCGTGTGCCGACGTGCTACAGCTGGCTGCGCCGGCAGATAGCGGGGTGATGGTAATGAATCCGCCCTATGGCGTGCGGCTTGACGAGCAGGAAAGCCTTGCCACCTTCTATCCCGGATTGGGCGACGCGCTGAAGAAGGGTTTTGCCGGCTGGCGAGCGTATATCCTGACCGGCGATCTGCGCCTGCCGAAACTGATCGGCCTGTCGCCGTCGAAGCGCACGCCGCTCTACAACGGCGCGCTCGAGTGCCGGCTTTACGAATTCAAGATGGTGGCGGGGGCGATGAGAAGAGCAAGGATGAAGGATGAAGGATGAAATGATGCGTGCGCAGGGTACCCGTCCTTATTTCCGGCTTCATCCTTGTCATACGATATTCAGGTGATCCAGCCCGGTCATGATGTCCTTGTCCTGGGCTTCCTTGCCGTGGAGCTTGATCTGCAGTCTTAGTTCGTTCATCGAATCCGCATTGCGCATTGCGTCTTCGTAGCTGATCAGGTCCTGTTCGAACAGATCGAACAGCGCCTGGTCGAAGGTCTGCATGCCGAGCTCGCGCGACTTGGCCATGATCTCCTTGATCTCGTGGACTTCGCCCTTGAAGATCAGGTCGGATATCAGCGGCGTGTTGAGCAGGATTTCTATGGCAGCGACACGCCCCTTGGAGCCTTTCCTCGGGATCAGCCGCTGCGAGATCATTGCCTTCAGGTTCAACGACAGATCCATCAGCAACTGCGCGCGACGCTCTTCCGGGAAGAAGTTGATGATGCGGTCAAGAGCCTGGTTGGAGTTGTTGGCGTGCAGCGTACCCATCGCCAGGTGGCCGGTTTCGGCGAACGCGATCGCGTGATCCATGGTTTCGCGGTCGCGAATCTCGCCGATCAGAATCACGTCCGGCGCCTGGCGCAGGGTGTTCTTCAGCGCGGCCCCCCATGATTCCGTGTCCACGCCGACTTCACGCTGGGTGATGACGCAGTTCTTGTGCTCGTGCACGTACTCGATCGGGTCCTCGATCGTGACGATATGGCCGTAACTGTTTTCGTTGCGATAGCCGACCATTGCCGCGAGCGTGGTCGACTTGCCCGAGCCGGTGGCGCCGACCACCAGCACGATGCCGCGCTTTGCCATTACCACGTCCTTCAGCACCGGCGGCAGCCCCACCTCCTCGAACTTCGGGATCGCGGTGGTGATGGTACGCAGCACCATGCCAACGCGCTGCTGCTGAACGAAGGCGTTGACGCGAAACCGGCCGATCCCGGGCGGGTGGATGGCGAAATTGCATTCCTTGCTGCCCTCGAACTCCTGCGCCTGCTTGTCGTTCATCAGCGCGCGCGCCAGTTCCTGCGTGTGCTGGGGCGTGAGGCTCTGGTTCGACACCGGGGTCATCTTGCCGTCCAGCTTGAATGCCGGCGGGAAGCCTGCGGTGATGAACAGGTCCGAGGCCTTCTTCGCCACCATCGCGCGAAGCAGATCGTGAATGAATTTGACTGCCTGGTCTCGCTCCATTGCCGACTCCTGGTACTTGTCCTTTGCGCCGCCGGACCCGCGTTACGCGAACGAGTCCTTGTTTGCCGCTTTGATGCGCGCTTCTTCCTTGGCGATGACATTGCGCCGTACGAGATCGGTGAGGTTCTGGTCCAGCGTCTGCATGCCGATGTTCTGGCCGGTCTGGATCGCGGAATACATCTGGGCGATCTTGGCTTCCCGGATCAGGTTTCGTATCGCCGGAGTGCCGATCATGATCTCGTGCGCGGCGACCCGTCCCGCGCCATCCTTGGTCTTGCACAGCGTCTGCGAGATCACCGCGCGCA
>DATKEK010000030.1:0-3255 GCA_035512195.1 Burkholderiales bacterium
CAAGGCCGGCATCCCCTACTGCCTGTCAACCATGGCGACCTGCAGCATCGAGGAAATTGCACAGGGCAGCGACCGGCCGCACTGGTTTCAACTCTACGTGCTGCGCGACCGCGGCTTGACCAAGGCCTTCATCGACCGCGCGCGCGCCGCGAACTGTAACGCCCTGGTGCTTACGGTCGACACCAAGATGCAGGGACCGCGCGAACGCGACATCCGCAACGGCTTCACCGTGCCGCCGAAGTTCACTGCTGCCACCCTGCTCGACTTCACGCTGCATCCGGCCTGGCTGATGGACGTAGGGCTCGGGCCGCGGATCGCGTTCCGCAATTTCACCGGCACCACGGCGCTTTCGGACGACGCGGTGACCATCACCCAGTTCATCGCCGGCCAGTACGACCTCACGATCAACTGGAAGGACGTCGACTGGTTCAAGTCGCAGTGGGGCGGACCGGTGCTGCTCAAGGGCGTCCTGTCGCCGCAAGACGCGCGTATCGCCCTGGATCACGGCATCGACGGGGTGATCGTCTCCAACCACGGTGGGCGCCAGCTGGAAGGCGCGGTGTCCGCGATCGCGGCGTTGCCGGCTGTGGTGGATGCGGTTGCGGGGCGCGCGCCTGTACTGCTGGACGGCGGTGTGCGCCGCGGCGCCGACGTGGTCAAGGCGCTGGCGCTCGGCGCCACGGCATGCATGATCGGCAGGGCCTGGCTGTACGGACTTGCCGCCGACGGCGAGGCTGGCGTGGCGCGCTCGCTGGAAATCTTGCGCGACGAGATCGATCTGGCGCTCGCCCTGCTTGGCCGTGCCAACGTGGCCGAGCTGGACCGCGGCGCGCTGGTGTTCTAGCCGCGGCGCAGGTCGCTCACTGCCCCGGCATGGCGCCGTCGCCGCCGGTGAGTCGCAACGGAAGCGGCGCAGCCTTCGGATCCTGCCCCGCGTATAGCGTCAGGTGCGGGAAGGGAATCTCGATGCCGTGCGCGTCGAACGCCTGCTTGAGCCGCCGCAGATACTCGCGGCGCACGCCCCATTGCTCCAGCGCGCGCACGCGAAACCGGCAGCGGATCATGATCGACGAATCCGCCCACTTGTCTACGCCGGCAATCTCGAGGTCGTCCAGAATGCGCGGGCCGATCTCCGGGTCGCTGCGCATGTCTTTAGCCACTTCGCGCATGACGTCGAAGACCTGCTCCACGTTCTCCTTGTACGCCACGCCGAGATCGATCACGGAGAACGCAAAATCTCGCGAACGGTTGGTCACCGTGCTGATCGCGCTGTTCGGCACGTAATGCACCGATCCCTCGTAGTCGCGCAAGCGGATATAACGCAAGGTGACTTCCTCCACCAGGCCGCCCTTGCCGGCGATCTCGACCACGTCGCCCTGGCGGACCTGATTCTCGATCAGCATGACGAAGCCGGTGAAATAATCCTTCACCAGACTCTGCGCGCCGAAGCCGATTGCAATACCCGCAACGCCGGC
The DNA here is from genome assembly GCA_035512195.1 of Burkholderiales bacterium. Classification (GTDB taxonomy): domain Bacteria; phylum Pseudomonadota; class Gammaproteobacteria; order Burkholderiales; family Eutrophovitaceae; genus DATKEK01. The sequence continues at coordinate 1,476 of DATKEK010000030.1, forward strand.
GGTGGCCAGGATCGGCGCAATCGAGATGCCCAGCTCACTTAGCACCAGCATCACCGCAATGATGGAAATCAGCACCGAAACGATGTAACGGAACACACGGTTCAGGGTTTCCAGGCGCTTGCGCTCTTCCTGGTTCTCGGCGTTCGCCATCAGCCGCTGATGAAACGCTTGCAGCAGTCGCCGAAGCACGCGCAGCAACACCCAGGCCAGCAGCAGAACCAGGATCACGTTCCACAACGCCACCAGAACATGAACCCAGGCCGGCACTTCCTCTATGCCGAGCGTCTGAAGGACGCGTTCAAGATAAGGCGAATCCATCGACTCACTCCAGGAATGCGTAACAGAATCAGCTGGGCGGTATCGCGGCCGCAAGCGGCTTGAACTGCAGCTGATAGAACATATGCAGGTAGCGGGCGGTTTCCTCCCGCTCCAGGTCGCTCACGAAGCGCCAGAATCCGTAGATGCGCGACAGGGTCATCATACGGTCTGCATACTGTTTCCACGTGTACCGTGCCTCAACCCGATCTAGCGCGCCTTGGGAGATGTCCATCCAGTGGCTGGCGTCCTCGGCGCAGCGTTCGAAGAACGCTGTCATCAGCTCAGCCGCTTCCGTGCCCGCGTAGGGATCGATGTGGAATCCGGAGCGGCCGTGCTGCACGATCTCCTGCGGGCCACCATAGCAGGTTGCGAACGTCGGCAGTCCTGAGGCCATGGCCTCGATGATGGTCAGGCCGAAGCCCTCGAATAGCGCCGGCTGTACGAACGCGCCGCGCGAATCTGCAACATAGCGATACAGCTCTCCGGCAAGATTCTTCTCCAGCCTTGTGCCGATCCAGCGCAGGTCGGCATCAAGTTCATAGCGGTTCATCAGTTCGTGCATGAGCTGGATCTGTTCGCGCTCTTCCTGGTCGGACGACGCCAGGCGGTCGACATGGCCGCCGATCACCAGCAGGTTTGCCGCCGCGCGCAGCCGGTCGGATTTCGCGTACCACTCGACCAGGCCGGTCAGATTCTTGATGCGGTCCAGCCGCGCCATGGTGAACAACACCGGCTTGTCGCGCGACGCCAGTTGGCCGCGCGAGCGTGTGCCGTCGGCTGCACCGAAGATCAGGTCTTCAATCTCGGGAATCAGTGTGAGCAACCTGCGCTCGGTGTCGGTGAACGGAAAATAGACCGCGGAGTTCGCGCCCGGCGATACGATGTTGAACTTCGGATCGAACTCATCGACCCCGTTCAACACGCGGTAAAGGCCCGGCATGGTGAACGATCGATAGGCCCCGTACTGGCCGATGCTTTCCGGCGTGCCGGCGATCTCCTGATAGGTGCTGGTAATGATGAAGTCCGCCGCATTCATCGCAATCAGGTCCGCGGTGTACTGGCAGGAGAAGTGATACTGCGACTCCAGTTCGCGCCACCTCAGGTCCGAATGCGCGTACTTGGTCTTTTCCAGCGCATGGGCAATGTTGCACTGCGTGACCCGCAGCCGCGAGGCAAGCTGGGTCGCAACCAGATTACCGTCTGAGTAGTTGCCGATGATCAGGTCCGGCCGGCCGCCGAGTTCCGCCAGCGCAGCCGCCTCGACGTCGGCCGCAAAACGCTCCAGGTAGGGCCAAATTTCGAAGCGGGAAATCCAGTGCTGGACTACCTCGCCGTTCTTCTTGTGGAACGGTACGCGCAGAATCCAGCTGTTAGTGCAGCCAATGACTTTCTCCAGCCGCTGGTTGGACGTGGTGCCCAGCGCCTCTGGAATCAAGCGCGTGACAATCAGAATCTTGGGCTC
>DATKEK010000031.1:0-9917 GCA_035512195.1 Burkholderiales bacterium
ATGAAAAGTCAAGGAATTACGCCGCCTTTCTGAGGTCATGCCAAAGCCTTGCCAGGCGGGGACTGCGGTGAACGGGTTGGCCCGCAGGCGCCTCGTCTACGGGTGCAGAGTTCGTGTCCGTGGCCACAGATACCATCGTCAGACGGACGTTCCATTTGTCCTCAGCATGCGGGCGTTGCGGCCACCGGATTGCCGGCGGGTGGTCGCGGTCGTGATGAGCATCCACCCTTGTTCATCGCGCCCGGATCATCCGCATAGGTCGGTACGTTATACTCCGCAATGCTTTCGATTGGCGAAGAGCGATCGTATCCGGAGTGTGCGGGCTCTCGTGCGTTCGGCTCGAGACCTGCTGCGGCCGCGGTCATTCGGCCGGTGCCCGGCTCCAGCGGTCGTCGAACGCGCCTTGCAACAACATCGGTGGCTCCATGGCCGCGGCCTACTCAACGCAACACCGGAAACCGGTACCAACTGGAGCGAGCAGCCTGTCTGCCTGGTTCAGGACGCCGCTCGGCGCCAGCCTGCTGGAAACCGAGCAGCGCTTTTTTGACCGGGAGGTGGCCGACGTTTTCGGCTTCAACGCGATTCAGCTCGGCCTTCCCGAGATCGATTTTCTGCGCGCCAACCGCATGCCGTTCCATTGCGCCACTGCGCCGAAAGGCGACCCGGTCGGCTTCCGCAGCGATCTGAGCGCACTGCCGGTGCAGACCGGGGTTGCCGACCTGGTGATACTTCCGCATACGCTCGAGTTCAGCGATAACCCGCACCAGGTGCTGCGGGAGGTGGCGCGCGTGCTGATGCCGGAAGGCCGCGTAGTGGTGTCCGGTTTCAATCCCTGGAGCCTTTGGGGCTTGCGGCGCCTGGCGTCGGGCGGCGCGGGGTTCCCCTGGTGCGGGCAGTTCATCAACCTGCCGCGACTGAAGGACTGGATGGCGCTGCTCGGTTTCGAGGTCGCGGCTGGGCGCATGGCCTGCTATGTACCGCCGCTTGCACACGAGAAATGGCGCAAGCGTTTCGAATTCATGGAGAACACCGGCGACCGCTGGTGGCCGTTTGCCGGCGGCATCTACCTGCTGCATGGCATCAAGCGCGTGCACGGGATGCGGCTGATCACGCCGAAATGGAAATCCGTCCAGGCGCGGAAGAAGTCGCTGGCCGCGGTCCCGCAAAGACGCACGCACGCGGACGAGACGATCGCCGCAAAAGAAAACGGCGCGGCAGGCGACCCGCAATGACCGAGCTGGTCGACGTGTACACCGATGGCGCCTGCAAGGGCAATCCGGGTCCCGGCGGCTGGGGCGCGCTGTTGCGCTGGAACGGACACGAAAAGGAACTGTTCGGTGGCGATCCAGCGACTACCAACAATCGGATGGAGCTCACTGCGGTGATCGAAGCGCTCGGCGCGCTGAAGCGGACGCAGCGCGTGCGCGTGCACACCGATTCGCAGTACGTGCGCAACGGCATCAGCACCTGGATTCACGACTGGAAGCGCCGCGGCTGGAAAACCGCGGACAAGAAACCGGTGAAGAACATCGACCTGTGGCAACGCCTCGATCTGCTCGCGCAGCAGCACGAAATCGAGTGGATCTGGGTGCGCGGCCACACCGGTCATCCGGAAAACGAGCGCGCCGACCAGCTGGCGAACCGCGGCGTCGAGACGGTGATATGACTGAAGGCGGTTGTTTGCGAATCGAATAACCGAAAAGCGAAGCACAATGGCACGAAGACACAAAGAAATGACTCCAGTGTATCTGCGCGCAGGCTCTGGATGCCAGGTTACTCCGTCCTATAAAGTGGCCAACTGATACGCAATTCCCGGCAAACTTTTTCGCTTGCGATGATTTACGTTTGTTTTCCTTCGTGTCTTCGTGCTTTCGTGTTTTGCTTTTTTTTCTCCTGGTGAAAGACTGAATCACAGACATGCGACAGATCGTGCTCGATACGGAAACCACCGGTCTCGATCCCTCCCTCGGCCACCGCATCATCGAGGTGGCGGCGGTGGAGATGTTCAGCCGGCAGATCACCGATCGCAATTTTCACCGGTACGTGAACCCCGAGCGCGAGATCGAACAGGGCGCGCTCGAGGTGCACGGCATCAGCAGCGAGTTCCTCGCCGACAAACCGAAGTTCCGCGAAGTGGCGAAGGATTTCCTGGAATTCGTTGAGGGCGCCGAACTGATCATCCACAACGCGCCGTTCGACGTCGCCTTTCTCGATCGCGAACTGGAACTGCTCGGACTGAAACCGATCGGCCAGTATTGCCCTGTGATCACCGATACGCTGCGCATGGCGAAGCAACTGCACCCGGGCAAGCGCAACTCGCTGGACGCATTGTGCGAGCGCTACCAAGTGGATAACTCCGCCCGCACGCTGCACGGCGCGCTGCTCGACGCGAGGCTGCTGGCGGAGGCCTACCTGGCGATGACCCGCGGGCAGGAAAGCCTGCTGATGGAGCTCCTCGAGCCGGCGGTGCCGGCCGGCGCCGGCCTCGGGGGAGACGAGCGCGTCGAACTGCGGTGGGTCCGACCGAGCGATGCGGAGCTGGCGATGCATGCGATCCAGATCGAGGCGATCGACAAGGCGTCGAATGGCGCCTGTGTGTGGAAGAAGCTGCGCGCCGCGACCGGCGGCGGATAGGCGCCGGGTTCCGGATGCGTTTCTGCAGGGCCGCGTTCCTGCGTGGCGGGGCGATAAGCAAAGGCGCCGGCCTTACTCGTCGCGCAATGCGTCGAGAGTCGTTCTGAGCGACTCCGCGTCTGCAAAGAAGGCCTCCGCTGTTTCCGCGCCGACCAGCTGGAAGGCGGGGGCCTTCAGCGAGCGGGCGTAATCGAGCGCCTGAGAGTATCCAATCGATGACGAGTACTCCATCAGCGCGAACGATCCGGTGAAGACTGCCGCAATGCCAACGGCGGTGAGGGCCGCCGAGCGCGCGCGGGTGCGGCTGACCAGCCGGATGTGGCCGTACAGCGCTGCGCCAATGATTGCCGCGCCTGCCAGCAGGCCGAGCGGTCCGGCGGCGGACGTCGACAGTCCGAACTCTACGTAACCGGCCAGTTCCTGCGTCAGCAGCAGCCCGGCGACCGCGAGCAGTGCGATCGTGCCGTGTCTGTAGAACTGTGCACGGTGGGTAGCCATTCTGCCGAAGAATGCCCAGATCCCTGCCCAGACGAATACTCCGAGCAGCGATGCCACCACTGCGGCGAGTACCTGCGCGCCGATTGCAGGCTCGAACACGGTCGCATACCCGTCGGCGACAAGGAGCGCGGATGCGCCCGCGAAAGCCAGGTAGAAATACGTGCCGTACCAGTACTGCGTGTCCGGCCTGGACTCGAGCTCCGGCCCGACCGGAAAGCCGGCGTCGCGAAACCTGATCTGGGTGTGTCCGATGCGCAGCCGCGTATCTTCGCCGATCGTCACGGTTTCCACGCGCCTTGCCGGCTGCAGAAGGTAAAGGCCGTTCCGGCTGCCCAGGTCCCTGACGACCAGATTACCCTCGCTGTCGTACTCGATGCGCAGATGATGGGGCGCGACGAACGGGTCGTCGATGATCAGGTCGTTATCGTAGCTGCGTCCGATGCTGAACGGTTCGGTGGCGATGCGCTGCCGGGTACGCACCTCGCTGCTGCGACCCAGCACTTCGACGTACATCATGGCGTGCCGCCGATGGTTTCGAGATAGTGGCGCGCGAATCGCGTGCCGTTCTCCCACGACACACCGGTCAACACCAGCGTGGTCTGCAGTCCCCGGTCGTAGGCGTTCAGCGAGGCCGCGCGCAGCCAGAAGTCGTACAGGCCGGCGAGTCGCTTGTACGCGCGCACACAGAGCGCCGTGCGCAAGGTGAGATCGTCCTGGCGCACGAAGTCGGTCGTGCAGCGAAACTCGGTGAAATCCTCCTCGCGGCCGGGAAGGCCGCCGGCGTAGCCGAAGCGGCTTTCATACAGCTTGTAGAAACGCAGCCAGCCGAGCCCGCGGCTTTCCAGCAGCACATGCTCGAAATCGATCGACCCGGTGCGCACATCGTCGAATACGAAGATCGACGCTTCCGATGAGCAGTTCTGCTGGTTCGTGCGGTACGGGCGGTTGGGCTCGCCATCGGCGCGGCCCCAGCAGCGCATGAATGGCCCGAGCCGGTCGGCGACCCGATAGGCGCCGAGTCCGGCCTGCGGCAATTCGGCGTCCAGCAGCCGCCCGAGATGAAGGTCCTGGGCATTCACGATCTGGTCGCGCGCCCGCTCCAGCAGCGCCTGCGGCGTGGCGGCCTCGTCGCGCGCGTCGGCGATCAGCGCGGCGACGAAGCGTGCCGGCACCAGAAAGCTCACCAGCTGCGCGTCCACCAGCCGCGCGACGTTGACGCCGAACACCGCGCCTTCGCGCGCGAGCGCCGGCCCGCCGCTCATCCCGGGATTGATCGCTCCGGTGAAATGGATGTGCTCGTAGAGGGACTCGGTGATGGTGCCGTTGTAGGTGCCCTCGACGATGGTCAAACCGAGATCGTGCGGATTGCCGATCGAGAACCCGCGCTCGCCTTTCGCCATCTCGCGCTCGAGCAGGGAAAAGTGCGGCAGGCCGCTTCCCTCCATGCGCAGCAGCGCGAGGTCGTGTACCACGTCGACGTTGATCAGCTGCAGAGGGCCCCGCGACCCGTCGTGCCGCGTGTACTCGATGGTGTACTGCTCCGGGCGGCGCAGGAACTCCGAGACGACATGGAAGTTGGACACCACCAGGCCGTCGCTGCTTACCAGAAAGCCCGACCCCACCGACGTCTGCGAGCGAGTTGCGTTCAGCACCACGCCGATCTTGACCACCTTGACCTTGGCGGCTTCGAACAACGCCTGCGCGCGATCCTGAGCGACTGCCGGCGCAGGGCAGGCAAGCGCGAAAGCAAGCAAGAACAAATGCAGGGAGCGCGGCATGAGCGGCAGCTTAGCAGAGCGCAGCCGGGGCGGCGGCGGGTGTGGTGCGCGAATCGAACCCACTGACCGCTGCCCTAAGCATTCCACAATCGGCTACAGGTCGCGATTGTTCAGCGGTGGTGCGTATGGCGCGCATCGAAAGGCCGGGGTTTCACGCGCAGCGATGCAGGCGGGCGTTTCGGCCGATGCGCCTGCATAATAGCGCTTCAGCGTCGGCAGCCACGCCCTGCGCGCGATGCGCAGAAATTGGCTGGCCACATCATCGCAAAAACGAACAGAAGGGGTGGCGACATGGAGTGGATTCTGCTGGGAATCATCTTGCTGGTGGTGGTCACTACCATCTGGCTGTACAACCGTCTGGTCACTTTTCGTAACCGGTTCAAGAATGCCTTCGCCCAGATCGACGTACAGCTGCGCCGGCGTCATGACCTGATACCGAACCTGGTGGAAACGGCAAAAGGCTACATGAAGCACGAGCGAGAAACGCTGGAGGCGGTGATCCAGGCACGCAACACTGCGGTCAGCGGACTGCAGCAGGCCAACCAGGACCCCACCGACCCGGAGAAAATGCAACAACTCTCCCGCGCCGAGAGCGGTTTGAGCGGCGCGCTGGGCCGCCTGTTCGCGCTGTCAGAAAATTACCCCGACCTGAAAGCCAACCAGAACATGATGCAGCTCTCTGAAGAGCTGACCACCACCGAAAACCGCGTTGCCTTTGCGCGGCAGGCTTTCAACGATGCCGTCATGCAGTACAACATCGCCCGCGAGGCTTTTCCCGGCAACCTGATTGCCGGCATGTTCCAATTCCAGCCGGCGGCGTTGCTGGAAATCGCCGACGAGACGCAACGCAAAACCCCCAGCGTGTCGTTCACCTGATGCGACTGTCCGGACTGGAGCCCTTTCACCGGGTGCCGAGCGTCGCGACACGGCGGCCGGGCGCGGCATGAATTACTTCGCCCACCAGGATCGAGCCCGGCGCAAGTCCTATCAGCTCGTCGCGCTGTTCGCACTTGCGGTGCTGGGCATCGTCGCCGGCGTCAACTTCGTGCTGCTCCTCGCGCTTGGCGCGCAGCACCTCGAGCCGGCGCGACCGCTCACCGCAGTGGCGCGTGACAACCTCGGTCTGTTCGTGTTCGTGAGCATTCTGGTTGTCGGCATCATTGCCGTGGCCTCAGCCACACGGATGGCGATGCTGCGCCAGGGTGGCAGCAAGGTCGCGGAAATGCTGGGCGGTGCGCAGGTCGCACCCGACACCCGCGACCCGCTGGAGCGGCGCCTGCTGAACGTGGTCGAGGAGATCGCGCTGGCCAGCGGAACGCCGGTGCCCGGCGTTTTCGTGCTGCGCGACGAATCCGGCATCAACGCCTTCGCTGCCGGCCACAACCCCGGTGACGCGGCGGTGGCGGTCACCCGGGGGGCGCTGGAGACCTTGAGCCGCTCTGAACTGCAGGGTGTGATCGCTCACGAGCTCAGCCATATCGTCAACGGCGACATGCGACTCAACACCCGCCTGATCGGCGTGCTGTTCGGTATCCTGGTGCTGACGGTCATTGGCCGCTCGCTGTTGTACGGGGCGCGCTTTCGAGGTGGTGGCCGTGGCAGCCAGGGTGCGGCGGCGATCATGGTCGCGGCGCTGGCACTTCTGGTTCTGGGTTACATCGGCGTGTTTTTCGGCCGCCTGATAAAGGCGGGCGTATCACGCCAGCGTGAATCGCTGGCCGACGCTTCGGCGGTGCAATTCACACGCGAGCCCGAGGGCCTCGCCGGGGCGCTGAAGAAGATCGCGGCAGCCGAGGGCGGCTCGGCGATCCGCTCGCCGGAAGCCGAGGAAGTCAGTCACATGCTGTTCGGCCCGGGCTTCGAAGCGATGAGCGGGCTCCTGGCAACACACCCGCCAATCCTGAGCCGGATACAGGCGATCGAGCCACATTTCGATGAACGGGAATTCAGGCGGTTCATCGAACAGTGGAAGCGGGAGCAGGCGGCCGCGGCTCAGCGGGAAGCCGCCCGCGAGGAGTTCGCCCACGGGCCACCACTGCTGGACTTGCCGGGCATGGGGCAGCTGCCGGGCGGCGGGACGATCGACCCGGCGGTGATAACCGGCCTGCTGCTGGCGGACCTGGCAGCGGCGGATCGCGCGAACACAACGCCGGCCGTCGCCAGGCTGCTGGCCGAACTGCCAAAGCCGCTTTACGACGCGGTGCACACCCAGGGCGAGGCGGCGACCGCGGTGGTGTACCTGCTGCTGAGCGCCGAACCGGAAGTCCGGGAGCAACAGATCGGTGCGGTGGCGCATGGGCTGGGCGAGGCCGCGATGCAGCGGCTGCGCGAATGGTCGACCGCCGGGGTACGCGCCGCACCCGGGCAGCGCCTGCCGTTGCTGGAACTGGCCGTGCCGACGTTGCGGCTGCGTGCCGTCGAAGAACTTCTGCGGGTCGAACGCCTGATTCAGACGCTGATCCAGGCCGACGGGCGGATCAGTGTGTTCGAGTACGCGCTGGGTACATTATTTCGCGCACATCTGCGCGACGTGCTCGAACCGGCCTACAGCGGCCCCGGTGGCAGCAAGCGGTTGGAGGGCTGCCGTTCGGCGATACAGGCCATGCTCTCGGTCGCCGCCCGGGTGGGCGCGCACGACGAGGCCGAAGCGGTCGCGGCGTACCGCGCCGGCATTGCCCGGCTGCAACTCAGTGAGCCACCGGAGTACGCCTATCCTGAGAATTGGGCGCCAGCGCTGGACGCGGCGCTGGAGACGCTGGACGGGCTCAGGCTACCGCACCTCGAGACGCTGATCGCTGCGCTGGGCGCGACGATCGCACACGACCGGCAGGCCACGCTGCAGGAGTTCGAACTGTTGCGGGCCTTGTGCGGCGCGTTGCACTGTCCGGTGCCGCCGTGGCTGCCAACGAAACAAGACGCCTGACACGTTGCAAGCGCTCGGTGAACCGAACCGTGACTCAATGCTGTGCTGTCGCACCCGCGCAGTCAGTTCAATATCGTGGCATCGATGTAAGCGTTGCTCGCTGCGTGGTTCTTGATAGATTCGGGAGCAAAGCCATATTCCGTGATATCGCACACCCGGTCACAAGGGCGGCGAGGAAGTCATTCGGAAACTGCGTGACTTACGTTGGTGGGTGGTACTGGGATCGAACCAGTGACCCCTGCCGTGTGAAGGCAGTGCTCTACCGCTGAGCTAACCACCCGAAAAAAGAGGGCGAATTTAACCACAGTGCGTTTGCGGGGGTCAATGGCGGACGCCTTCGCGTAAAATGGCGCCCTTTTTCAAAGCCGCTGTTACGCAATGATTCGCACCCGTTTCGCTCCCAGTCCCACCGGTTATCTGCATATCGGCGGCGCGCGCACGGCGCTGTTCTGCTGGGCCTACGCGCGCAGGCACGGCGGCAGGTTCATCCTGCGCATCGAGGACACCGACACCGAGCGTTCCACGCAGGCGTCGACGCAGGCGATTCTCGACGCCATGGACTGGCTCGGGTTGGACTACGACGAGGGTCCGTTCTACCAGATGCAGCGGCTCGACCGGTATCGCGAGGCGGCGCAGAAACTGATCGAGGCGGGGCACGCGTACTACTGTTACGCGAGCAAGGAAGAACTGGAGGCGATGCGCGAGCAGCAGCGCGCGCAGGGTCTCAAGCCGCGCTACGACGGGCGCTGGCGGCCGGAAGAGGCGGAGGGCAAAACGCCGCCCGCCGGCGTGCAGCCGGTGGTCCGCTTCCGCAATCCGGATACCGGCGACGTGGCGTGGGACGACGTGGTGAAAGGGCCGATCTCGATCTCCAACGAAGAGCTGGACGACCTGGTAATCGTCCGCGGCGACGGTGTGCCGACCTACAACTTCGGCGTGGTGATCGACGACTGGGACATGCAGATTACCCACGTGATCCGCGGCGACGACCACGTCAACAACACGCCGCGGCAGATCAACATTTTCAAGGCGCTCGGCGCGCCGCTGCCGAAGTTCGGCCACGTGCCGATGATTCTCGGCCACGACGGCGAACGGCTGTCCAAGCGCCACGGCGCGGTCAGCGTGATGCAGTACCTTGAAGACGGCTACCTGCCCGAGGCGCTGGTGAACTATCTGGCCCGGCTCGGCTGGAGCCATGGCGACGACGAGATTTTTTCGCGCGAACAGATGGTCGAGTGGTTCGACCTGGCGCACATCAGCCGGTCGCCGGCGAAGTTCGACCCGGCCAAGCTGGCCTGGCTGAACCAGCACTACATGAAGGCGGCGGACGACGGCCGGCTCGCTGCGCTGACGGCGCCTTTCCTCAAGGCCCGCGAGTGCGACCTTTCACAGGGGCCGGATCTGGGAAAAGTCATCGCGCTGCTGAAGGATCGTGCCTCTACCGTGGTCGAACTTGCAGACGCCGCGGTGCTGTTCTACCGCACGCTGCATCCGACCGCGGAACTCAAGGCGCAGCACTATTCGGCGGAAGCGAAGCCCGCGCTGGAAGCCTTGCGTGGGAAGCTCGCGAAAATCGAGTGGAGCCGGGAAGCGATCGGCAGAGCGGTCAAGGAAACCGTAGGCGAGTTCGGTCTCAAGATGCCCAGGCTCGCGATGCCGCTGCGCGTGATGGTCACTGGCGAGCCGCAGACCCCCGCGATCGACGCGACTTTGGAGCTGATCGGCCGTGAACGCGTGCTTGAACGGATGGACCGCGAACTCCCGGCGTATCCCGGGTAACGCTTTCTTTACAGGGTGTTGCCGCGTCCGTATAATGCGAGCTCTTTCCAGTGGGGGTATAGCTCAGCTGGGAGAGCGCTTGCATGGCATGCAAGAGGTCAGCGGTTCGATCCCGCTTACCTCCACCACTAGAAGTTGCAGTTCTGACGGGACCCCATCGTCTAGAGGCCTAGGACATCGCCCTTTCACGGCGGTAACCGGGGTTCGAATCCCCGTGGGGACGCCAAAATTATCAAAGACTTGGCGACACGGACCTGCTTCGTTTAGCGATCGTGTCGCGTCGATGTCGCGCAGGCCTCACGAGA
>DATKEK010000032.1:0-9064 GCA_035512195.1 Burkholderiales bacterium
CGCATGGGCGAGCGCCGCTTCGCGCACCCATGCACCTTCTTCCCAGGCCTTCACCCGCGCGGCGAGCCGCTCGCGGTTGCACGGACCGTTGCCGTTCACTACGTTCCAGAACTCCTCCCAGTCGATCTTGCCGAAATCGTAGTGTCCGCGGCCGGCGTTCCATTTCAGTTCCGGGTCGGGGAGGGCGACGCCGAGAACGTCCGCCTGCTGTGCGGTGGCATCCACGAACTTCTGCCGCAGCTCGTCGTTGGAAATGCGCTTGATGCCCCATCTGGCGCTCTGTTCGCCATGCTTCGAGTCGCTGTCGTGAGGCCCGAACATCATCAGCGACGGCCACCACCAGCGGTTCACCGCGTCCTGCACCATGTCGCGCTGCGCCTGCGATCCCCGCATCATGGTCAGCAGCAGGTCGAAACCCTGGCGCTGATGAAAACTTTCCTCCCTGCAGATGCGGATCATCGCGCGCGCATACGGGCCGTACGAGCAGCGGGTGAGCGGAATCTGGTTCATGATCGCCGCGCCGTCCACCAGCCAGCCGATCACGCCGATATCCGCCCAGGTCAGGGTCGGGTAGTTGAAGATCGACGAATACTTGGCCTTGCCCGAGTGCAGCGCCTCGATCATCTCGTCGCGCGAAACCCCGAGGGTTTCCGCCGCGGCGTACAAGTAGAGCCCGTGGCCGCCCTCGTCCTGCACCTTGGCGAGCAGAATTGCCTTGCGTTTGAGCGAGGGCGCGCGGGTGATCCAGTTACCCTCGGGCAGCATGCCGACGATCTCGGAATGCGCGTGCTGCGAGATCTGCCGGATCAGCGTATTTCTGTATGCATCGGGCATCCAGTCCTTCGGCTCGATGAAATCGCCGTGCGCCAGCTTCGCGTCGAACTCCGCCTGGTACTCCGGCTTGTCGGGTTGCGAGCCGCGTTGCGGCTCTTCCGGTTTCTGCGGCAGGTCGATTGCCTGGGTGTACATGGGATGCTCCTGGTTATCTGTCGGGTCGGGCGCGATGCATTCAGCGCCTTCAGGCTTTCGGGCGGTTGTCGATTACGCGCTTCGCCTTGCCGACGGTCACGCGCTCGATCGCAAACGGGGGGGTAACTTCCACCTGCGCGGTAACGCCGATCAGGCTCTTGATGTGATGCTCCAGTTCGCGCGCAAGGCGCGGTCGAACATGCTCTGCGCGGTCGGCGGTCGGCTCCAGCTCGACCCTGACCGTCAGCGCATCCAGGTGTCCATCCTTGTCCAGAACCAGCTGATAGTGCGGCACCAGCTGCGGCATCCTGCAGATCAGCTCCTCGATCTGCGACGGGAACACGTTCACGCCGCGGATGATCAGCATGTCGTCGGAGCGTCCGGTTATCTTGTCCATGCGCCGCATCGAGCGCGCAGTGGGCGGCAGCAGCCGGGTGAGGTCGCGAGTGCGGTAACGGATCACGGGAAGCGCTTCCTTGGTCAGCGAGGTGAACACCAGTTCGCCCGGGCTGCCATCGGGCAGGGGTTTGCCGGTGGCGGGGTCGACGACCTCGGGATAGAAATGGTCCTCCCAGATCACCGGGCCGTCCTTGGTTTCGATGCACTCGTTGGCCACGCCCGGGCCCATCACTTCCGACAGCCCGTAGATGTCGACTGCGTCGAGGCCGGCGCGCTTCTCGATCGTCTCGCGCATGCCTTCGGTCCAGGGTTCTGCGCCGAAAATGCCGATCTTCAGCGAACATTTCGCGGGATCGATCCCCTGCTTTTCCATCTCGTCGATCAGGGTGAGCATGTACGAGGGCGTCACCATGATGATGTCCGGCTCGAAGTCCCGGATCAGCTGCACCTGCCTCTCGGTCTGCCCGCCGGACATCGGGATCACGGTGCAGCCGAGGCGTTCCGCCCCGTAGTGCGCGCCGAGCCCGCCGGTGAACAGGCCGTAGCCATAGGCGACGTGCACGATGTCGCCGGGCCGCCCGCCGGCGGCGCGGATCGAGCGCGCCATCAGGTCCGACCAGGTGTCGATGTCCTTGCGCGTGTAGCCCACGACGGTCGGCTTTCCGGTGGTCCCGCTGGATGCATGAATGCGCACGATCTGTTTGCGCGGCACCGCGAACAGCCCGAACGGATAGTTGTCGCGCAAGTCCTGCTTCGAGGTGAAAGGAAATTTCGCCAGGTCGGCAAGCGACTTGAGGTCGTCCGGGTGCACGCCGTGCGTGTCGAACGACTTGCGGTAGTGCGGGACGTTGTCGTAGGCGTAGCGCAGGCTCCATTTCAGCCGTTCGAGCTGGAGCGCACGCAATGCATCCTGGCTCGCGCGCTCGATCGGCTCGAGTTCTTCCGGTGCAGGTGCTTTCGTTGGCACGACTCGCAATTCCTTCCTTACAGCGGTACCGTCTTGCGGTCGCGTGTCCGGTGCGAGCGGCCGCGCAGCAGCACCACCGTCTCGCCGCGCTGGTTGGTCACGATGACGTCGTAGATACCGGTGCGGCCGGTCATCGACATCTCCTGCGCTTCCGCCGTCAGCATGTCGCCGAGACGTGCCGGCGCGATGAACTCCACTGCGATCCCTGCCGCGAGCGTCAGCGCGTTACTGCTGTTGCAGGCGAATGCAAACGCCGAATCCGCCAGCGTGGTGATGAAACCGCCGTGACAGATCTTGAATCCATTCAGCATGTCTTCCCGCACCGGCATGCGGAGCTTCGCGTAGCCCGGCGCCATGGCCTCGATCTGCATGCCCAGTCCGCGCGATGCGGCGTCCTCCGCCATCATCCCGGCGCCTACCGCGTCGGCCACTGCCTGGGGATCGGAATGAAGCGGCTTGTCCATGGCTTCGTTCATTGGCTTCGTTCATTCCCCGGTGAATTGCGGCGGGCGCTTCGCCAGAAAGGCATCAACGCCCTCGCGGTAGTCGCGCGAGCGGCCAAGCTCGCGCTGGAAGTCGCGCTCGAGATCGATCTGCTGCTCGAGCAGGTGGTGTTCCGCCGCGTAGATCGCCTGCTTGGTGCGCGCGTAACCGCGGGTCGGCCCGCTGGCGAGTCGGCCCGCAAGTTCGCGCACGGTGGACATCAGTTCGGCATCGTCGACGCACTTCCAGATCAGTCCCCAGTCCGCGGCCTGCTCGGCGGAGAGCTTGTCGCCGAACAGCGCGAGCCCCATCGCGCGCGGGGCGCCCAGGTTGCGGGCGAGGAAATAGGTGCCGCCGGCGTCCGGAACCAGGCCCAGGCGGCAGAACGCCTGCACGAAACTGGCGGAGCGCGCCGCAACCACCACGTCGCAGGCAAGCGCAAGGCTTGCGCCCGCGCCTGCCGACACGCCGTTCACCGCTGCAATCACCGGAATCGGCAGACTGCGCAGCGCGAGCACGAATGGCTTGTAGTTGTTCTCGATCGATGCGCCGAGGTCCGGCGGCGCGCCGTCGGGTGCGGTCTTGCGGTCGTTCAGGTCCTGCCCTGCGCAGAACGCACGTCCGGCGCCGGTGATCACCAGCGCGCGCACCGACCTGTCCGCGCGCACTTGCGCGAGTGCTGCCCGCAGTTCGCCGTGCGTCGCATCGGCGATGCTGTTCAGGCGCTCGGGCCGATTGAAGGTGACGGTGCCGATGCCGTCGGATATTTCGAACAGGATGTTGCGGAATTCGGTGTGCATGGGCGTTGTCAGCAGAGAATCCGTCCAGTCGGACTATTATTGACCGATCGGTCAGCGAATAGTAGTCTGACCGCTTCCCGATGACAAGACGCATTCCGGTTGCGCGCGTCGGCGCACTGTATCCATCGAAGGGGGAATCCAGCCGTCATGTCGCATACGCTGTTCGATAAGCATCGTGCCACGCTCGATGGCGCGCTGAAGGCCATCCGTAGCCGCGGTTTCTGGAGTCCCTATGCGGAGATTCCCAAGGCTTACGGCGACACGGCGATGGCCGATGGCAAGGGCGCGTTCGATGCGCACCTGAACAAGCGGTTCGCGCTCGGCCAGGCGGGTGAGAAGGCGTGGGCAGCCACGGAGAAATCGCCTTACGGGGTCGATCTTGGCGTCAGCTATCCGGTCAGCGATGCAGACGCACTGCTTGCGGGCGGGCTGGCCGCGATGCCGCAATGGCGCAAGCTCGGCGCGGAGGGCCGCGTGGGCGTATGCCTTGAGATTCTCGACCGCATCAACAAGCGCAGCTTCGAGATGTCGCACGCGGTCATGCTGACCAGCGGACAGGGCTGGGCGATGGCGTTTCAAGCCGGCGGACCGCACGCGCAGGACCGCGGACTCGAAGCGGTGGCATACGCCTGGCAGGAAATGTCGCAGGTCCCGGCGGAAGCAACCTGGGAAAAACCGCAGGGCAAGAATCCGCCGCTGGTGATGCGCAAGCACTACGAGATTGTCGGCCGCGGCGTTTCGCTGGTGATCGGCTGCAGCACCTTTCCGACCTGGAACAGTTATCCGGGCATGTTCGCCGCGCTGGCGACCGGCAACGCGGTGATCGTGAAGCCGCACCCGAACGCGATCCTGCCGGTCGCGATCACGGTGCGGATCGTGCGCGACGTGTTGCAGGAGAACGGTGTGCCGCCGGATCTGGTGACGTTATGCGTCGATCCCGATCCCGCGGTCACGCAGAAGCTCGCCACGCATCCCGCGGTGAAGTCGGTTGATTACACGGGCGGCAATGCGTTCGGCAGCTGGCTGCTGGAGAACTGCGGGCAGGCGCAGGTCTACGCAGAGATGGCCGGCGTGAACAACGTGGTGATCGAGTCCACGGATAACTACAAGGGGTTGCTGAGGAATCTCGCGTTCACCCTGTCGCTGTATTCCGGGCAGATGTGCACGACCACGCAGGCGCTGATCGTACCGGCGGACGGCATCGGCACGCCCGACGGCAAGGTGCCGTTCGACCAGGTCGCGGCCGATCTGGGCGCAGCGATCGACAAATTGCTCGGCGATCCCGCGGTAGCCGGCAGCGTGCTGGGGGCGATCAATTCCGAAGCGACCCTGAAGCGCATCGAGGATGCGCCTGCATGGGGAGAGGTGGTGCTTGCGTCGCGGAAGATCGAACACGCGGATTTCCCGCGGGCACAGGTGCGCTCGCCGGTGCTGCTCAAGACCGACGCGTCGAACGAAAAGGCCTACATGGAAGAGCGTTTCGGCCCGATCAGCTTCGTCGTCAGGACGAAGGACGCAGACGCCGCGGTCGCGCTCTCCGAGCGCCTCGTGCGGGAAAAGGGCGCTCTGACCGTCGGTCTGTATTCGACCAGGCAGGCGGTAATCGACGCCATGACCGAAGCCACGTTACGTGCGGGCGTTGCGCTTTCCGTGAACTTGACCGGTGGCGTGTATGTCAACCAGTCGGCAGGGTTTTCGGATTACCACGGGACAGGCGCGAACCCGGCGGCAAACGCTTGTTACACCGACTCCGCATTTGTCGCGAACCGTTTCCGGGTGATCCAGCGCCGAGAGCACATCTGACAGAGACGAAACCCCTTTCAGCCAACGGCGCGAATCGAAATAAGGAGGAGGAGAACCATGATGACAAAGTTCATGCGGACAGCAGGATTGGCGGCAATTGCCGTTCTTGTCGTGGGTTGCGCTGGCCCGGGCGCCGTGCAACGTCCGGCCGACCTGACCCAACTCAGCGTGTCCGACGCGGCTGCGCTGATCAGAACAGGCGCAATCAGCAGCGTGGAACTGACCGAGGCGTATCTGCAGAAGGCAGATCGGCACCAGCACCTGAATGCCTTCATCACCCTCGATCGCAACAAAGCACTCGCCGCTGCGCGGCAGGCCGACGCGGATCGCGCCGCCGGTCGCGGCAAGGGTCTGCTGCACGGCGTGCCGCTCGTCATCAAGGACAACACCCACGTGGCCGGCATGCCGAACACGGCGGGCACGCCGGGCCTGAGGAACTTTGTGCCCGCCGAGAACGCGCCGGTGGTGCAGCAACTCCTCGACGCGGGGGCCATCGTGCTCGGCAAGACCAATATGCACGAGCTGGCGTTCGGGATTTCCGGTTACAACGAGGCTTTCTTCCAGACCGAGCCGATCGGCGTGCGCAATCCCTACGACCGTACGCGTTTCGCCGGCGGCAGCTCAAGCGGCACCGGTGCGGCGGTCGGCGGCCGGCTGGCACCAGGCGGGCTCGGTTCGGACACGGGCGGTTCGGTGCGCGTTCCCGCGGCGGTGAGCGGCGTTGCCGGTTTGCGTCCCACGATCGGACGTTACAGCGGCGAAGGCATCACGCCGATTTCGAGCACCCGCGACACGTCCGGCCCGATTGCGCAAACCGTCGCGGACGTGGCACTGATGGATGCGGTGATCGCCGGCGAGACACCGGTCAAGGCAGCAGGGCTTCGCGGCGTGCGCCTGGGTGTGTACCGCAGCTATTTCTTCGACGACCTGGATGTCGATACGCACGCGCGGATGGGGGACGCGATCGTCAAGTTACAAAACGCGGGGGTGGAAGTCGTCGAAGTGGACATGCCCGAACTGGTGGAACTGAACAATCGCGCCAGCTTCCCGGTCGCACTGTACGAAGCATACGACGATCTCGCCGCGTATCTGCGCAAGTACAACACCGGCAAGTCCGTGGAAGACATTGCCCGCGATATCACCAGCAAGGACGTGAAAGGCACCTACGATGCGCTGGTGCTCCCGCGCAAACTGCCGGGTCCGGACGGACTGGTCGATGCGAAGCCGATCTACGACGCGGCGATTCGCGAGGCGCGGCCGGCGCTGCAGCGCCACTACGCCCAGACGTTTGAAAAGTATGGAATCGATGCGCTGCTGCTGCCGGCGACGCCGTCGGTTGCGATCAAGCAGGGTCCGGAAGCCAGTGCGCTGGAAACGTTCCTGCGCTTTATCCGCAATGCCGATCCCGGTTCGAATGCCGGCATTCCGGGCCTCGTGATTCCCGCCGGCCTCGGGCAGTCGTCGGATATGCCGGTGGGCATCGAACTGAATGGTCCCGCAGGCAGCGATCGCAGGTTGCTCGAAATAGGACTTGCGATAGAACAGCTGCTAGGTCGTACGCGCGCGCCAAACTGAGCGGCCTGGCGTATTTCGGACATGGGCCGGCCTTCAGCCGGCCCATGTTTTTGGGTTTCTCACCCGGCGAGCAGTGTCCTGGCACTGAACCCCAGCACCAGCAGTGCGATCGCCGCGATCCAGCTACCCGCAACGCGCACCGCGATCTGCATCCACGGCGTGCGGCGCGCTATCAGGTACTCGACGATCTGCCCGCCCCAGGCGAGCACCAGCAGGCCGGCGAGACCGAGTCCCGGAATGAACAGCAGCGGGCGCACGAAAGCATCGATTGCGGTTCTGTTTGCGAGCCCGTGCGTCAATCCGAAGAACGTGGCCAACGCATAGAGTGCCGCGGCGGGCAGCGGGGCCGCGGCTGCGACCAGCGCGCCGAACAGCAGGGCGGAAGCGATGTTCAGCAGTTCGAGCCCGGGCAGGGGAGGAATCAGCAGCGCAAGCGCGGCACCCGCCATCAGCGCGCCGGGGAAGATCAGCAACAGGGAATTGACCTGGCTACCGCGCTGACCCGCGAGCAAGCCGAGCGCGATGAAAGGCAGCAGGTGCACCACGTCGGTCAACGGGTGCAGCAATCCGCCGTAGAAATCCCCGAGTGCCTGCGATGCCGCATGCGCGTGCGCATCGCCCGTGGCGAGGCAGGTGAGCACCGCCGCGGCACAGGAGGCGGCGCGGCCGAAGCCGGTCATTCGCGGTCAGGCGAGATGCGCGACGAGGAAATAGACGCCGCTCGCGGCGATCGCGCCGCCGCCCACACGCAGGCCCTGCGCGCCGCGCCGCCAGCGGTTCGCCACGCCAATCAGGATACCGACGGCGTGCAGCAGACCGGTGGCGATCACGAAGCCGACGGAGTAGGCAATGGCGTTCGCGGCTTCCGGCAGTTCCGCGCCATGCGCGTGGCCGTGGAAAATCGCGAACAGCCCCACGAGGAGTCCGGCGACCCACAGCGGTGGGCGAGCGGCCAGCGCCACCATCGCGCCGAGCACGATCGCGGAAAGCGCAATGCCGATCTCTACCGCGGGTATCGGCACCCCAAGCAGACCGAGCAGCCCGCCGAATGCCATGACCAGCGGAAAGGTGACCGGCAAGACCCAGATCGCCGGCGACCCAAGCTGCGCGCCCCACAAACCGACCGCGACCATTGCCACCACGTGGTCCAGCCCGAGCACCGGGTGCGCCATGCCCGAGAGAAACCCGCCGCCGATCTCGCCCTGGTCGACATGCGCAAAGGCGAGCGCGGGCGCGAACAGCAGCACCGCGAACAGTGCGGGATCGATACGAAGTTGTCCGGCAGGATTGCGTCGGCTCATGCGTAGTCCTCCCTCGATTTACTTTGGTTTCAGCGCTGCGTTTGCGCCGCCCGGATTCAGCCGTGTCACGGATCCTGCGTAACACAACGGGAAAAATTCTAGCATCGGGAAGAGATGCGCCGGTTACCTGTAAATAGTGAGCTAACCGTGGTTAGCTAGCGCCCGACCATGTCGGCCTCGACCAGCTCTCTAGGTGATGGTGTAGTCCATGGGGCGTGGCGGTTGGTGCCGGAGCGTCGGCTGTCGCTCGGACTGTACGGGAGCAGGCGGCGTTACGGAGCGTTTGACGAATGCGCTGTTGTCATTAACATAGATAGGTCCACCTCCGTGCCGCATTGTTTCCTGGGGTGGCAGTAGCGCGACTTCGGCGGGGTTGTGGATATAGTCGATAAGAAATGCCGAAAATTCAAGGGTGATGTCACGGCGCGGACAAGCGATTGTCAGGATGGATGGCATTTAGGCCGTCGAATTCACGTCAGGGAGCAGTGGTTGGGACGCGAACTCAAAAGACTTAGGCGTCGCAAGAACACCATGCAACGCATGGACGAGTTGCTCGAGCAAGGCGACACAGCGCTTGTAATTCACTATTCCTGCGAGAGCTTCTACGACAAAACGGACGGAAAGACGCCGCGTATCACTTTCATCGCCGTGCGCAACCTGAGGTCTGGGCAAACCGACTCTTTCTCAATTCATCAGATGGCCGAGGAATCCATGAAGGAAGCGCAGTCGCTTTATGTCTCCCGGGGGTTCAAGCCGATCGCGCCCTA
>DATKEK010000033.1:0-14396 GCA_035512195.1 Burkholderiales bacterium
TGCTCGCGCAATGCTTCGAGGCCGGCCTCGGCCGACTGGAAGGCCGCGCGGGCCTGCTCCAGCGCCGCGCGCCGCCCGCCGAGGCTGTCTTCCAGCGTGTCCGCGCTCCGGGTTGCCGAGCCCATCTGCGCCGTTTCCCGCTCGACCTCGTCATCGATTTCTTGCAGTTCCCGCACGATCTGCGTGCCGCGGCTGGTGACGCGCTCGGCAAGCTGCGACAGGCGGACATGGTCGACCTTGAGCTGATGCTGGCTCTCCTGCAGATCGCCGACCTCACGCCGCAGGCGCTCGGTGTCGGCGCGCGCATGCTCCAGTTCGGCCTGCAGCCCGCGCACCCGTTCCATGGCCGCCGTCAGCTCGCGGTCGATGTCGTTACGCTCTGCATACAGTGCTTCGATCTCGCGCTGGCGCGACAGGATTCCGTGCACCTCCGAATCCGCGGCGTGGAAACTGACACTGGTCGGGGTGAAGATATGCCCGAGCGAGGTCACCAGCAGCGCCCCCGGAGCCAACTCCCGCGACAACTCCACACCCCGTCCTGCGTCCGGCAGCACGTAGACCTGGTGCAGCCAGTCATCCAGCACCGCGGCCACCCGCGTATCGCTGCAGGCCACGTAATCGGCCAGGCGCTGCAGGCCCTGCGGGGCTGCAGCCACCTGCCCCTGCCCGGCCGACAGCCGGTGAAACGAAACCTTGCCGGGCGGCGGATCGGACAGCAGCGCGTGCACCGAACCCAGATCTTCCAGCCCGATGCTGTTCAGCCGTTCGCGCAGCACGGCTTCGAGCGCGTCTTCCCAGCCCTCGAGAATCTGCACCACCTGCCACAGATGCGGGTTGCGCTTCAGGGAATGACTCTCCAGCCAGGGTTCCAGTTCTCCGGCGCGCGACACCTGCTCCTGCAGGGATTGCAGCGCCGTCAGCCTGGCATCGCGTTGATTCAGCCGCTGCTGCAGCTGTTCGGCGGCGGCTTCCGCTTCCTGCAGCGCAGTCTCCTGATCCGGCAACTCCGATTCGCGCAGCGACAGCGATTCGCGGCGCTCGCCCAGCAGACGTGAAAGATCCTGCAGTTCATGGTCGAGCCGCACCAGTTCGCTCGGTTCGGGCAATTCGAGTGCGTCGCGTTCCTCTTCGAGACGGGCTTTGCGCGCACCCAGCTGCCCGAGCAGTTTCTCCGAATGGGCGCAGCGGGTGCGCTCCAGTTCCACTTGTTGCTCGGCACGGGTCAGTTCGCGCCCGGCCTGATCCAGTCCGGACTGGGCCGTCCTGTAGCCCTCTTCCGCGGCGGGCAGGGCATTGCGCAATTCCTGCAACTGGTCCTGCAGCTGCTCGCCGGTCTCGCGCGCAGCCTGCAACTCGCCTTCGGCCCGGGTCCTGGAGGCCTGCAATTCCGCCACCGCCGCGCCCTGTTCGGTAATCTGCACGCGCACCGACTCCAGCTGCCGTTCGGTGCGCGCACGGGTGTCGCGCAGGTGCTGAATCTGCTGCTCGATCCGCGAAACCTCCCCGTTCGCCTCGTACAGGCGACCCTGAGCCGCGTGCGACTCGTCCGAGGCGGCGTAATGGCGCGCACGCAGGTCCTCGACCAGCTTTTCCGCTTCGCGCAGATTTGCGGTCTCGGCCTCGATCTCCACGCCGATCGACTCGATCTCGCGCTGAATTCTGGCGCGCTGGGTGACGGCGTCGCGCTTGCGCGTCATCCACAATAGATGCTGCGAATTGCGCAGCTGCGCTTCGATTTCCCGATAGCGCCCGGCTTTCTCCGCCTGTCCTTCCAGATGTTCGAGCTGATTGCCCAGCTCGTTACGGATGTCCTCGACCCTGAGCAGGTTCTCGCACGTGTCTTCCAGGCGCAGTTCCGTCTCGCGGCGGCGCTCGCGGTACTTGGAGACGCCGGCCGCCTCTTCCAGGAAGTTGCGCAGGTCTTCCGGTCGCGCCTCGATGATGCGCGAGATCATTCCCTGCTCGATGATCGCGTAGCCTCTGCCGCCAAGGCCGGTGCCGAGGAAGATATCGGCGACGTCGCGCCGGCGCACGTGCTGGTTGTTGATGTAATAGGACGATTCGCCTTCGCGTTCGAGCACGCGCTTGACCGAAATCTCCGCGTACTGCGACCACGGTCCGGCGTCCTTGCCGAGGCTGTTGTCGAAGATCAGTTCGACGCTGGCGCGGCCGACCGGCTTGCGCTCGCCCGAGCCGTTGAAGATCACATCCTGCATGCTTTCGCCGCGCAACTGCTTGGCGGACGATTCGCCGAGCACCCAGCGCACTGCATCGATCACGTTGGATTTGCCGCAACCGTTCGGACCGACCACCCCGACCAGTTGCCCCGGTACCGGGATATGCGTGGGGTCGACGAAGGATTTGAAACCGGCCAGCTTGATATGGGTGAGTCGCACTATTTGCGGCTTTCTGAGAGCTTATAATTCACCGGAACAACCATAAAACAAGCGCCTGGGCGCGGCCGTGAAGCCTGAAGCCCAGGCGCATTGTTTTTTCGCAGCGTATTTTAGCCGAACGACCCCTGCCTGATAAATGCCGAAACGCCCGAGCCGCCAGCTGGAAACCTTCGACAACCCGAGTCCGGACCGCGACTACCTGATTCACATGGAGATTCCAGAGTTCACCTGTCTGTGTCCGAAGACCGGTCAGCCGGACTTCGCCACGCTGGTGCTGGACTACATACCCGACCGCAAGTGCGTCGAACTGAAAAGCCTGAAGCTCTACATATGGTCGTACCGGAACGAAGGCGCTTTTCACGAGGCGGTCACCAACCGCATGCTCGATGACCTGGCGGGCGCGACGGCGCCGCGCTTCATGCGACTGACCGCGCGCTTCTACGTGCGCGGTGGAATCTTCACCACGGTGGTCGCGGAGCACCGCAGGAAAGGCTGGAAACCGCAGACGCCGGTCGAGCCCCCGACGTTCACCACGCAGTCAAGCACGCGCGGCTGAAGCCCGCGCTTCCAGGCGGCCCGAGCACAGGGTGGCCGCCACCAGCATCGCGCCGCCGGCCCACTGCTGCGCGCCCATCGATTCGCCGGCCAGAAAATAAGCCGACACCGCACCGAACACCAGTTCGGTCAGCAGGATCACGATCGCGCGATTGGCCGCGGTGCGCGTCAGCCCTTCCTGTACTGCGACATTCACCGAAAAGATCACCGCCGCCACCAGCAGCAGCAGAAGCCAGGTCTGCCCGCCCGCTGCGGCAAGTGACTGCGCGGGGACCTCGAGGATCAGCATCGCCGGCAGCGACCACACCGAGACGCCGATCCAGACTCCGAGCGCCTTCACCCTGGCATCCAGCACCTGGGCTTTGCGGCTCAATACATTGGCCAGCGCGAAAGTCATCCCGGCGGACAGCGCCAGCCACTCCGCCGCGGACGTCAGCTTCGGCACCCGTGCATCCGGCTGCCAGAGCATGATGCCGGCGCCGCCGACCGACAGCGCGATCACCAGATAGCCCATCGGCCCCGGCCGCTCCCGCAACAGCAGGCGGGCGAACAGCACCGTCCACAGGGGCGCGAGGAAAAACAGCAGCAGGACCTGCATCACCTCGCCGCGAACCATGGCCAGCACATAGGCGAGGTTGCACCAGCCGGCGGACAGCGCGATCGCGCCCAGCAGCCAGGGTGCGTCGCGAAAGCGCACGAGCTGCGCGCGAAACACCCAGAGACCGGCAAGCAGCGCCAGAAAGTAGGACAGAAACGAGGCGGTGGCGCCGGCGACGCCGGCCTCGCCCAGGACGCGATACGGATACCAGATCACGCCCCAGACCAGCGCACCTGCGAGCAGCGCGGCAACCGGGACGGTATTGTTCGTGTGCACCGACGACACCCTTATAATGCGCTCGCCCGTGAGTCCCGCGTAAACACGCAGGGCGGCGCGGCAACCTTCGACCGATGAATCCGAATTTCGCCCGTCTTCAGCCTTATCCCTTTCAGGAACTCTCCGCCCTGCTGAAGGGCATCACCAGAAAGCCCGGCCTGACGCCGATCCGGCTGTCCATCGGCGAACCCAAGCACTCGACACCGCAGTTCATCAAGGACGCGCTGACTGGCGCACTGGACGGGCTCGCATCCTACCCGCTCACCATCGGCGGCGAGGAACTCCGCGGCGCAATCGCGCAATGGCTGGCGGCGCGCTTTTCGCTGCCTGTCCCCGATCCGGCGACACAGGTGCTGCCGGTGCTGGGCAGCCGGGAGGCGCTGTTCGCTTTCGCGCAACTGGTCATCGATTCCGGCGCCAGGGCGCCGTCGGTGGTCATGCCGAATCCCTTCTACCAGATTTACGAGGGCGCAACCCTGCTCGCCGGCGCGACGCCGCATTTTATCAATGCCACCCCGGACACCCGTTTCGGCTTTGCGCCGCAGCAGGTGCCGGACGCGGTGTGGAAGCACACGCAACTCGCCTATGTCTGTTCCCCGGGCAACCCGTCGGGCAGAGTGCTCTCGCTGGAAG
The DNA here is from genome assembly GCA_035512195.1 of Burkholderiales bacterium. Taxonomy (GTDB): domain Bacteria; phylum Pseudomonadota; class Gammaproteobacteria; order Burkholderiales; family Eutrophovitaceae; genus DATKEK01. The sequence goes on from DATKEK010000033.1 coordinate 4,459, forward strand.
AATGGAAAGAGCTGTTCGAATACTCGGACCGCTACGGCTTCGTGATTGCCTCGGACGAATGCTACTCGGAGATCTACTTCGACGATTCGAACAAGCCGCTTGGCGCGCTGGAAGCGGCGCACCGCCTGGGCCGCGGCGGCTACGAGCGGCTGGTGGTGTTTAGCAGCCTGTCGAAACGCTCGAACGTACCCGGCATGCGCTCGGGATTCGTCGCCGGTGACGCGACGATCCTCGCGAAATTTCTGCACTACCGCACCTACCACGGTTCGGCGATGAGCCCCGCGGTGCAGGCTGCGAGCGCGGCCGCCTGGCGCGACGAGGCGCACGTGGCGGAGAACCGCCGTCTGTATCGGGAGAAATTCGCCAAAGTGGTGCCGCTGCTGCGCGAAGTCACCGAGGTCGACATGCCTGACGCCGGCTTCTACCTCTGGCTGCGCACGCCGATGGCGGACAGCGAGTTCGCTAAGCGCTTGTACGAACACTATAATGTGACGGTTCTGCCAGGCAGTTACCTGGGACGCGAGGCGTACGGCGAAAACCCGGGTGCGAACCGCGTGCGCATCGCGCTGGTTTCGCCGGTGGCGGAATGCGTGGAAGCAGCCGGCAGGTTGCGCGAATTCATCAAGGGACTCTAAAAAGGACAACAACGCATGACGGATCTGATGGGCGTGATCGAGCAGGCATTCGAGCGACGCGCCGAAATCTCCCCCAAGTCGGCTTCGTCGGAAGTGCGCGAAGCGGTCGCCGAAACCATCGAGCAACTGGACAAGGGCAAGCTGCGGGTCGCGGAAAAACAGGGCGGCGAATGGGTGGTACACCAGTGGGCGAAGAAAGCCGTGCTGCTGTCCTTCCGCCTGCACGACAACGCCGTCGTGCGCGACGGCTACACGAATTATTTCGACAAGGTTCCCTCCAAGTTCGCCGATTATGGCGCCGCCGACTTTCAGGCCGGTGGCTTCCGGGTGGTGCCGCCGGCAGCGGTGCGCCGCGGCGCATTCATCGCGAAAAACGTGGTGCTGATGCCCTCCTACGTAAACATTGGCGCCTACGTCGACGAAGGCACCATGGTGGACACCTGGGCCACCGTCGGTTCGTGTGCACAGATCGGCAAGAACGTGCATCTGTCCGGCGGAGTCGGGATCGGCGGCGTACTGGAGCCCCTGCAGGCCAACCCTACCATCATCGAGGACGACTGCTTCATCGGCGCCCGGTCGGAAGTGGTCGAAGGCGTGATCGTCGGCGCCGGCTCGGTGATATCCATGGGGGTCTATATCGGCCAAAGCACCAAAATCTACAACCGCGACACCGGCGAGGTGATGTATGGCAGGATTCCACCGGGGTCGGTCGTGGTTTCCGGCAACCTGTCCTCGGGCGACGGCAAGTACAGCCTGTACTGCGCGGTGATCGTCAAGCAGGTGGACGCCAAGACGCGGGCTAAGACAGGCATCAACGAACTGCTCCGGAGCGATTGAGCAGTGAACTCAATTTACCAGCGAGGCCACCATGTTCCTTGATCCACTGTTCAAGCTGATGGCGGAGAAAGATGCCTCCGACCTGTTCATTTCGGCCGGCGCTCCGATCTCGATCAAGATTCTCGGCAACATCATGCCGGTGAATCAGCAGATCGTCGACGGGGAACTCGCCAGGAAAATCGCCCACGAGGTAATGGACGAGCGCCAGACCGGCGAGTTCGAGCAGAACTGGGAGATGAACTTCTCCCACGTGGTGAAGGGCATCGGGCGCTTCCGCGTGAACGTCTTCAGGCAGCGCGGCAACATCGGCCTGGTCATTCGTTACCTGCGCAGCGGAACCCCCGGCATAGACAAGCTGCTGCTGCCGCCGATGCTGAAGGAACTCGTGCTGGAAAAGCGCGGTTTCGTACTGGTGGTGGGTTCGACCGGTTGCGGGAAATCGACCACGCTGGCAGCGATGATCGAACACCGCAACGCGCTCAAACCCGGGCACATCCTCACCATCGAAGACCCGATGGAATTCGTGTTCAAGAACGAGAAGTGCGTGATCAACCAGCGCGAGGTCGGCACCGACACCAGGTCCTACGAGAACGCGCTGGTGAACGCCATGCGCGAAGCCCCGGACATGATGATGATCGGCGAGATCCGCGACCGGCAGACGCTGCAGCACGCGCTGCTGTACGCGCAGACCGGTCACCTGTGCCTGTCGACCCTGCATGCCAACAACAGCTATCACGCGCTGAACCGCGTCATCAATTTCTTCCCCTACGATGCGCGTCCGGCGCTGCTGTCCGACCTGTCGATGAGCCTGCGCGCAATCATTTCGCAGCGCCTGGTCAAGGGCAACGACGGCTCACTGGTGGCGGCGGTGGAGGTGATGCTGAACACCAAGCTGGTTGCCGAGCACATTCGCAAGGGCGAAATCGACCAGATCAAGGAAGCGATGGAGCAAAGCCTGACGCCCGGCTGCAAGACCTTCGAGCAGGCGCTGTTCGAGCTGTACCAGAAGGGTTCGATCTCCAAGGACGAGGCGCTGCGCAACTCCGATTCCGCCACCAACCTGTCCTGGCTGATCAACAACTACGAGCAGAAAGCATCCGGAAAGCTGGGCGAAAGCCCGACCGGCCGCGTGGTGGTGAAACCGGGCGGCACCTACTCGTTCAGCGAGATCAAGCTGAACGTGGACGACAAAAACGACTGAGTCCCGCCTCCGCTGCGTGGCGGCACCCTATTCCAGAATGCTTTCCGCAACGTTCGAGCTCGCGCGCGAGTTGATCTCCCATCCATCGGTCACGCCGAACGACGCCGGCTGCCAGGCGTTGATCGCCGGGCGGCTCGCGCCGCTCGGCTTCGTCGCCGAGCACATGCGCTTCGGCGAGGTGGACAATCTCTGGCTGCGCCGAGGCACCGCTGCGCCGCTGGTCTGCTTTGCCGGCCATACCGATGTGGTGCCGCCGGGGCCGCTGGATCGCTGGACCTCGGACCCCTTCGTGCCGACCGTGCGGGATGGCCGGCTGTTCGGCCGCGGCGCGGCCGACATGAAATCCTCGATCGCCGCCTTCGCCGCCGCCGCCGAGCGCTTCGTCGGCGAGCATCCCCGGCATGCCGGCTCGATCGCGCTGCTGCTCACCTCGGACGAGGAAGGCCCCTCGGTCGACGGCACGGTAAAAGTGGTGCAAAAGCTGGCCGCGCGCGAAGAACGCATCGAATACTGCATCGTCGGCGAGCCCACCTCGGTGGACCGCCTCGGCGATACCATCAAGAACGGGCGGCGCGGTTCGCTCTCCGGCGAACTTACCGTGCGCGGCGTGCAGGGTCACGTCGCGTATCCGCACCTTGCGCGCAACCCGGTGCACCAGTTCGCGCCGGCGCTGACCGAGCTTGCCGCCACGCGGTGGGATGACGGCAACGAGTGTTTCCCGCCAACCACCTGGCAGATCTCGAACCTGCACGCGGGGACCGGCGCGAACAACGTGATCCCGGGCGAGCTCACGGTGCTGTTCAATTTCCGCTTTTCGCCGGAAAGCAGCGTAGACATCCTGAAGGCGCGCATGGAATCCATCCTGCGCAGTCACGGTCTGGAATTCGATATCGCGTGGTCGCTTTCGGGCGGCCCCTTCCTCACCGAGCGCGGACGTCTGGTCGAAGCCGTGAGCGACTCGATCCGTGCGGAAACCGGACTCGCCACACAGCTTTCGACCAGCGGCGGTACTTCCGACGCACGTTTCATCGCGAAGATCTGCCGCGAAATCGTCGAACTCGGCCCGATCAACGCCTCGATCCACCAACTGGACGAGAACATCCTGGTCGACGACCTGGAAGCCCTGTCGCGAATCTACCAGCGCATCATTGCCGGGCTGCTGGATGTTCGCTGATGCACGGACGCATCTGCGCACGGTCCGTGACCTGCTGCGATTCGCCGTCAGCCGATTCAACGAAGCCGGGCTCGCTTTCGGCCACGGCACCGACAACGCCTGGGACGAAGCCGCATACCTGATCCTGCATGCCCTGCACCTGCCGCCGGACAGGCTCGAGCCATTTCTGGATGCCGCGTTGACCGAAACCGAAGTGCGGCAGGTGCTGGAGCTTCTGCAGCGGCGCGTGGTAAAGCGCCTGCCGGCTGCGTACCTGACCAACGAAGCATGGCTCGGCGAATTCCGCTTCTACGTCGACGAGCGAGTCATCGTGCCGCGCTCGCATATCGCCGAACTGCTGCGTGACGGCCTGGAACCGTGGATCGACCCGGCATCCGTTGCCAGCGTGCTGGACCTGTGCACCGGATCGGCGTGCCTCGCAATCATCGCCGCACACGCCTGCCCGAACGCGCTGGTGGATGCGACCGAGCTGTCACCCGATGCGCTGGAAGTCGCGCGGCGCAACGTCATCGACTACGGCCTTGCCGATCGCGTGCGATTGCACCTCGGCGACCTGTATGCAGATCTGGGCAAGACGCGCTACGACCTGATCGTTACCAACCCGCCTTACGTGACCACTGATTCGATACGGGCGCTGCCGCCGGAATACCGCGCCGAACCCGAACTCGCGCTGGCGGCGGGAGATGACGGGCTGGATGTGGTCAGACGCATTCTCGAACGCGCGCACGAGCACCTGACCGAATGCGGGATCCTGCTGGTGGAAATCGGCGACAACCGTGAAGCGCTCGAACGCACTTGGCCGCGCGTACCGTTTACCTGGCTGGAAACCAGTGCAAGCACGGAGAGCGTATTTCTGCTCACCGCGGCGGATCTTTCCGCCATCGCCAGTTAGCCGGCAACCCGCCGACGCAACCAGACTGAACCACCAAGATACCAAGGCACCAAGGCACCAGGAAATTCAAATCACGGCTTTCCCGGTTCTCTTGGTGCCTTGGTGTCTTGGGGGTGAGATTCGATTTTCGCGAGTTGTCTCTGCCGAGTCCATCGTACCTGGAGCAGTGGAACCGGCCCAGTCCAGCAGTTTGCGGATCTCCGGTTCTTTCAGTTCGTTCCAGGTTCCGCGTTTCAGCGCAGGCGGCAGCGACACGATGCCGAAGCGCACCCGCATCAGCCGGCTCACGCGCATGCCGAGCGCTTCGAACATGCGGCGCACGATGCGGTTGCGGCCCTCGCGCACCACGATGCGGTACCAGTGGTTCCTGCCCTCGCCGCCCTGCGGCTCGATGACTTCCAAGCGGGCCTCGCCGTCCGACAGTTTCACGCCGCGCTTAAGCTGATGCAGCTGCTCTTCGGAAAGCGTGCCGAAGATCCGCACTGCGTACTCCCTTTCCACCTCGAAGCGCGGGTGCATCAGGCGGTTCGCCAGTTCACCCGAAGTGGTGAAGATCAGCAGCCCGCAGGTGTTGAAATCCAGCCGGCCGACCGCCAGCCATTTCGCGCTGCGGATCGCCGGCAGTTTCTCGAACACGCTGGTGCGCCGCTGCGGATCGTCGCGCGAAACGATTTCGCCTTCCGGCTTGTGATAGAGAATCACCCGCGGCAGCCGGGTGGTGACCTGGAATTTGATGTTGCGGCGTCCGACCACGATCTCGTCGGTGGGGGTGACGCGCTGTCCGAGCGACGCCGGCTCGCCGTTGACCTTGACCTTGCCGCTCTTGATCAGTTCTTCCATCGCGCGTCGCGATCCCAGCCCCGCCTGCGCCAGCACCTTCTGCAGTTTCTGCGAACGCGGCGCGGCAGGCACCTGCGATTCAGTGCGGGCGCCGGCGCGTTTGGGCGCCGATCGCATGGGCCTGCGCGCGGTCTTCGCGACTTTCGGCGTGCTTCTGGGCGCCGACCGGCCGCGCCGTTTCGCGTTATCCGCAGTGGAAGGCATCAGGTGGGCCTGCGCTCGATCAAGGCCTGGGCCAGCGTGCCACTGTCGACATGCTCCAGCTCGCCGCCGACCGGCAGGCCGCGCGCGATGCGTGTGACTTTCAGTCCCCGCGGCGCCAGCATTTCCGCGACATAGTGTGCCGTCGCCTCGCCCTCGACGGTGAAATTGGTGGCGAGAATCACCTCCTTCACCACGCCGTCGGTTGCGCGCTTCACCAGGCGATCCAGGTGGATTTCCCTCGGGCCGATGCCATCCAGCGGCGAAAGCCGCCCCATCAGCACGAAGTAGAGCCCGCTGTAGGCCTGGGCCTGTTCCATCATCGCCAGATCCCCGGGCATCTCCACCACGCACAGCAGCGCCTGATCGCGGCGCGTTGAACGGCACAGCGTACAGACCGGCTCCTCGGCGAAGCTGTTGCACATCTCGCAGTGGCGGATACGTTCGAGCGCCACGTCGAGCGCGCGCGCGAGCCGCTTCGCGCCTGCGTGATCACGTTGCAGCAGGTGATAGGCCATGCGCTGCGAGGACTTCGGCCCCACGCCCGGCAGGCAGCGCAGCGCCTCGATCAGTTCCTCGAGCGACGACGGGGGTTTCAACGCCTCACCCCCCGCCCACTCCAGCAGATCGGAGCGGGCTCTTTTCTGTGCTCTGGCGCCATGTTCACGTTTTTCCACTCTCCCTCTCCGCCCGCTTGCGGGGGGAGAGGGCCGGGGTGAGGTGGGTCTAGAACGGCAGCTTCATGCCCGGGGGTAGCGGCAGCCCCGCGGTCACACTCGCCATCTTCTCCTGCGTCGCGGCTTCCACCCGCCGCACCGCGTCGTTCACCGCCGCCGCCAGCAGGTCTTCGAGCATCTCCTTGTCATCCTTCATCAGTTCAGGATCGATGGTGACCCGCTTGACGTCGTGGCGGCCGGTCATGACGATTTTGACCATACCCGCGCCGGACTGCCCTTCGATCTCCATCGCGGCAATCTCGTCCTGCACCTTCTTCATGTTCTCCTGCATCTGCTGCGCCTGTTTCATCAGGCCGGCAAGCTGTCCCTTCATTTGTGCATCCTTTCTTACTCGATCGGTTTGATAGACGAGTCCACGACCCGGGCATCGAAGTTTTCGACCAGATCCCTGACGAAAGGATCGGCATCGATCGCCGCAACCGCGCGCTCCAGATTCTCCTGTTTCTCCCGGTCTTCGATCGCCACCGGTGTATTGCCTGAACCGCCGACCGTGATCTGCAGTTTCAATTTCGTCTCGAGACGCTCCTCGAGCGCGGCCCGCAGCTTGTCGGTGTAGGCCTGCTCCACCAGGTGGCGGTGCGCTTCGGGCACTGCGAGATCCAGCCGGCCGTTACGGAATTCCTGCAGTTCGCAGTGCTCCGCCAGCATGCGCGCCATGCCGCCGAGCTTCAGCTGCGCGATCAGTTCCCGCCAGTCGGCAATGGCGGTAACACCGGTTTTCCTGGCCGCCGCGGCGCCGCTATTGCTGCCGCCGCCGGCCGGCCGGGAAGCCGCTCGCGGCGCGGCGGCCCGCGCAGGCGGCGCCGGTCGCGTGTCCTCGTCCGACACCGGCACGAAGGCCAGCATGCGCAGCAGCGTCATGCTGAACCCGGCGAACTCTTCCGGCGCCATACCGAGGTCGCGCCTGCCGTGCAGCGCAATCTGGTACATGAGCTGCACGTCCTCCGGCGTGAACGCGGCCGACAGCTCCAGCAGCGCGTCGCGATCGACGTCGTCGTCGGCGAGGCTGCCGGGAAGCGTCTGGATCAACGCCAGCCGGTGCAGCAGCGTCGCCAGCTCCTCGAGCGCCGAATCGAATGACAGGCTGCGCGCCGCCATGCGTTCCGCCTGTTCTACCAGTGCGGTGCCGTCCCCACGCGACAGCGCGCGCAGAATGTCGACCAGATAACCGCGGTCCACCGCGCCGAGCATGTCGCGCACGGCTTTTTCTTCCACCCTGCCCGCGCCGTGTGCGATCGCCTGGTCCAGCAGCGACAGCGCATCGCGCATGCTGCCCTGCGCCGCGTGCGCCAGCAGCGCCAGCGCGGGCAGCTCGAACTCGACGCTCTCGAGGCCGAGCACCTTCTGCAGCTGCTCGCGGATCAGCGGCGGTGAGATCTGCTTGAGGTTGAACTGCAGGCAGCGCGACAGCACCGTCACCGGAATCTTCTGCGGATCGGTGGTGGCGAGGATGAACTTGACGTGCGACGGCGGTTCTTCGAGCGTCTTCAGCATGGCGTTGAAGGCGTTGCGCGTGAGCATGTGCACTTCGTCGATGATGTACACCTTGAAGCGGCCGCTGGTCGGCGCATACAGCGCGTACTCCAGCAGCTCGCGCATGTTGTCCACCTGCGTGTTGGACGCGGCATCGAGTTCGATCAGGTCGATGAAGCGCCCGGCGTCGATCTCCGTGCACGTGCCGCACTTGCCGCAGGGCTCCGCGCTCACGCCGGTCTCGCAGTTCAGCGCCTTGGCGAGGATGCGTGCGAGCGTGGTCTTGCCCACGCCGCGCGTGCCGGTGAGCAGCCAGGCGTGATGCAGGCGGTTCTGCGTCAGCGCATTGGTCAGCGCGCGCACCACGTGCTCCTGCCCCACCAGTTCGGCAAAGCTCTTCGGCCGCCATTTCCGCGCGAGCGCGACTGTCACCTGGCTGTCAACCTCTCAGACGAACGTAAGCGATTCGCACCTGCGCGAACCGCAACCAATTGGGTGGCGAGCCTTACCCCGGCACTTGCAAGAAATAGCTGTGGCTGCTTCCTTCCGGACCTGACCAGTTTCACCAGCTTGCAATGCGGGGAGGCCCGCCATTGAACTTTCTGGATGGCTACGGACTTCGGCCGGAAACACGGCGAGCGTTCCGCAATAGCCACCACAAACCTCCCTCATCCCCAGCCCTTCTCCCGGGGGGAGAAGGGTGTTTTCCTCCCTCTCCCGCCGGGACAAGGGAACACTCACATGCACCCGCAGGGGTGTGAAGCGGAGCAGAGGGATCGAGGGTGAGGGAAACATGACGCACCGTCCACGTCACGCGACCGCGACCGGGATCTTGCCGATCCTCGCCTGCCATTCGCGCGGGCCGGTCTGGTGCACGGATTCGCCTTTGACGTCCACTGCTACCGTGACCGGCATATCTTTCACCTCGAATTCGTAGATCGCTTCCATGCCCAGGTCTTCGAACGCCACCACGCGCGAAGATCGGATTGCCTTCGACACCAGATAGGCCGCGCCGCCGACCGCGATCAGGTACACCGCCTTGTGCTTGCGGATCGCCTCGATCGCCGACGGTCCGCGTTCCGCCTTGCCGACCATGCCGAGCAGCCCGGTCTGCCCGAGCATCATGTCGACGAACTTGTCCATGCGCGTCGCGGTGGTCGGGCCCGCCGGACCCACCGCCTCGTTGCGCACCGGATCGACCGGGCCGACGTAGTAGATGAACCGGTTACGGAAATCCACGCCTTCCGGCAGCCCCTTGCCGCTGCCGAGCAGTTCCTGGATGCGCTTGTGGGCCGCGTCGCGTCCGGTAAGCAGCCTGCCGTTCAGCAGCAACGTCTCGCCCGGCTTCCAGCCTGCGATCTCTTCCCGCGTTACCTTGTCGAGGTCGACGCGGCGCGCGTCCGCGGACGGTGCCCAGTGCACGTCCGGCCAATCGGACAGGCTGGGCGGCTCGAGCTGCGCCGGTCCGCTGCCGTCCAGCACGAAATGCACATGTCGGGTTGCCGCGCAGTTCGGGATCATCGCCACCGGCAGCGACGCCGCGTGCGTCGGGTAATCCCTGATCTTCACGTCGAGCACGGTGGTCAAACCGCCGAGCCCCGGTGCGCCGATGCCGAGCGCATTCACCTTGTCGTGGATCTCGATGCGCAGTTCCTCGAGGCGGTTCTGCGGGCCGCGCGCTTTCAACTCATGCATGTCGATCGCATCCATCAGCGATTCCTTGGCCAGCACCATCGCCTTTTCCGCGCTGCCGCCGATGCCGATGCCGAGCATCCCGGGCGGGCACCAGCCCGCGCCCATGCCCGGCACGGTCTTCACCACCCAGTCGACGATGCTGTCCGACGGATTCAGCATCACGAACTTCGACTTGTTCTCCGATCCGCCGCCTTTCGCCGCCACGCGCACGTCGAGCGTGTCGCCCGGCACCACTTCCATGTGGATCACCGCC
>DATKEK010000034.1:0-2064 GCA_035512195.1 Burkholderiales bacterium
CGCGCCTCCGCGCTGCCGATAATTCCACAGCGGCCACCGTTCTTTGAAACCGGTCAATTTGGCACAGATTCCGGAAGGTCGACCGGCGTATAGTTGATGTGATAGGTAAGCCGTCGCAAGGCGATCGTGCTTCCCCTCAAACCCGCGCAGAAGCCGCATCCGGTTCTTCCGGCGTACTCGTCAAGAAGCGCGTCAAGCGTCGAAGATCCGGTCGCAGCGGGTAGTATCAAACAACACGAGACTGAAGTGTCTCCCCAACAGGATAAAAGTCATTGAGCCTCATGTCTGGAGCCGACACGGCGCCTTTCGACGCCCGCAAATGGACTCAAATTCTCTCCCGCTATCGTGAGCCGAGCGACGCGCGCAGCATCGTCGAGATCGCAATCACGTTTGCCCCGCTTGCGGTACTGTGGGCGCTCTCCTGGGCCGCTTTGTATTTCGGACACTACTGGATCTCGCTCCTCATCGCCGTGCCGGCAGCCGGCTTTCTCGTGCGTTTGTTCATGATCCAACACGATTGCGGACACGGTTCGTTTTTCCGGAACAAGTTTGTAAACGACTGGGTCGGGCGCGCGATCGGCGTCCTGACATTGACGCCCTACGATTATTGGCGGCGGACCCACGCGCTGCATCACGCCACTTCCGGCAACCTCGACCGCCGCGGTACCGGCGACATCGACACACTCACGGTTGCCGAATATCGCGCCCTTTCGCACCTGGGGCGGCTGCGTTACCGGACTTATCGGCACCCAGTGGTCATGTTCGGGATCGGCCCCGCCTATCTGTTCCTGCTTGGGCAGCGGTTGCCGGTCGGCCTGATGCGAGGCGGCTGGGTACCATGGACCAGCACGATGGCAACCAACGCCGCGATTGCAGTGGCCGCCGCAGGATTGATCTGGCTCGTCGGGATTTGGCCGTTCCTGCTGGTGCAATTGCCGATCATTCTCCTCGCGGCCTCGATCGGAGTCTGGCTGTTCTATGTACAGCACCAGTTCGAGGATACGCGCTGGGAACACGACACCTCCTGGAACTTGCACGAGGCCGCTTTGCACGGAAGCTCACACTATGATCTGCCCCCCGTGCTGCGCTGGTTCACGGCGAATATCGGCATGCACCACGTTCACCATCTGTGCAGCCGCATTCCTTATTACCGGCTGCCGCGGGTAATGCGCGACTACCCCGAACTGCACGGTATCGGCCGGCTCACCTTGCTTGAGAGCTTTCGCTGCGTCCGCCTCGTGCTGTGGGACGAGACGCAGCGGCGCCTCGTCTCATTCCGGGAAGCGCGGGCGGCCGCTTGAGACGCTGCGCTGAACGCCGTCAGTAAGCGGCTTCAAGAATCTCCATCACATCTTCGCGGCGCGTGACGGGACGCGGGTTTTGCCTGACGAAGAGATTGGTCAGCGACCCCGACGTGATCGCGTCGAAATGTTCGGGCTTCACACCGACATCGCGAAGTCGCGACGGCATGCCGAGATCCGCAATCAATTTCGCGACCGCGTCGGCGGCTTCGCTTCCGTCGTCGCCGAGCGCCTTCGCCACCATGGCCTGCTGCGCTGCATTGACGGACTTGTTCCAGCGCAGCACCGCGGGCAGCAGCACGCAGGTGCAGTAGCCGTGCGGCACGCCCGCGACGGCGCCGAGTTGGTGACCGATGCCATGACTCGCGCCCCAGGGCACGCGGCCGAGGCCGGTGGTCGCAAGCCAGACGCCGAGTTGGCTGTCGAGCCGCGCGTCGAGATCCTCGGGTGCCGCATGATTGCGGCGAAGGGACTTCGCCAGCATGCCGAGGCCATGCAGGCAGGTCGCGTCGGTAAATGGCTGCGGGGATTTCGAGCAAATCGTCTCCACGGCGTGGTCAATGGCGCGTATGCCGGTCGAGAGCCACAGCCAGGCGGGCGTGTGCACCGTAACGGCCGGATCGAGGATCACGGTGTCGCTGCCGATCTCGCGCCCGGTATAGAGATCCTTCACCTGGCGCACGGGATCGATGGCCGCACCCAGATTGCTGAATTCGGCGCCTGAAAGCGTCGTCGGCACGACAATCTGGCGCATGGGCGGGGA
>DATKEK010000035.1:0-2384 GCA_035512195.1 Burkholderiales bacterium
GAATTCGATTCTGACCGGATTTGCCATCACGCAGTATCGCGAGCGCGACGAACTGATCGAGGTGCTGGCGCGCGCGGAGGAAAGCGAGCGCATCGACCCCGGCAAGATCGGCGAGATCAACGTGCCGACGCAATCCGGCAGGTGGATTCCGCTGTCGCAGATCGCGCGCATCGAGTACGGCTTCGAGGAGGGTATCATCTGGCGGCGCGCCCGGCAGCCGACCGTGACGGTGCGCGCGGACATCAGCGTCGGCGTGCAGGCGCCGGTGGTTTCGCAGCAGATCGATCCGCAACTGAACGCGATTCGCAGCCGCCTGCCTGCCGGCTACCGGATCGAGATGGGTGGCGCGATCGAGGAGAGCGCGAAAGGCGTGGAATCGATCATCGCGGTGATGCCCTTCATGATTCTGGTGGTGCTGACGCTGCTGATGATCCAGCTGCAGAGCCTGCAGCGTACGATCATGGTCATTCTGACCGCGCCGCTGGGCCTGATCGGGGTGGCTTTCATCCTGCTGACCTGGAACGTGCCGTTCGGATTTGTCGCCAACCTCGGCGTGATCGCGTTATTCGGCATGATCATGCGCAACTCGGTGATCCTGATCGATCAGATCGAGCAGGATCGCGCGGCCGGGCGCCCGGACTGGGAAGCGATCGTGGAGGCGACCGTGCGACGTTTCCGGCCGATCGTACTGACCGCGGCCACGGCGGTGCTGGCGATGATCCCGCTGTCGCGCAGCGAATTCTGGGGGCCGATGGCGGTGGCCATCATGGGCGGACTGATCTCCGCCACGGTGCTGACGCTGGTGTTCGTGCCGGCGCTGTACGCAGCGTGGTTCCGGGTCAGGAAGCCCGCGATCTCCACCTGAGCCGGGCCGACGCGCGAACCGATGAGCGCGGCAGCCAGGAGTCACGACGACCCGCAGGGCCCCGTCGGCACGCTGCTGGGCGACGCGTTCGCGCCAGAGGTGGCGGCGCATCCCGGGCAGTCGGGATTCCGCCTGCTGGCGACCGGGCTGGATGCGTTCACGATGCGCGTAGCCCTTGCTGAATCGGCCCGCCGCACGCTCGACCTGCAGTACTACATTTTTCATGCGGACGATACCGGCGCGCTGCTCTCCGCAGCGCTGCTGCAGGCGGCGGACCGCGGGGTGCGGGTTCGCCTGCTGGTCGACGATCTCAATCTGGTCGGTCGCGATCTGCTGGCGGCAGCGCTGGATGCGCATCCACGCATCGAAGTGCGCGTATTCAATCCCTTTACCCTCGGCGACCGCGGCGCGTTGTCGCGGCTGGTCGCCTTCCTGCGCAATCCGGCGAGGCTGAACCGCAGGATGCACAACAAGAGTTTCATTGCCGACGGCAGGCTGGCGATCGTTGGCGGGCGCAATGTCGGCAACGAGTATTTCGACGCCAACCGCGAACTCGGTTTCGGCGACCTGGATGTGCTGGCGGCCGGGCCGATCGCCGAGGAGATCGCCGGCAGCTTCGAGGCTTACTGGAACAGCGAAGCGACCCGGTCGCTGCGGTTTTTGGGAATCCGCCGTCGCGGGCGGCGGATCCTCAGGCGCTTCCGCGTGACGCTGGGCAAGCGCCTGGGAACGGTCGAAAGCTCCGAGTACGCGGTGCGCCTGCGCGAAACCGACCTCGCGCACCAGCTCACCAGCAGCCATCTCGAACTCGAGTGGGCAAGAGCACAGCTGATCGCGGACGAACCGGCAAAAGCGGTGCTGCCGGCCGTGCACGGCGGAACGCAGCCGCGGGATTTTCTTGCCCTGCTCGCAGAGGAGGCCGTCGAGGAGGTGATCCTGGTGTCCCCCTACTTCGTTCCGGGCGAGCGCGGCATGACAGACCTGCGCAAACTGCGTGAACGCGGGGTGCGGTTGCGCATACTGACCAACTCGCTGGCCGCCACCGATGTTGCGCTGGTGCATGCCGGCTACAGCCGCTACCGCAATGCCCTGCTCGAGATGGGCGCCGAGATTCATGAACTGAAGCCGATAGTCAAACCGGTGCGGGGCGTGCGGCCTCACCTGTTCTCATCGGCGCGCGCCAGCCTGCATGCCAAGACCTTCGTGTTCGACCGCCGCAAGGTGGTGATCGGATCGCTGAATCTCGATCCGCGCTCGCTTTTTCTGAACACCGAGATCGGGCTGATCATTCACAGCGCCGTTCTCTGCACCCAGGTCGAATCCGCGTTCGGGGAGCTGACGGGACCGAGCTACAGCTATCGCGTGTTGCTCTCCGATGCACAAGGCGGGCGCCTGGAATGGCGCACCGAAGAGGACGGAGCCGCGGTCACCTATAGGAGCGAGCCGCAGGCCGGACTGTTGCGCAGGCTGTGGGCAGGCATCGCGGGTCTGCTGCCCATTGAAGGCCATCTCTGAGCCC
>DATKEK010000036.1:0-4715 GCA_035512195.1 Burkholderiales bacterium
CACTATAACGCGAAGAATTTGCGATTGAAACCCTTATGCCTTCGGAATTGCGTTTCAGGCACGCACGGTTCGCGCGCATAATTTGTACCATTCGCGCTGCGGGGCAATCGATACCACCCGCCAACACCGACAACGATGAACTTTTCGATCGCTGAATTCTGGGCCGCGGCCGTGCCGATCGTACACGTCGCCGGCGCGGTCGCCGTCACGATCCACGCCGTGCTGCGCAAGCGCCAGGTGCCGGCAGTGATCGGCTGGGTCGGCCTCGCCTGGCTGGCGCCGATCGTGGGTTCGCTGTTCTACCTTGCCTTCGGCATCAACCGCATCAAGCGAACCGCGAACGCGCTCAAGCTCGCCGCGGCGTGGGAGAACAGCAGCGTGCCCGCCGCTTTCCACAGAGAAGCCTTGCGCAGCGAGGAATTCGCCGAACGCCATCCCGCCTTCGCCGGCCTCGCCATCCTCGGCCAGCAGATCACCGGCAACCCGCTGCTCTCCGGCAACATGATCGTGCCGCTGATAGACGGCGACCAGGCCTACCCGGCGATGCTCGAAGCCATCGACCGCGCCGAGACATCCCTCACGCTGGTCAGCTACATCTTCGACAACGACCGCGCGGGCCAGCGCTTTCTAGACGCACTGAAGAATGCCCAGCAGCGCGGCGTGCAGGTGCGCGTGCTGATCGATGACTTCGGTTCACGCTACACCCGACCGTCCATGCTCAGGCGATTGCGCAGGGCCGGCATCCGCTCGGCTGCCTTTCTGCCCACGCGCGTGCCGCGCATGTTCCCTTATGCCAACCTGCGCAACCATCGCAAGATCATGGTGGCGGACGGCCGCATCGGCTTCACCGGCGGCATGAACATCCGCGAAGACCACTGGATCGAACACAATCCCGGCTACCCGACCCACTGCCTGCACTTCCGCGTAGAAGGCCCGGCGATTGCCGACCTGCAGCGCACCTTCGCGGTGGACTGGGCCTTCACCACCGGCGAATACCTCGAAGGCGAAACCTGGTTCCCGAATCTCCAGCGCGCGGGCAGCGTCGCCGCTCGCGGCATTCCGGACGGCCCGGATGCCGACCTCGACAACATCCTGCACGTTCTGCTCGGCGCGGTATCGGTGGCCACCCGCCGGGTGCGCATCGTCACGCCCTACTTTCTGCCGGATGAAGTGCTGCTGCGCGCGCTGCACGTCGCCGCCATGCGCGGAGTCGAAGTGGATATCGTGCTGCCGGCGAAGAGCAACATCCCGCTGATGGACTGGGCCACGGCGCCGCAGCTGCCCGAGCTGATCGACCGCGGCTGCCGCATCCACTTCACCGGCCCGCACTTCGACCACACCAAGCTGATGGTGGTGGACGGCTTCTGGTCGCTGATCGGCTCCACCAACTGGGACGCGCGCAGCCTTCGGCTGAACTTCGAATACAACCTCGAGTGCTACGACGAACCCCTGGCCCGGCAGCTCGATGTGCTGATCGCGGAAAAGATCTCCCGCGCGCATTGTGTCACTCCGCAACAACTTGCCCGCCCGCTGCCGGTGCTGCTGCGCAACGGCATTGCGAGACTTTTTTCACCCTACCTGTGAGTTTTCCGCGGCGAGCGCGCGGGCAGTTTTTCTCCCTGCGCTAGAATGATCGCGGCTTCGTAAGTCGGCGGGCGTTCGCCCCGCTATGTCTTCCCGGCCAACCAATGCGTTTCCGCGCGCCGGGAGAATCAATGAGCCTGGAGACTGTTATGCATCTTTATCGCGCGCTTCGCATGGTTTCGATACTTGGAACTGTTGTTCTGCTCGCCGCCGCCGGTGCGGCCCGGGGCGAATGTGCTGCCAATGACGGAACGGATTCGGCGAACGCCCGGTTCGTACTTCAGGGCGATACCGTTTACGACAGCGAAACGAATCTCACATGGAAACGCTGCTCAGAAGGTCAGCGCTGGGACGATGCCGGCGGCTGCGTCGGCGAAGCGGAACTTCAGATAGTGGAGTTCGACCGAAAGGACCCGGCGCTGTCGTGGCGGCTGCCATCCCTGCGCGAGCTGCGCAGCATCCTGGCGGAGAGCTGCCGGAATCCGGCGGTCGATCAGACCGCATTCCCGAATACCGTGTCGGGCTGGTACTGGACCAGCATGCCGCCCGCCTCGCGTCGCTGGTTGCTCGATTTCGCGGACGGAGACGTTCAGCTACGGCAGCATGCGTGCCGCCGTGAGGCTGGTCCGCTCCGGGCGCTGATACGCGTTTGTCGCGGCCGGAATATCGCAAGCGCCAGGCGTTCCGCAGGTGCGATATCGGCACGAGCCCGCATCGTCAGCCACCGTCCCGCGGAATGAGCACGATCTTTCCGCGCGTGTGCCGGGTTTCGATCTGTTCGTGCGCACGGCTTGCCTGATCGAGCGGTAACGTCTCCAGCGCGGCCGGCCGCAGCCTGCCCTCGTCGAACATGCGACCGATCTCGGCGAGTTGCCGGCCACTCGGCCGGACGAGAATTCTGGTCGCAGTCACGCCAAACTGTTCCGCCAGCGCCTGCGACGGCGCCTCCCGGATGCTCACCAGCCAGCCGCCGCGTTTCAGCACTGCGAACGAACGCGCCTGCGTCTCCCCGCCGACCGTGTCCAGCACCACGTCCACGTCGCGCGCGATGTCTTCGAATCGCTGGCTGCCGTAGTCCACCGCCACGTCCGCGCCGAGCCGCTGCATGTACGCCTGGTTGCGTTCGCTCGCCACTGCAATCACTCGCGCGCCAGCCGATTTTGCAAGCTGGATCGCGTAGCTGCCCACGCCGCCGCTGCCGCCCTGGATGAGTAAAGTCTGCCCCGCCTGCAGCCCCGCGGTGTCGATCAACGCCTGGTACGCCGTCAGCGCCACCAGCGGCACCCCGGCCGCCTCGTCGAAATCCAGCGCCTGTGGCTTGAACGCTGCTTCGGAGGCCTTCACTACCGCGAACTCCGCGTATGCGCCGCCGCGCGCCAGGTCGAGCATTGCGTACACCGCATCGCCCTCGGCGAAACCGTGCACACCCTCGCCGACCGTCTCGACGATCCCGGCCACGTCGAAGCCGGGCACCAGCGGCCGTTTCGGCGAGAGCCGCGGACGGCTGCCGCTGCGTATGCTCGCGTCCACCGGGTTGACGCCGGCCGCCTTCACGCGCACCAGGAGTTCGCCGGCACCCGCGACCGGCTTCGGAACGTCTTCATGGACCAGCACATCCGGGCCGCCGAACGCGTGGATGCGCACCGCCTTCATCGTCGGGCAGCACTGCGAGGCGCCGCTTGCGGCATCCGCCGCAACGTTTCCCGCCATTGCCACCATCGCAAGGAATATCAGTGTCTGGATTCGCATACGTCCTGCCTCCGCGTCGGTCGGTCGTGGGCACACCGGCCACGACCATCCGTAAATACTTGTGCCCGCGTGAATCGGAACGCCTCGGCAGAACTCGCTCATGCGGCAACCCTGTTGCGGCCCGCATTTTTCGCTTCGTACATCTTCTTGTCCGCTGCGCCGATCAGGTCTGCCGCGGATTGCCCGTCCCGATACTCCACGACACCCGCGGAAACCGTAAACCGGGGCAGGCGTTCCCGCTCGCGGCCTACGTGCTCGCGTAGTTCGTTCAGCAACTGCACCGCGCCGTCGAGCGCGGTACCGCTGAGTACCAGCACGAATTCCTCTCCGCCCCAGCGGCCCGCCTCGTCGGTCGCGCGCAGCCGCTGAATCATCTCCGACGCAAGCACGCGCAGCACATCATCGCCCACCGCATGGCCGAAATCGTCGTTGACCTTCTTGAAAAAATCGATATCGAGCATCGCAACGCAAAGCGGCTGCCCGGTGCGGCGCGCACGCGTAATCTCCAGATCGATCACTTCTTCCAGGCGCCGGCGGTTGCTCAACCCGGTCAACGGGTCGTAATAGGAAAGTTCGCGCAACTCCGCTTCGATACGATGCTGGTAGGTGACGTCGCGGTAACTCCACACCCTGCCGATCACTACGTCATCCAGCCTTTGCGGCTGGCTGGTGCATTCGATCACGCGCCCGTCGAGCAGCGTGGCGATATCCTGGCTCTCGCAGCCCGGCACGTCCGCCACCGCCTGCATGCGTGCAATGAAATTATCCGGATCGGCGGTCCTCGCCGCCATGTGGTGCATGAGTTCCCGCGCGGGAGCCTCCGGGCCGAGCAACGCCTTCGGCAATTGCCAGATCTCCACCGCACGCTGGTTGTAGTCGTAAACGCGGCCGTCTGCATTCAGCGCAAGCAGCCCTGCGCCGCTGGCTTCGATCACCGCGCGTAGCAGGGATAGCGAGCGCTTCGCCTCGAGCTCGCTTTCCCTGCGCCGCCGGAGTTCGATCGCCAGGGCCACAAGGTTGGCGAGGTGCGTCGCAGTATTCAGTTCGTCGTCGTGGAACACGCGTGGTCCGCCCACGTGCTCATGACACAACACGCCCGTCAAACCGCCACCGGTCCGGATCGGCGCATCGAGCATCGCGCCGATGCCGTTCGGTGTCAGGTAGACGGCGGAAAACTCGCGCGTGCGCAGATCGCTGTGGGCATCCTCGGCGCTGATTACCCCTTCGCGTTCGATCGCCGCGAAATAGCCCGGAAAGTCATCCGCCACGAGTTCCACGCCGCGGCTGTGCCGCCGCGGCCCGACCTCGTACAGATCGTCGCAGAGAATGGCGCGCCGCACGGGGTCGTACAGCCAGACACTGACCCGCTCGAAATTGAGCGC
>DATKEK010000037.1:0-2221 GCA_035512195.1 Burkholderiales bacterium
TGGCCGATCTTGTATTTCATCGTGGATCCCCGGGTGTGATAAAGGAGCAACAGCCTAAAGAAGAAATGTGACAGTGAAGTTTCGCTCCGACGAAATGGTCGGGCGTACCCGGCGAGAGTGCGTGCAGGGCAGTCCGTTCCATTGATTGTGCTGCAATCTAGCGCAGCCCAAATGCCCATGCAATAAAGGCTTTCAGCCAAAGCAGGGCTGCGGGGCGGCCCGTTCTGCTCCGGACCGGCGACCGCCCCTGTGCAGGCCCATTGCAATGCTGCTGCAACGCATTGTTTCTATTTTGTTTCAATGGTGAAGTGCAGGGGCCAGTGGTCGGAAACGCCGCTGCCCTCGGGCATCGCAAAGCGCGCCGGCGTGCCATCCTCCCTGACCTGCGCCGCGGTTTCGTTCGCGATGCGGACCGAGTTCTCGCGGAAATGCCATGTTGCGTGCGCGCCACGATCCTGGGCGGGTGCCCACAGGATCATGTCGAGGTACGACCAGCTGTCGTCACGCGCGTAATAGCTCGTGCCGCGGCACTCACCGCTCCGGTCCCGGCAGCCTTTATCGTGCACCACGGTCCAGTGCGGCCGCGCGAAGCGGTCGAGCATGCTCTCCCGCGCATCCTCCTCCGCGGTGGTATTGAAGTCGCCGGCCGCGAAGGCGGGACGGTCTGCCGGCAGCGACGCGCGCAGCCCGGCCAGGAATCGGTACGCGGCGATGCGCATGTCGGTGGGATGAAACGGCGCCGGAAAATGCACCGCGTATCCGGTCAGGAGCGAACCGTCCGGAAGCACGAACGTCGCTTCCAGGATGCCCCGGGTATCCGCTACACGCTGCGGGTCGGCGCCGAATGGAATGCGGTGCAGTTCGGGGCGCTCCGCCAGTTCGAGCCTCGACAGGAAGCCGACATCGATGCCACGGTTGTCGTCGCCTTCGATCAGGATGGAAGGAAGGTAGCCTGCATCGGCCAGGTATTGCGTACGCAGGCGCTCGAGCACATCCAGGTTCTCGACCTCCTGCAGCGCCACGATGTCCGGCCCCTGACCGTCGTCGACCTGCAGTATGGCGGCGGCGACGACCTGCAGCTTGCGCTCGAGGATTCCTTCGCTCCAGTCCCAGTTGAGGCACTGGTCTCGCCAGCGCGGCACTTCCACTTGTGCGCACGCCGCGCGGTGCTCTGCCGTCTGCTTCATCTCGAGGGGCAAATAGGTCCGGTCATCCTTGCCCGGATCGTCCTCGGTGTCGAACAGGTTCTCGACGTTGAAGGTCATGATGGTGACCTCGGTGCGGCCGAGGGAAGCGCCGGTGCTCTCGGTCGGCGTCGTTTTCTGCGCGCATCCTGCCACCGCCAGGAACAGGGTGCCGAGGAGAGCGATACGATAGCTGCCGTGTTGCATGTGGGCTCCCGTGTTCAGCGTCCCGGCCTGATGCGGTAAAGCGGCGGATGCGGCGCCTCGACCGTGACGTGCACGTGATCCGCATCGCCGGAGAATGCGACCGCTTCCGCTTCGCGTATACCGGCCAGGTCTCGCACGGCCGTCGCTTTCTGCAGCGTCGCAAGCCATGACTCGCCGGCTGCGCGCGTGAAATGGTACACCGCGCGGTAGGTCAGTATGACGGCCCTGTCTCCCCCGGGAACGATATCCATCGCCGTCGGCTGCCAGTGCCAGTTGCGCTCCGGCGCGGCGCGCGCCAGATCATCGGCGGTCGGCGGCGGCAGGGCCTGTACAGCGCCGAGCCGGGTGGCGATGGCAATCGCGCCGCGATCCGGCGCACGCAGCGGCAATTCGTAAAGCACCGCCGGGATGCTGCGTTTCGACAAGAGCAGGATGCGCTCGGCGGCAGCGTCAACGGCAACCGCCTCGCAGTCGAGCGGCCCTTCCGGCCAGCGAAAGCGGATCGTCCAGGCGGGCATTGCCGTGACGTCTGCGCCGCGGTCGAGGGTCGGCTCCTCGACGACGTAGACGGTGCTGTAGCGGCGCGCCGCTTCGTTGTCGCCGGTGTCGGCAATCAGCAGCCATGCCTTGCCATCCAGTTCGAAGGAGGCGATGGCCTCCCAGTCGATGTTGCTGGCGGCTTCGAGCGTGAGGCTGCCATGGTCGCTGCCGTCCGTGCCGATAGCGTAGAGCACCGGCGGCGAACCGCCGTCGTTGATCACCCACAGGCGATCGTTTTCCAGGCTCGAGCGCGCAAGCCCGCTCGCCTCGGTGATCGCAGGGTTTTCGAG
>DATKEK010000038.1:0-6095 GCA_035512195.1 Burkholderiales bacterium
ACCTGCGCGGCATTCAGCCAGCGCTCGGGGATGGTGGATCGACTGTCAGCCATGAATTTCTTGCGGCATCTGAACCGGAGGGAACGACGTGCTTCGGGCGCCACGACTGCTGGAAAATTGTGGAGCTTCCACCCAATGCGCCCGATCGATAGCAAAAAGATCTAGGCAAATTAGCGCCACGACCCTCGCGGAAATCATAGCCGGAAAGCGGACTTCCGCCAATCAGCGGGGAAAGCCGGGAGCCGCGTTCCCGCCAATCTGCGCAGTATGGAGCAGGAACCCGACCTTCACCGCCTCGAACGGGAACTCGATGCGTCCATCCGGTCATCAAGGAGAGCATTTACGTCTCCGTGAACAGCGTTCAAACTGCTAACGGGTGCGCGACACTTTTCCGCGCGTCCGAGCGGAGCGTCACGTTGAAAGTCGACAATGGTGCTGCGCATAGGTATCGAGCAGCCGGCGAATCATGCGTTGGTACTGCGTGCCGTGCTTCTCGGCTTCGCGCTTGAAAAACTCGACACTGCGCTTCGAGAGCGCGATTGTCACCTTCACCCCTTCCTCGCGAACTGCGAGTTCCTCGGGGAACGGCAGAAAGTCGGGTATTACCTTAAGTTTTCCTAGGGGTTCGTCGGTGTATTTGATTCTCGTGGTCATAGACTCGTTTGCCCTTTCGCAGAGCCGTTGTGACGGACCCGGCTTCCAACGGGAAGCGTAGGCTCATACCAAAACAGGGGAGGAGTCATCAACTTCGCTATGGACTGGATCGCCGCGATCGGTCCCAAGCGGGCGAATTCCACGCTCAGTTTCTCCAAATCAGTCGACATGACATTCGCCGTACGCACTCTGTCTCCCGCAAGCCCAACGCTTCCGGTCAGAGCAAACAGGGTCAAATTTAGCCAACGTGGTTTCTCCGGACAGAAATCGACCGCGGAACGAACCCGGCATGGACAACCCTCAACGCCTGGTTTGCCGCGGGCCGAAGGCCGACTCCACCAGCTCCGGGTACAACCGTTCGCATAGCCTCCGTCGCAGGTCCCGTTCCAACAGGTCGGAGGGGAAAGACGCAATCACGATGGCACGTGCGGTTTCGAAC
Organism: Burkholderiales bacterium; assembly: GCA_035512195.1. Lineage (GTDB taxonomy): Bacteria > Pseudomonadota > Gammaproteobacteria > Burkholderiales > Eutrophovitaceae > DATKEK01. The sequence continues at coordinate 1,094 of DATKEK010000038.1, forward strand.
AGGCTCACCCCGATCAAGAACCGTTCGACCGGCTGCATGTTCGCGTAGCGATCGCGCACCCTGCGCGCAATTTCAGGGCTCGTGTCATTCACGCAGGCAATTCTCCAGCATGGCGCTTACATTCAATTCGGCTGCCCACTCCCGCAGATAGGCAGTATCCATATCCGCGGACAAAAGATTCCTCACGTCCCGCAACTGCAGTTCCGACTCCGAATCCCTCGCCCACACGAGCTTCGACAGGATCAGGTCTTCCCTGGTGACGAGCCACGCAGTGAATCCCGGTAGAGCCACGCGTACGCGTCGCGCGAACTCGGCCTGACGGTAAGGCGCCTGCTTGCGCACGATTAGGTCCACTTTCACCACGCTGTCCACATGCAGGAGATTGAACATACCCTGCTCGCGGATGGCGCTGTGAACCGAGTCCGCCTGAACGAAATAATCCGGTTCGAACGACGATACGAGCTTCGCGGCGCTCGACGCTTGCAGTTCAACCACGATGTCGATGTCTCGTGTCATGCGCGGCTGCGCATAGTAGTTCATCGCCATCGAGCCCGTCAGCATATAGGCGATTTCCGCGTTCTCAAGTCGCGCGCAGACATCCTTGAGCACATCGAGTTCGGAAAGCATCGCGGGCATGTTACGCCGTCCCGGGGCAACCGGTCGGTCAGATCGATCCCAGGAAATACAGCAGCGCCTCGCGATCGGTCTTTGGCATGTTGCGAAACGCTTCGCGCGCGGTTTCGGCTTCGCCGCCGTGCCAGAGGATGGCTTCGGTGACGCTGCGCGCGCGGCCGTCGTGCAGCAACGCAACGTTGCCGCTCACCGTTTCGGTGAGCCCGATGCCCCACAGCGGCGGCGTGCGCCAGTCGCGCGGGCCGGCGCGAAAGTCCGGGCGGCCGTCGGCGAGGTCTTCGCCCATGTCGTGCAGCAGCAGGTCGGTGTAGGCGCGAATGGTCTGGTTCGCCAGCCGCGGCAGCGCGGGAAAACTCGCGGCGGTGCGCAGCTCGGGCACGTGGCAGACCGCGCATTGCGCCTGCTCGAACAAGCGTTCGCCCCGTTTGAATTTCGGATCCTCGACGTTGCGGCGCGCAGGCACCGCGAGCGTGCGCAGCCAGAACTCGACCGATTCGATCTCGTTGGTGAGCAGTTCCGGAAAATTGCCCGGCAGGTGGCGCGCACAAACCGCCTGCGCCGGCGGACAGTTCTGGTCAGTGAATAGCCGCGACGACAGCCCCATGTCCTCGAAGGCGGCGACCGCGATCTGCTGCTTCAGGTTCGGCTCGTTCGCTTTCCAGCCGAAGCGGCCGAGTGCCGTGCGCCGGTCGATCATGTCCCAGACGACGTTCGGCCGGCCGTTGAATCCGAGCTGCTTCTGCCGTTCCGCAATCGCCAACAGGTCCGCCTCGGCCACCGCCTCGAGCAATCCGAGCCCGAACACCGGCTGCGCGTTGCGCAGCGAGAACATGACGTCGGGCCCGAGTTCGCCGAAGTTGAGTTTCCCGATTCTCAGGCGCGGCTTGCGCAGCGTCACGATTGCGCCGTCCGCAAAGGCGACAGCCTTCTCTTCCCAGTCCAGATAGAGGTCAGCTTCGGGCGGCACCGGCTCGCCGGAATAGGCGAGATCGATGTTCGTGCCGTCGAGCGATCGGTTCTGCAACTGCGCGCCGTAGTGCGGGTGCGGCTTCGGCCCGCCGTGCGGGCCTTCGCCCGGCACGCTTATCCGGACCAGCGTGGCCAGCAACTGTTCGTCGCCCTTGGCAGGCGGCGCACCGCGGCCGGTGTTGACGTGGCAGCCGGAACAGCGGTCGGCGACGAACGTCGGACCCAGACCCCAGTCGCCGTTTAGCGAAACGATCGCCGCCCACTGGCGATTGAACACACTTCGGCCCGCGGCAAAGAACCGGCGCTGACGGTGATCCAGCCACGCTGCCGGCTCGGAAAACGCGCGCTGGTCGGCCAGCGCAATGGTCAGGTGGCCGGCGGACAACGCCGCCTCGGGCAGGCGATCCAGCGCGGCCGGCGCCGTTGCGACCAGCGACAGCATCGCCAGCCCGGCGAGCCACCGCGCGTGCCCGCGCGATCCCGCGGTCGGCTTGGAAGATGTCATACGAGCGAACTTAGCCGGTCCCGACACGGCGCGCAAATCCAGGTCGGATTGCGGCCGCCGCCACAGGGTAGAATGAGACTCTTGCAAGTACCTGGAACGTAATCATGTCAGTCACTGCTGCAAACGTTCAACCCGCCATCGACGAACTGCTCGCACTGCTCGGCGACCGGCTCTCCACCAGTACCGGGGTGCGCGATCACCACGGCAAGGATGAGTCCTGGCACCATCCGCACCGGCCGGACGCGGTGGTTTTCCCCAAAACCACCGAAGAGGTCTCGCAGATCGTGCAGATCTGTGCGCGCCACGGAACGCCGGTGGTCGCCTACGGCACCGGCACCTCGCTCGAAGGCAATGTGATCCCGCATCAGGGCGGCGTGGTGGTGGACCTCGTCAACATGGACCAGGTGCTGCGGGTGAACCCGGAGGATCTCGACGTCACGGTGCAGGCGCGCGTCACGCGCAAGCAGTTGAACGATTACATCCGCGACCAAGGCCTGTTCTTTCCGATCGATCCGGGTGCCGACGCTTCGCTCGGCGGCATGGCGGCGACCCGCGCCTCGGGCACCAATGCCGTTCGCTACGGCACCATGCGCGAGAACGTGCTGGCGCTGACGGTGGTGCTGGCAGACGGACGCATCATTCGCACCTCCAGACGTGCGCGCAAATCCGCCGCGGGTTACGACCTCACGCGGCTGCTCGTCGGCTCCGAAGGCACGCTCGGCATCATCACCGAGGTGACGCTGCGCCTGTACGGCATTCCCGAGGCGATGGCGGCCGCGGTGTGCTCGTTCAACTCGATCGAAGGCGCGGTCAACACCGTGATCCAGACGATCCAGCTCGGCGTCCCGGTGGCGCGCATCGAACTGCTCGACGACGTGCAGATGGATTCGGTCAACAAATTTTCGAAACTGGATTACCCGGTGAAGGACACGCTGTTCCTCGAGTTCCATGGCACCGAATCCGGCGTGAAGGAGCAGGCGGAACTGGTGCAGTCGATCGCCGCGGAGCACGGCGGCGGCGAGTTCAAGTGGGCCACGCGCCCCGAGGACCGCAACAAGCTGTGGACCGCGCGCCACGACGTGACTTACGCGAACAAGGCGCTGCGCCCGGGCAGCGAAATCTGGGCGACCGACGTGTGCGTGCCGATCTCGCGGCTCGCCGAGTGCATCACCGAGACCAAGAAAGATCTCGCGGGCAGCTTCCTCACCGCGCCGCTGGTCGGACATGTCGGCGACGGCAACTTCCATCTTGGCTTTCTGATCGACCGCAACGACCCGAAAGAACTCGAAGAAGCCGAACGGATAAACGAGCGGCTGGTAATGCGCGCACTGGCGATGGACGGCACCTGCACCGGCGAGCACGGCATCGGGCTCGGCAAGATGAAATTCCTCACCGCAGAACACGGCGAAGCGGTGGCGGTGATGCGCCAGATCAAGAAAGCGCTCGACCCGCAGAACATCATGAACCCCGGGAAGATCTTCACGCTCTAGCAGCGCCTTCGGCGCATCCCCGGGAAGATCCACCACCAAGGCACCAAGACACCAAGAACTGCCAAGAGCGGATTCCGGTTTTCTTGGTGCCTTGGTGCCTTGGTGCCTTGGTGGTGAGATCGTTCCTTCAACGCGGCGCGAGTGGAAAGTCGGTCGGCCGCATAGAACGTCTTCGGCGGTACACTTCAGGAGCGGGCGATGCCCGCTCTTTCGTTTTATGGAGGACGGTCCCATGGCGCGATTCACCGGCGGCCGCAACATCGCGATGAAAATTCCGCCGCACCAGTTCGACGAGACGGTGCGTTTCTATCGTGAGGTCATCGGCCTCAAGGAGGTGGCGGAGCTCGCTCCATCGGTTGTTTTCGAGTTCGGCGCGAACCGACTGTGGCTGGACAGGGTCGAAACGCTCAGCCAGTCGGAAATCTGGCTGGAGCTGTGTACCACTGATACTGCGCACGCGGCGGAACACCTTGAAACGCAGCGCGTCGTGCGCTGCGATCCGATCGAGAAACTGCCGCCGGGTTTCGAGGGCCGGTGGATTCTGAATCCGGCCGGCATCGTGCACTTGGTGCGCCGCCCGGAGCAGGAGAACCGAAAGTGAACGATTGAACGAGCTCACGGCATGATTCCGTCGCTTGCCACCGCACGCCTGGAACTGAAACCGTTTTCCGAGTCCGATACGGAGGCGCTGCATCGCCTGTGGACACAGCAGGGCGTGCGCGATTTTCTGTGGGACGACCAGATCATCGCCCGCGACCGCGCGCTCGCCACCGTGCACGAGGCGGTTTCCGACAGCAAGCGTTCAGGAATTGGTATGTGGACGCTCTGGTTCGCCGGCGATCCGGAACTGGCCGGGTTCTGCGGATTTCGCTGGGTCGGCGGCATCGCGCCGGAGATCGAACTGCTGTATGGGCTGCGGCACGACTTGTGGGGACAGGGACTCGTCACCGAAGCGGTCAGCGCCGCGCTCACCTGGGTTTTCAATTCCAAGGAGCCGGTACGGGTACTGGCCGGAACCGACACCGGCAACATCCGTTCGATGAACGTGCTGGAGCGTCTCGGCTTCAAGCCGATGAGGGAAAAGGTCTCCGTGTCGCCAAAAGTCCGCTACTTCGCGCTGACGCGCGAAACCTGGCGGCTTCGGCGGATGGATTTCGAGACCGTTACGTGACAGCACAAAAGAAAGGGCGCGGCGTTCCGCCGCGCCCTTTCGATGTCATCGCTACCGCATGCGGTTAACTGTTTTTCTGCATCGCCATGTTGCCGGGCCCGTACGCCATTACATACAGCAGGCCACCCATGATGGCGAGATTCTTCAGGAAATTGACCTGCTCGCCCGGATCCGACCAGAACGCGTGGAAGATCGGCGTCAAGATCAGCGTAAACAGGAACAGCGCGGCGGCCG
>DATKEK010000039.1:0-2894 GCA_035512195.1 Burkholderiales bacterium
GCTTTCCTGCCCCACGTCGAGCGGGGGCTGTTTACCTTTATCGGCGCTACCACGGAGAACCCCTCGTTCGAAGTCAACAGTGCTTTGCTGTCGCGTGCCGCCGTATACGTGCTGCAGCCTCTCGCCGAAAATGAGCTGGGACAGTTGTTCGACCGTGCCGCAGGGCAAGCCTTGAACGGCCTGGCGTTTGAGCCGGCAGCCAGAACGCTCTTGATAGAATCGGCCGATGGCGATGCGCGCCGGCTCTACAACATGCTGGAGCAGGCGAGCATTGCGGCGGAAGAAGCCGGGCGCAGCGAGGTGAACGAAAAATTCATCCGCGACGCGCTGTCGCAGCGCTTGCGCCGTTTCGACAAAGGCGGAGACCAGTTCTCCGACCAGATCTCGGCCCTGCACAAGTCGGTGCGTGGCTCGGTCCCGGATGCGGCACTCTATTGGCTGACGCGCATGCTGGACGGCGGTGCGGATCCGCTGTATCTCGGGAGGCGCCTGGTGCGCATGGCGGTCGAGGACATCGGGCTCGCCGACCCGCGTGCGCTGCGCATCGCGCTCGACGCGTGTGAGACTTACGAGCGGCTGGGCTCGCCGGAAGGCGAGCTTGCACTGGCCGAGGCGGCGCTGTACCTGGCCATCGCCGCCAAGAGCAACGCTGCCTACCTGGCGTACGGCGCGGCTCGAGAGCTGGTACGCAACGACGCGTCGCGTCCGGTTCCTGTGCATCTGCGGAATGCCCCGACCCGCCTCATGAAGGATCTGGGTCACGGTCGCGATTACCGCTATGCGCACGACGAGCCCGATGCGTATGCGGCGGGCGAGAATTACTTTCCAGATGGAATGAAGCAGCCGGACTTTTACCGGCCCACGGACCAAGGTCTGGAATCACGGATCCGCGAGCATCTGGAGCGCTTGCGCCAGCTCGATGCGCAGGCGAAGAATCGAAAGCCGTGACCGTCACGCACGGGTGCCGCCCCCTGATGATCCGGCGAGTCAAGTCTGGCGGCCGGTACAAAACTCCGAGATAATGAGCGAGACCATGACATTGCAATACTGCTTGCATGCTTGACGTCCAGCTTTTGCGGAGCAATCTTTCCAGCGTGGCGCAGCGGCTCGCCGATCGCGGCTACAGCCTCGATACCGATGTATTCGAAGACCTGGAAGCAAGACGCAAAGCGGTTCAGACCGAGACGCAGGAGCTGCAGGCGAGGCGCAATCAGCTCTCCCGCCAGGTCGGGCAGTTGAAGGCGAAAGGCGAGGACGCTTCGCAGGTGATGGCGCAGGTGAGCGCGCAGGCAGACCGGCTGAAAGCGCTGGAGGACGAGTTGGAACGCTTGCAGGAGAAGGTCAACGACTTTCTGCTCGGCGTCCCCAATGTTCCGCACACGAGCGTGCCCGCCGGGAAATCGGCGGAGGACAATCCGGAACTACGCAAATTCGGCGAGCCGCGCATCTTCGATTTCCCGGTCAGGGATCACGTCGACCTGGGCACGAGGCTGGGGCTCGACTTCGAAGCCGCCACCAAGATCAGCGGTGCCCGGTTCGTGCTGATGAAAGGCCAGGTGGCGCGTCTGCACCGCGCCTTGGCCCAGTTCATGCTCGACTTGCATACGCGCGAGCACGGCTATACCGAAATCTACGCGCCTTATATCGTCAATGAGCTGTCGATGAGGGGCACCGGCCAGCTTCCGAAGTTCGAGTCGGACCTGTTTCAGGTCAAGTTTGGCGCCGATGCATCCGCGGGTGACGCGGGGAACAGCGGTGACGGGCGCAGATGGTTTCTGATACCGACCGCGGAGGTGCCGATAACCAATATCGTGCGGGATCAGATCATTCCCGTTGACGATTTGCCGCTCAAGTTCGTATGCCACACGCCCTGTTTTCGTTCGGAAGCCGGTTCGTACGGCAAGGACACGCGCGGCATGATCCGCCAGCACCAGTTCGACAAGGTGGAACTGGTTCAGATCGCCCATCCGGAAAGATCCTATGGATTCCTCGAGGACTTGACGGAGCATGCCGAAGCGGTCCTCAAGCGGCTCGATCTGCCGTACCGCGTCGTGGCGTTGTGCACGGGCGATATGGGTTTCGCCGCGGCGAAGACCTACGATATCGAAGTCTGGCTTCCGGGGCAGGAGGCCTACCGGGAAATATCCTCGTGCAGCAATTTCGAGGCATTCCAGGCGCGCCGGATGCAGGCCCGGTTTCGCAACGAGAGAAACAAGACCGAATTCGTGCACACGCTGAACGGCTCCGGGCTGGCTGTCGGAAGGACGTTGGTCGCCGTTCTCGAAAACTACCAGAACGCGGATGGCAGCGTCTCGATCCCGGAGGCATTGCGGCCCTACATGGACGGCGCAACCGCCCTCCGTGCGCGCTAGTCGGGCCGCGCTCGCGTTGGTAGAATCGCGCCTTCGCGCGGAGAGGTGCCAGAGTGGTTGAATGGGCCGGTCTCGAAAACCGGAATACGCGCAAGCGTATCGTGGGTTCGAATCCCACCCTCTCCGCCAAACCCCGCTGAAGTAAAAGGGATTTCACCCCGTTCTCAGGGGAATCCCATCCAAAATCCCATCAATCGAGCGGCAGCAAAAGCGCAGCGCTTCGCTGCGCTCCGATCTTCGCCCTAGCCGCGTCGAAAAGGTGGAGCGGGCGGCGCTGCAAATGCGGCTGATGAAGTTGTCGCTATCCCAATTCCGTAGAACTGACCCGTCGCAGAGTGACTCATGTTCCCGGTCGGCATGTGGATTTCCGGCTGTCCGGCAGGCAGCGGCGGGTGATCACCCGTGACAGCGAACTCTCCCACGTTCCACATAACAATCCCAACGCAACCTAGCGCTCCAAAGTCTTTCTTGTCCATGCGTATTGCTCCCTAAAAAGCAAAAAGGGGACGCGCGCAACGCACG
>DATKEK010000040.1:0-4211 GCA_035512195.1 Burkholderiales bacterium
AACCCTGAACCACCAAGGGCACCAAGAGCACCAAGAGAAGCCTTACCTTATTTTTGCTCTTCTTGGTGTCCTTGGTGTCTTGGTGGTGGGTTTGTTTCTCTTCGCGCGTTTGTCGTCAGGCCGCGCGGCGCTTGCCGTAGCGGCGTACGCGCAGGTCGGCCTGGGCCTTGTGGCCGGCGAAGCCTTCTATCGCGCACAGGCGTGAGCAGTATTCGCCGATCATCGCGGTGGCCTCGGGCTTGACGCGCTGGTAGGTGCAGGTCTTGATGAACTTGCCGACCCAAAGGCCACCGGTGTAACGCGCGGCCTTGCGCGTGGGCAGCGTGTGGTTGGTGCCGATCACCTTGTCGCCGTATGACACGTTGGTCTCCGGGCCGAGGAACAGCGCGCCGTAGTTGGTCATGTTCTTCAGGAAGTAATTCGGGTCCTTCGTCATGACCTGCACGTGCTCCGAGACGATGCGATCGGCTTCCTTCGCCATCTCCGCGTCGTCCTTGCACAGGATCACCTGGCCGTAATCGCGCCAGGCCTGCCCGGCGACTTCTCCGGTTTCCAGCGTCTGCAGCTGGCGGTCGACTTCCTTCATGGTTTCCTCGGCAAGCTGCCGCGACGTGGTGAGCAGGATCGCCGGGGAGTTCGGCCCGTGCTCCGCCTGCCCGAGCAGGTCGGTCGCGCACATCTCCGCATCCACCGTATCGTCCGCGATCACCAGCGTTTCGGTCGGTCCCGCGAACAGGTCGATACCGACGCGGCCGGAAAGCTGACGCTTGGCCTCGGCAACGAACGCATTGCCCGGGCCGGCAATCATGTCCACTGGCTTGATGCTGGAAGTGCCGATCGACATCGAGCCGATCGCCTGCACGCCGCCGAGCACATAGATCTCGTCCGCCCCGCCCAGGTGCATCGCAGCGACGATCGCCGGATGCGGCTTGCCCTGGAACGGCGGCGCGCACGCGATGATGCGTTTCACGCCGGCGACCTTGGCGGTGACGATGCTCATGTGCGCCGAAGCCACCAGCGGATACTTGCCGCCCGGCACATAGCAGCCGACACTGTTGATCGGAATGTTCTTGTGTCCGAGCACCACGCCGGGCAGCGTTTCCACCTCGACGTCGCGCAGCGCATCGCGCTGGATCTGCGCGAAATTGCGCACCTGTTCCTGCGCGAACTTGATGTCGTCGATTACCTGCTTCGGCAGGCTCTTGACGCACTCGTCGATCTCCGCCCTGGTCAGGCGGAAATCCTTCGGATTCCAGTTATCGAACTTCTGCGACAACTCGCGCACCGCGGTGTCCCCGCGCTGCTCGATGTCGGCGAGAATCTCCTCGACCGTTTTGCGGACTTTCGCGACTTGCGCGGCATCGTCCTCCGCAGAGATACCTTTCTTGAGCCAGACTGCCATGACTGAACCTTTCAGGGAGAAATTTGAGGAAGCACGCGCCTGACAATGGCGCGCTGTGCCGGCTGATTTTCTGCTTTGAAAATCGCGCCGGGAAGCCGTAAGTATGCCGGTCGCGCGATGCGAGCGTCAACGAAACGGAAAATCCACTTCGGGGCGGCGGCCGCTCATCACATCCGCGATCGCCGCGGCCGAGCCGCAGCCGAGCGTCCAGCCCAGCGTGCCGTGCCCGGTATTCAGGAACAGGTTCGGATAGCGCGTATGGCCAATGACCGGAATGTTGTTCGGCGTCGCGGGGCGCAGCCCGGCCCACTTCGTCGCGGATTCGAAGTCGCCCGCCTTTGGGAACAGGGTGCGCACCCGGTCGATGATCGCCTGGCAGCGCGCATCCGTGACCGAGGCATCGTAGCCGGTCAATTCCGCGGTGCCGGCAGCGCGCAGGCGGTTGCCCAGTCGCGACGTGCCCATCTTCGCGGTCTCGTCGGTGAGGCACACGGTCGGCGCCACCGAATCGGCTGCGACCGGAATCGTCACGGAATATCCCTTCACCGGAAATATCGGTACGTGCACGCCGATCGGCGCCAGCAGCAACGGGCTGTAACTCGCGAGCGACACCAGGTACGCGTCTGCAGTAATCGTTTCGGGCCCGGACTTGGTGCGCGCCGCGATACCGGCAACGCGGTTTCCAGCCGTGGCGATCCCCTCGATTTCCACTCCGTGGCGAAAGGCCACGCCCCGTTGCGCGGCGAGCGCCGCGAGATTCTGCGTGAACTTGTGCGCGTCGCCAGATTCGTCTTCCGGCGCGTACGTCGCGCCGACGATGCGGATGCCGGCATCCTTCAGCGCCGGTTCCACTTCGAGCACCTCCTCCGGCGATTTCGTCTCCATCGCCACGCCGTGGCTGCGCATCAGTTCGACGCGCGCATGCGCCGCGGCGTACTCGCGATCGTCCGTATGAATGTGCAGGATGCCCTTCTCGAGATGGTCGTACTCGATCCCCGTCTCGCGCCGCAAGGCCTGCAGCCGTTCGCGGCTGTACAGCGCAATCCGCAGGATGGTGCGCGTATTCTCCCGTGCGCGGGTAGGCGTGCATTCCATGAGAAATCGCAGACCCCAGGACCATTGCCGCGGATCCGCGCGCAGGCGAAACAGCAGCGGCGCATCCTCCCGCCCCAGCCATTTCATGATCTTGAACGGCGCGCCCGGGTTGGCCCACGGCTCGGCGTGGCTGACCGAGATCTGCCCCGCGTTCGCGAAGCTGGTTTCCATTCCGGCCGCATCCTGGCGGTCGACCACCGTCACCTCGTGACCGGCCTTCGCCAGATACCACGCACTCGTAACCCCGACCACGCCTGCGCCAAGTACAAGGATTTTCATATCTGGGATGATTGCGAAATCACCGATAAATTCAATCGAACCACGGAGGACAAGGAGAAAATCGAAAAGAGAAACTCAACGAAAAGGCCGTAAAAAAGCGCAAAGGTCGCAGAGAACAACGAAACGCACGATCGTTTCGATCCTGCCAGTGTCCATGCAGACTTGGTGGTTATATTCGCCCTGACTTTCCTCCGTGTCCTCCGTGGTTCAAACGACTTTCCTTACTGCGCTACCCAGCCGCCATCGGAGAGGATGTCGTTGCCGGTCATGAAGGCTGCGGCGTCGGAGCAGATGAACAGCGCGATGCCGCCGATCTCCTTAGGCTCGCCCCAGCGGCCGGCAGGCGTGTCTGCCAGAAGCGCGGCATTTTTCTTCGCATCCGCGCGCAGCGGCGCGGTGAGATCGGTGGCATAGAAACCGGGGCTGATCGCAACCACATTGATGCCGTCGTTCACCAGCTCCAGCGCCATGCATTTGGTCAGCGCCAGCACCCCCGATTTGGTCGCGCAGTACACGCTGCGGCCCGGGCTGCCCACGTGCGCCATGATCGACGTGATGTTGATGATGCGCCCCCACTTGTTGGCTTTCATGTGCGGAATGAACGCGCGCGACAGCAGGAACACGCCCGTCAGGTTGGTATCCGTCACCAGCCTCCATTCCTCCATCGAGAAATCGGCGAAGTCCTTGCGAATCGCCGTGCCGGCGTTGTTGATCAGGATGTGAACATTGCCGAAGCGCGCCTTCGCGTCCTTCTCGAGCTTGGCAACCTGCGCTTCCTCGCGCACGTCGGTAATGAAAATCTCGGATTCCGCGCCCTTGTCCTTGGCGAGCTTGCGGGTTTCTTCCAGCTTCGCCTTGTCGCGTCCGACCAGGGCAAGCTTTGCGCCCGCCCCGCCGAGTGCCAGCGCCATCTCGCGCCCCAAGCCCCGGCTCGCACCGGTCACCACCGCGGTCTTGCCTTCCAGAAACTTTCCGTTCATGCCGCAATCCCCCCGCTCGTTCGTTATGCAAAGGCGCGAGTATACAAGCAGGAGATCGGCCTCCTGGCGACCGGATCGAAGCGCTCAACGCGCCTGATCTGCGTCGGCTGCAATCAGCGGCCGATCACGTCTCCGAACAGATCCCACTCATTGCCGTCGAACCGCGCCAGCTGACCCGACTCGATCAGGAAATAGTCGTCGGGGCCCGTGTTCCAGGTAATGCCGGGCAGCATCATCGGCATCTGCAGGTCGCGGATCGACGTCATCTGCTTCATCACGTTCTCGCGCGTCAGATCGTCACCGCAGGCTTCGAGCACGTGCACCACGCCTCGCGCAATCAGGTATCCGGCAACGTTGAAACCGTCGCTGATATCGCCCTCCGGGTAGTACTCGTTGAACCAGGCGGTGTATTCCGCGTGATCCGGGTCGTTCGCCCATTGCGGATCCACCGGATC
>DATKEK010000041.1:0-6391 GCA_035512195.1 Burkholderiales bacterium
TCCGCACTGATCCCGCCGTCGCGCCGGACCTTCTCGTGCGCCGTCACGCACTTTCCGCAACCGTTCACAGCGGACACCGCCAGGCTCCACAACTCGAAGTCGGTGCGCGATGTTCCGGGATTCGCGATCGCATTCATGCGCAACTTCGCCGGCAGCTTCGAATACTCGTCGTTTTCCGCGAGATGCAGAAACCGGTAGTAGATGTTGTTCATCGCCATGATCGCCGCGGCGGCCTTTGCCGCGTTCAGCGCGGCGGGTTCCAGCTTGTGGCCGAACTCCGCGTCGGTGGCGGCGATCACCTCTGGATTGCGGGAGGCGATCGCGGAAACGATGAAGGTTCCGGCCTTCTGTTGCTCCGTAAGCACGGTTTCAGCGGCGAGCGAACCCAGGTTGAGCTTGATGTCCCTGGCGTAATCTGGCAGCCGGTCTTTCAGGGTTTGGATCGTCATCGGTTTTCCTTTCGCGTCCAACGGACGCATGGCGAATCTGCATCGGGAAACCGGCGACCCTTGCGGAACACGGAAGGGTCGCCGGAAAGCGGCAACGGGAGGAGGTCGTTACGCCTACGCCGCTTTGAGAAAGTCGTCTCCCTTCTGCCAGTTGCACGGGCAGAGCTCATCGGTCTGCAGCGCGTCCAGTACGCGCAGCACCTCCTGCGGATTACGTCCAACGTTCAGGTCGTTCACCGCGACGAAACGGATCACGCCTTCCGGATCGACAACGAAGGTCGCCCGCAACGCAACGCCCTCGTTCCTGTCGAGGATGCCGAAGGCTTGGGAGATCTCGCGCTTGATATCGGCAAGCATCGGGAACGGCAGATCCTGCAGGTTCGTATGCGAACGGCGCCATGCCAGATGCACGAACTCGCTGTCAGTGGAAACGCCGTAGACCACCGCGTCGCGGTCGTTGAAATCCGCGTTGAGCTTGCCGAAGGCAGCGATCTCGGTCGGGCAGACGAAGGTGAAGTCCTTCGGCCAGAAGAATATGATCTTCCACTTGCCGGAATCGGACTTGTCGGAAATGTTCGCAAAGGGCTTCTCCTGATCGCTGGAAACCACCGCCTGCACGTTGAACTCGGGAATACGGTCGCCCACTGTCAGCATATGCTCTACTCCTGTTGGATCGGTTGGCAAAAATCTCACGCCACGGAGTCTGCCCTCGCCAACGCAATCGATCCAACGAGTTTCCTGAATTACAATGATCGATATCGTCGATCAATCATGGTCCTCCCGCATGAGCAACGCCCTGCCCTCGCTGCGCCAGCTCCATTATCTGGTGGTGCTGGCCGAGCACCTGAACTTCCGCCACGCCGCGGAAAAGCTGTTCGTCACCCAAAGCACACTGTCCGCCGGGATCAAGGAACTGGAGAACATCCTGGGCGCGCAATTGCTTGAGCGGGACAAGCGTTCGGTGCGGGTCACCCCGGTAGGCGAACAGGTGATCGAGCGGGCGCGCAGCCTGCTGGCGCAGGCGCATGACCTTGTGGCAATCGCAAAAGGCGCGCAGGAACCACTATGCGGCCTGCTGCGGCTGGGCGCAATTCCCACCGTCGCGCCTTTTCTGCTGCCTGCCATCCTGCCCGCCCTGCGCAAGCAGTATCCGAAGCTGCAGCTCTATCTGCGCGAGGACGTCACCGATCGTGTGCTGGAACAGATCGACTCGGGCCAGCTCGATTTCGGACTGATCGCGCTGCCTTACGACACCGCCGAACTGATGACAAGGGAACTTTTTCGCGACGAATTCTGGTACGTCGCGTGTGAAGACGATCCGCACGCAAACGACGAAGCGATCACCGTGCGCCAGATCGATCCGGACCGCGTGCTGCTGCTGGAAGAAGGTCACTGCCTGCGCGACCACGCGATTGCCGCCTGCGGCAGCCGGCTTAAGAACCACGAGGCAGGCCTCGAGGCGACCAGCCTCTACACCCTCCTGCAGATGGTAGAGGGCGGCATGGGCGTCACCCTGCTGCCGGAGATGATGCTGAAGGCCGGCGCCCTGAAAGGCACGCAACTGGTTGCCCGCCCGTTCTCCACTCGCGTTCCGGCGAGAACCATCGCGCTGGTCGCCCGTCTGTCGACGCCCTTCCTGCGCGACTTCGACCTGCTTGCCGAACTCATCCTCGAGCAGAACCGCAGCGCCACTCGCCCCCGCATCGCCTCGCGCCGGACGTAAAGCTGATTTATCAGGAAAGTCGAAAGGCAAGCCAGACGCCGGTGATCGCCATGGTCATCAGTGTCACCGGTACGCCGATTCGCGCGTGCGCTTTCCAGTCGATGCGGATGTTGCGGCGCTGCGCGGCGTTGACGACGATGATGTTGGCGATGCTGCCGACGATCAGCAGACCACGGTTACCGTCTGCGGATCCGGATGCACCGGTTTTTATCGGGGAGTGAGAGTAACTCGGGACGGCAACTGCGATTGGCGGCGGAAACCGGTCGCGCTCACGCCGCTGTTCTCGCCCGCCCGACGGCCTCCAGCAGGCGGGTGTAGGCGTCGTCGAACAGCTTCACGCCATCTGCGAGCAGTTTCGCGGTCACCGCGTCCAGAACGATGCCCGCGTCCGCCAGCAGATTCAGTGCGGCCTGCGCGCCTTCGATGTCTTCCTCCAGCGTGGCCGCCGGATTGCCACGGTCGCGGAATGCATCCAGCGTCGCCGGCGGCATGGTATTGACGGTATCGCGGCCGATCAGCTGGTCCACGTAGATGGTGTCCGGGTACGCAGGATTCTTGGTGCCGGTGCTTCCCCACAGCAGCCGCTGCACATGCGCGCCGTGGCTCGCCAGGCTTTTCCAGCGTCCGTCTCCGGAAATCCGCTTGAACCGCTGGTACGCCATTTTTGCGTTCGCGATCGCGGCCTTGCCACGCAGCGTCAACAGATGATCCCGCTCGAGGGCGGTGCTGGCGGCCGCGGCCATCATGTCGAGCTGCCCGTCCACTTCGGTATCGATGCGGCTGACGAAGAAGCTGGCAACGCTGGCCACGGTCTTGATCGGCTTGCCGGCGGTAAGGCGATGCTCCAGGCCTCTTATATAGGCCTCGGCGACCTGCGCGTACACCTCGACCGAAAACAGCAGCGTGACGTTCACATTGATGCCGTCGGCGATCAGGCGCTCGATTGCCGGAAGCCCCTCGGGCGTGGCGGGCACCTTGATCATCAGGTTTGGCCGCGAAACCGCGCTCCACAGGCGATGCGCCTCGGTGACAGTGCGCTCCGTGTCGTGCGCAAGTCGCGGCGACACTTCCAGGCTCACGAAGCCGTCGCGTCCGCCGCTGGCCTCGAAAACCGCCGCCATCTGCTCCGCGGCCGTGCGGATATCCTCGATCGCGAGTTTCTCGTAGAGCCGTTCCGCATCGTCGTCTCCGACACGGGCCACCGCGGCGAGCGGCGCACGGTATTCATCGCCGCCGCCGATTGCCTTCTCGAATATCGCCGGGTTGGAAGTCACGCCTTTTACGCCGTCTTCCTCCACCAGCCTCTTCAGCCCTCCGCTCGTCAGCAGGCTCCTGCGGATGAAATCGAGCCACACCGACTGGCCGAAGCGCTCCAGCTGTTTCAATCTGCTCATTGCCTGTCTCCTCGCTGGTTGTGGAAAAGATACGCGAATCCCGCGCGCCTTGGAACCTCGCATCGCCCCGCGTGGACCCGGACGGGCTCGCGGCAGTTCCGCGCCGCGGTCCGCCAGGTCAACCCGCCGGGTGCGGGCGCGTTGACTGCACATTGATCTGCTCCATGCAAGCGGCCGATAACGGTTTTCCTCGTTGCTGACGCGAATGACGCAGATCGCCAGACTGGAGGGCGGCACATGCAAAAGTTTTCCGGATTCCTGGTCGCGGTCGCGACCTGCCTGCTGCCTGCAGGCGTGTCCGGCGTCGAGCGCGCCGGCGAAATCGAAGCGGGAACACACTCCACGCCATGGCCGATGCAGGTTTCGGGCACGGATAACAGTTTCGTCGTCTATCCCCCACAGTTTTACTCCTGGGAAGGCAACCGGCTGCAGGGCCGGGCGGCGGTGTCCGTGCAGGCGCAGGACTCCGAACAGCCGGGTTTCGGCATGCTGACCCTGTCCGCCCGCACCGCGGTCGATGCCGCAAGCGGCATGGTCACGATCGGCGGCATCACCATAGACGACGCCGAGTTCCCGGCTTCGAGTAAGCGCGCGACGGACTATGCCGCCCTGCTGCAGCGGCAGTTGGGCGCGCAGTCATGGCAGGTCGCGCAGGAACGGCTGCAATCCGATATCGCAATCGACCGTGCCGCGCGGCAGGCGAATGCGCAAGCACTCAGGCATGACGCGCCGCACATCATCCATACGCAGCGCCCCGCGATCCTGATTCCGGTGGACGGCACGCCAGTGCTGCGCGAAGTGCCCGATACAGCGCTGATGCGAGTGATCAACACGCGAGCGCTGATCCTGCTCGACAGGTCGACGCAACAGCATTTCCTGTATGCATCCGGCAACTGGATGAATGCGCGCAATCTGGAAGGGCCCTGGACGCCCGCGGCCCGCATATCTCCAGAGCTGGAACAGGCAAAAGAACTGATAGCGCAGCAGAACCAGGTGGATCTGCTGGAGGACGAGGAATTGCTCGGTTCCGGCGACGTGCCCGCGATCTATGTCAGTACGACTCCGGCGGAACTGCTGCAGACCGATGGCGCGCCGGAGTACTCGCCCGTCGCCGACACGCGGCTGCTGTATGTCATCAATTCGCCGCAGATCATCTTGTTTGACCTGGAAAGCCAGCAGCACTACGCGCTGATTTCCGGTCGCTGGTTCCGTTCCCCCCGACTCGATCTGCCGGGCTGGACTCACGTGCCGGCCACGCAACTGCCGGCCGATTTCGCAATGATTCCGGGCGACCATCCGCTGGCCGGCACTCGCGCCGCGGTAGCGGGCACGCCGGAGGCGCGCGAAGCCGTGATCGCAAACGCCGTTCCGGAAGTCGCCGGCATCGATCGCGCGACCGCCAGCCTGGAGGTGCCGTATGACGGTCCGGCATCGTTCAGGCCGATAGAAGGCACCGCGCTGCAGTATGCGGTCAACTCCCCCACTCCGGTCATCCGTGCGAGCGAAAACGCCTTCTTCGCGCTGGACAATGGCGTCTGGTTCGTCGCCGGTTCGCCGTACGGCGCGTGGACCGTGGCCACCCTTATCCCGCCGGAGATTTACGCGATTCCGCGCAGCTCGCCGCTGCACTACGTCACTTACGTGCGCATCTATGGCGACACGCCGGACACAGTTTATGTCGGCTACACACCGGGCTATGTCGGCTCGTATGTCGCCGATTCAAACGTGGTGGTATACGGAACCGGCTGGGCCTATCGGCCCTGGATCGGCAGCGTGTGGTATGGCGCTCCGGTCACTTGGGGACATGGATTCACCGTGATCTACAGCTGGTGGAATCCCTGGTGGTCATGGACGCCGGTGTACTGGAGCTACGCGCCCCACTATCGCCCGTGGTGGGGGCCGTGGCATGTCCCGTTCGCGTATTCGCGCAGGGTGGTGATCGGCGCACCGCGCAGCCTGACAGTAATCAACAGCGTAAACATCACCAACATCTACCAGCGCTGGAGCCCGGGAACGGTCGCCTGGAAAGGCTCGCAACTGCATCGGCCGAAACGTGCATCGGCGCCGCTCACGCACGCCAGGCCCGGCACCGGAAGCATCCGCTTCAGTGACGGAAGCGTGCACCAGTTCTCCGGTTCCGGCGACCCGAGGCCGCGCGGCGCCGGTAACCGCGCGCGCGAACGCGCGAACCTGCCGCAGATTCAGAGCACGAGCCCGCGTGCACGGGCGGACTCCTCCACGTCGCGCGTACAGCCGGGCAGCGCGGCGCGCCGTCACCAGGCGGACAGGGTGCAGCGCACCGAGCCGCATACACGGCAACAGCGGGCTTTGCCAGAGCAAGCGCTGACGACACCCCGGCCGTCGACCGCGCCACAGGCGCGTTCGAATCGGCGCGATGATGCGACAAGAATCCAGCGAACCGGGCCGGGCACATCGGATAGGCGCCGGGAAGCGCTGCCGGCAGTGTCCGCGCGCGCGCAGCCGACGCCGTCGCTGGACGCCCGGCCGCCGCAACAAACCGCCCCGGCCCGCAGGCAATCGCCAACGGAGGCGCTGCCGCAAACGAGGGAACGCAACCGCGCGCAACGCCCGCAGATGCCGCAGCAGGCCGTGCCAGCTGCCCCGACAACGGCGGCGCCTTCGCAGCGCGTGACGCCCGCACCCTCTGCTGCCACGCCACGGCGAACACCGCAACAAACCGGGCAACCGCTACAACGGGCCGAACGGGTCCGCACGCAACCGCCGGCCGGAACTCCGCAAGGCCGGCGCCAAGGTGGCGGCGGCGCAGTGCGCGCACCGATCGGAGGACTCAGTCGTTAGAAGAG
>DATKEK010000042.1:0-3338 GCA_035512195.1 Burkholderiales bacterium
CTGGCAAAGAGCGGCAAGTTTGCCATTCTGCATGTCGGAAATACCCGATCAATTGTGAATCGGCGAAGCACGGACGCGAGGTGGTTGCGCGTCACACATGAATGCCCTCCGGATTTCCATGCCGGGCTCTTTGACACGACACCGGACGAAGATAACATCGCTGCGGCGATCCTCGAAAGCGTCCTTGACTACGCCTCTACATAGGCACCGCATCCCGAATTTCCCGGTCGATTCAACATCCGGAAAACACGCCGGAAAACACGGGATCAAAGAGTCACCGGGGTCAGGTCTTGCAACATAGCATTCCCTTCCCACTGGCCGCCAAAGTCCAGACTCAACCCCCGTCCCGCTTGCCGTCAAGACCCAGCACCGTCTTCACCGCCCTGATCAGAGTTTCGACTTCGAAGGGCTAGGCGATGTAACCGTCGGTACCGCCGGCCAATCCCTTGAGCACCGTTTCCGCGCTGAACAATCGCCAGATATATCGTGTCCGACTCCATACTCTATACGTCTACGACGAACAAGCCTCACCGTTTGGCGAGCCAGGCCTGATACGCCGCCTTTGTCTCCTCGTTGGGCGGATAGACCCCGACGATACTGTCGCCGCTTTCGACGCGCTGGCGCACATAGGCTTCGAGCCGGTCCTGTTCTACCGCGTCCCGGGCAATTTCCTCCGCAATCGCTGCGGGCAGTATGACGACGCCGTCGGGATCGGCACTGACGATGTCTCCCGGGAAGACCGCGACACCGCCGCAGCCGATCGGAACCTGGGCGTCCGCGGCAAGCATGCTCGCGTAGCTCGGCGGCGCGGCGTTTCCGCGCGCAAACACCGGGAAGTCCATTTTCCTGAGTTCCGCGATATCGCGCATCGGCCCGTCGGAGACAATGCCGGCAACGCCGCGCACCCTCAGGCGGGCAACTAGGATGTCGCCGAAGGTACCGCTGACATCCATCCCGCCGTAAGTATCGACAACGAGCACATGCCCGGCCGGGACCGCCTCGATTGCCTTGCGCTGTGGATTGTTCGGGTCCGCCATTGCCGCGCCGGTCGCCAGATCCTCGCGCATCGGAATGTATCGCAGCGTGTAGGCGGGACCGAATGCGCGCGGCGTATTGGGGTTGACCGGAGCGATGTTCGAGATTGCGCGAGTGCGCAGTCCGCGCTTGATCAATTGTGCGGTCAGGCTCGCCGTGGTGGCGCGCGAATACAGCTCGCGAGCCGCGTCGGTCATAACGGCAGTCATCATGGCATTCACCTTTCTTCCGGATTGAGTCGACCGTTACTTGTGCCGGTAAAGCGCAACAAGGGCTTCCTGTCCGGTCCTTTCCGGGCTCAATGAATCTCCGGTTCCGCCGTCGGCTGGGTGCCCTCGAGGAAATCGAAATCGCAGCCGAAGTTGGCTTGCTTGATGTGTGCCGAGAACAGCTTGCCGTAACCGCGTTCGAAACGCGGCGGATTGGGTTTCCACGCCGCGCGACGCTTCGCCATCTCCTCGTCGCTGATTTTCAGGTTCAGCTTCCGTCCCGGCACGTCGAGTTCGACGATATCGCCGGTCTTCACCAGCGCCAGCGGTCCGCCGATCCAGGATTCGGGCGCGACGTGCAGCACGCAGGTGCCGTAGCTGGTGCCGCTCATGCGTGCGTCGGAAATGCGCACCATGTCGCGCACGCCCTGCTTCAGCAGCTTCTTCGGGATCGGCAGCATGCCCCACTCCGGCATTCCGGGGCCGCCGAGCGGGCCGGCGTTGCGCAGGATCAGCACCGAGTCTGCATCCACGGCCAGGTCCGGGCTGTCGATGCGTGCGGCCATGTCGTTGTAGTCGTCGAACACCATCGCACGGCCTGCGTGCTTCAGCAGCTTCGGATCGGCGGCCGTCGACTTGATCACTGCGCCGTCGGGCGCGAGGTTGCCGCGCAAGACGATCAGTCCGCCTTCGGGCTGCATCGGATTGGCGGGCGTGCGGATCACGTCTTCGTTGTGGATCTTCGCGCCCGCGATGTTTTCGCCAAGGGGCTTGCCGGTGCAGGTCAGCGCGTCCGCATCGAGCAGTTTGCGCATGCCCTCGAGCATCGCGTTCAGGCCGCCGGCGTAATAGAAATCCTCCATCAGGTACTTCCCCGACGGGCGCATGTTGACGAGGTAAGGCGTGCGGCGGCCGATCTCCTCGAAGCGCTCCAGCGGAATCTGGATTCCAGCACGCCCGGCGAGCGCGATCACATGGATCAAGCCGTTGGTGGAGCCGCCGAGCGCGATCAGCACCTTGATTGCGGTGTCGAACGATGCTTCCGTAAGCATCCGGCGCGGCGTCAGGTCTTCCCACACCATGTCGACGATGCGCCGGCCGCTGTAGGCTGCCATGCGCCGGTGGTTGGAATCCGGTGCAGGAATAGACGACGCGTTCGGCAGGCTGAAGCCGAGCGCCTCGGCGACGCTGGTCATGGTCGATGCGGTGCCCATGGTCATGCAGGTGCCGGCGGAACGTGAAATGCCTTCCTCGATCTCGCTCCAGTCTCGCTGCGTGATGTTTCCCGCGCGCAGTTCGTCCCAGTACTTCCATGCGTCCGAACCGGAACCCAGGGTCTTGCCCTGCCAGTTGCCGCGCAGCATCGCGCCGGCGGGCAAATAGATCGCCGGCAGGTTCATGCTGATCGCGCCCATCAGCAGGCCGGGCGTGGTCTTGTCGCAGCCGCCCATCAGGACGCAGCCGTCCACCGGATAGGAGCGCAGCAAGTCTTCGGTCTCCATCGCCAGCAGATTGCGATACAGCATGGTGGTCGGCTTCTGGAACACTTCTGCCAGCGAGATCGCCGGCATCTCGATCGGCACGCCGCCGGCCTGTAAGACGCCGCGTTTGACGTCCTCGGCGCGTTCGCGCAGATGCGAGTGGCAGTGGTTGATTTCGCTCCAGGTGTTGACGATCGCGATCACCGGTTTGCCCTGGTAATCCTCCCGCGTCAGTCCGAGTTGCAATGCACGGGAGCGGTGACCGAAGCCGCGCAGATCCTGGGTGCTGAACCAGCGCTGGCTGCGCAACTGTTGCGGCGTTTTTTTCTGACTCATAGGGAGGGAACTCGCATTGGGTGCAGGCGCCGCAGCCTACACCAGCGATGCGACGGGCGCAAAATGACCGGGGCCCCGCTTCAGCTCGATCGATGATCCGCTGGCGAAAGCCGTCGGGAGATCGTCAGGCGACCGGGGCCGGCGCCGAATCTTCCGGGCAGAGTTCGAGCCCGCGCACGCCGCCGCCCTACCGCGCCTGCGCGGTGCCAACGCCAGCGAGCGCTTACTGAGCGGCTTGCGCCCGGTCCGCACCCCCTGCGGAAACTTCCGGGTGCTG
>DATKEK010000043.1:0-2377 GCA_035512195.1 Burkholderiales bacterium
TGGCATCCGGCGCGAGTACGAGGGCCTGGGCATCGGCCTTGCCCTGGTGAAGAAGATCACCGAACTTCACCATGGAACGATAAGCGTCGCCAGCGCGGGCAACGGCCGCGGAACCGAAGTGGTGGTGCGCTTCCCGCTCGCCGCTGCGCCGCTGGACACGGGCACGGTGGCGGACACGGCAAACACCGCCCCTGTCCCATTGGCCGGCGTTTCGCTGCTGGTGGTCGACGATGTCGACGATGCCCGCGAAACATTGCGTATCCTGCTACAGCAGGTCGGCGCCAGGGTCGCGGTCGCGAGCGGCGGCCGCGAAGCCCTGGACATGGTCCGGCATTCGCTGCCCGACCTGGTGCTGTGCGATCTGCGCATGCCGGAGATGGACGGGTTCGCCTTCATCCGCGAACTGCATGGCCCGGGCCCTGCAATGCATCTGCCGGTGGTGGCGGTAAGCGCGCTGACCAGCGCTGCCGACCGGCAACGCACGCGCGAGGCCGGATTCCACGGCCATATCGACAAGCCGTTCGACGAGGCGACGATCGTTGCCGCGGTGGACGCTGCGCTCCACGCAAGGCTGGATTCCGGCGCTGCTGCAATGGCAGGCGTGGGGGCCGGGGGCTGACATGAGTCGCCCTCCCGAGAAACACCAGATCAACTGGAGCACCGATGCGCGCGTCTTTTCAACCGGCCATCCGGCATCACGGACGCCGAAGCGCATTCTGGTCGCCGACGACAACCGCGACACTTTGTCGTTCATGCAGGCCGCGCTGGAAGACACCGGCTACGAAGTGAAAACCGCGAGCGGCGGCGCGCAGGCGCTCGATCTGCTGGCCGTGCAGGGGACCGACCTGCTGATCACCGATGTGTTCATGCCGGGACTGGACGGAATCGAGACATTGCGCGAGTGCAATACACGCTATCCGCACATCCGGGTGATCGTGATGTCTGCCGGCAGCCAGTCCGGCAGAAAACTGGACTACCTGCCCGCCGCGATCCTCATCGGGGCCGACGCGACGATCAGCATGCCGGTCGACGTGGACCAGCTCCTGGAAACCGTATACTGGGTGCTGCAGCGCTGACCCGGATTCGAACGCCGGGGGCGAAAACCGTCCCGGATTCGGTGTCGCGAAGCGTGATACGGGCAGGCTGCGCCTCGCGCCTTGCCGGCGTCCGCTCGTTACGCCGCGGCGATTCTGCGGACATCGCCGACCCCGCCGACCCGATAGCCGTTCTTGCCGGCGCGTTTAGCCGCATACAGCGCCCGGTCCGCCGACTGCATCAGCGTTTCCACGTCCTCGCCGTGCGCCGGATAGATGCCGACGCCGACGCTGGCGGTGGTGCTGACCGTCTTGCCCTCGATTTCGCAGGGCTGCGACACGGCATCGATGATCTTCCTCGCCATGCGCGCCGCGTCACCGGCACTGCGAATGTGCGGCAGCGCGATGACGAACTCGTCGCCGCCCAGGCGAGACACCGTATCTTCTTCGCGCACCGTCTGTTTCAGGCGTGCGGCGATTATTTTCAGCAGCATGTCCCCGGCGCCGTGTCCAAGCGTGTCGTTGACCTGCTTGAATCCGTCCAGATCCAGATACATCACCGCCATGCAGCCTTTGCTTCTGCGCACCTGCGCCAGTGCCGTCAGGATTCTGTCCCCCAGCAGGCGCCGGTTCGCCAGCCCCGTCAACGGGTCGTGCAGCGCCAGCGCCTCGAGCATCCGGTTGTTGTTGCGCTCGGATTCGTGCAACAGCCGCACTTCCAGCAGATTGCGAACGCGCATCAGCACTTCGTAGACATCGAACGGCTTGCTGATGAAATCCCTGGCCCCGCTCTGCAATGCGCGCAGCTTGTGATCGGGATACGCGGTTATCACCAGTACCGGCAGATAACCCTGTGCTCTCTGCTCGATCCCTTTCAGCGTGTCCATGACCTGAAACCCGTCCATCCCCGGCATGAGAAGATCGAGCAGGATCAGCGAATAGCGGTTCCTGCGATGCAGGTCGCCCACTTCGCGCGGGTTGCGGGTGGAGTCGACACGAGCGTAACCGCCGTCACGCAGGATGAATTCAAGAATCTCCACGTTGGCGTGCTGATCGTCAACTACAAGGATGGGTGCGTTCAGGATGTCGGATGCGGTCACCATGTGTGTCGTCCGGCAGACGGATGGTCATCGGCGCGCAACATGTGCTTCAGCGCCGGGACCCGTGCGCCTTGCGTGATGTGGCGCAGGCTCGCTCAGTTCCCTGACGACCCGGTAACACGAGCAGGCCGCTGTCTGCAGGCCCGCTCCATCGATGATGCTGATGTTGCCGCGGTGGTATTCGATCAGCCCGAGCCTCTGCAACTGCCCGGCAGCCTTGGTCACACCCACCCGGCGCACCCC
>DATKEK010000044.1:0-2232 GCA_035512195.1 Burkholderiales bacterium
GACGCAGAGGACCACGGAGAAGACACGGAGAAGAACTGGAATTTTCCAGGCACTCCATGAAGGCGCCGATGAACACGATCAGCACGTTTGCGCTCGCCGCAGCGAACTGCGAGTGGCAGATGCGCACCATGAATTCGACGACGTTGTCGAGGCGCTCGCCGCGGTCGCGCGTCTGCATCAGCGTTGCCATCCGCGCCGCGGTCATTGCGGGCTGCTTGGTGGCAAGCATCAGGCCCAGGTGGTGCAGCAGGAGGAACGCCACCGCGTAGTTGAGCCCGGCGGCGAGCCCCTCGATGAACAACGGCATGCCGGCAGCGGAAACCTTGAGCTTCACCGCAGCAGTCAGCACGGTCAGCAGGCCGCCGCCCGCGGCCGCCAGCCAGATGTGGCGATATTCGCGGAGATTGCGGGCTACATAGTGTTCGCCGGTCTTGCCCGAGCGCTCGACGATCTTGCGCTCGAGCAGGTGCATGCTGTTGTCGAGCAGGTGCTTCGCGCTGCGGTCCTGGTGGGCGAACATGATCAGCCTGGACAG
Source organism: Burkholderiales bacterium (assembly GCA_035512195.1). Lineage (GTDB taxonomy): Bacteria > Pseudomonadota > Gammaproteobacteria > Burkholderiales > Eutrophovitaceae > DATKEK01. Next base: position 536 of record DATKEK010000044.1, read on the forward strand.
CAGCGTGTGGATCGCCGCGCTGCGCTCGGTGCCCGGCTGCGCGGCCATGATCGCCACCATGAACCCCATGCGCGTCAGACAGCGCTCGATCACGTCCATGCCGTAAACGATGTCGATGCTGACGCCTTCGGATTCCAGTCTGCGGTGGATCTCGTCGAGCTCGTCGCGGCAGGCGGCGCAGGCGGCATTCCAGCGCTCGGCGATGGCGCGGAAGTCGGCCGTGCCACCGCCAACGGGCGACTTCGTCGCTAACGAGTCCGCGCGCCCCGCCGAAACATCTTCGCCATCGGAACGTGCCGGTGACAGACGGGGCACGGCGCGCTCCCCGCGAACGGGCGACTTCGTCGCTAACGAGTCCGCGCGCCAAGCCCCCACCAAATCATCTGAAAGCCGATTCAGCTTGTAGAAAGGCGACGCGGTAACCGCGCATGGCCGGCTGCGCGCACGCAGTTTTCTCGACAGCCCCTGCGACTCGACCCGTAGCGCGAGCAGGCGGAAACCGTCGGAAAACGCCAGCCCGATCGGCGCCCACGCTTCAGGACGATCCGGCGGCGCAATGAGTTCGACCAGGTGGTGAAAAAAATCCGGCGGCATGGAAGTGAAACGCTCGACCGCAGGACCGGCGCGGTACAGGCGCGTGACCAGCCTGGACAGATCATGCACGTCGGCCGGCCGCGGCAGGAGACGCCCAAGCAGGCGATCGACAAACTCGGCGAGGAATCCGCGATCGTTCGGAATGCCGGTTTCGCCGAACAGGCTGACGCCCTCGGTCTCCGAGACGATCTCGCCGAACAGGTCCTGCAGCGCGCGACGGGCGGCGGGGACCATTTCGAGCACGCGCGCGGCACTGCGCAGGCGCTCGCGGCCGACTGCAGGGTCCTCTTCCACCAGCGAAGACTCGCCCTGGCGGGTCCACTCGACCAGTGCGACCAGTGCATCCAGGCGCGATTCGAGCGAATCGGCGGCAGGCAGCGCTCCCAGGCATTGCGCCAGTTCGGGCGCCTCGCCGTCGGCACGCCGGTCGGGCGGAAAAGTCTCAAGGACTTGATTCTTTATCGATTCCGCTGGGGAGGGATCGCTCATCGGGTGGCCGGATGATCGAGGTGCGGCGCGCGAGGTTAGCACAGGGGTTGCATATTGGACACAGTGCAGCGCATTTGCGCTTGGGAAAGCGGGCGATCCGGGTCTAGAATCTGCGCACGGTGGCTATAAATGAAAAATTCTCTCCGCACGGCCTGCCAACTCGTCGTCGCGCTTCTGGGCGCGACGAGTCTGTGCGCGAGCGCCGATAGCGGCGAGTGGTTCGAGGGACAGGCCACCGGCTTCTGGGGTCTGTCCGAGGATACCGGGGTGTTCGACGGCGCCCTCAGCAAGTTCGGCCCGTCACTGCGTGCCGGACGGGTGGACGACCCACAGATCGACAAGCAGTACAGCGGCTACCGCTTCAACGAACTGTTTGCGCTGGAAGGTGCACAGACCAGCCTGAAGCTGCCGGCCGCTGCCTGCGGTAACGACGCACTGCTGACAGACCTGTCACGCCCTTGCTACGGCGCCTCATGGAGTGTGTCGGGTGTGGCGACGCTGCCGTTCCAGGAGGGCCTCGCGCTGTACGGCCGTCTTGGCATGCAGTACTGGCGCGGCCAGAACGGCATCGAACAGTCGTCAGCGCTGCCGAGCCTGCAGGATCTCGGCACCAC
>DATKEK010000045.1:0-26077 GCA_035512195.1 Burkholderiales bacterium
GGCACCGGCTATTCTTCGCTTTCTTCGCTGCACAACCTGCCGGTGCAGTGCGTGAAGGTGGACCGCTCGTTCACGCAGGCGCTGGAAGCCGGCGGCAGAAACACCATCGTCGCGGCGATCATCAGCGTGGCGCATACGCTCGGCATGCGCGTGGTGGCGGAAGGCGTCGAAACCGAGGCGCAGCGCGCGATCCTGCAGGATCTGGGCTGCGATGAGATTCAGGGCTATCTGATCGCACAACCGATGTCGGCGAGCGATTTCGCACACTGGATGCGCACGCATCGCACGCCGCATCTGGTCGCGATCAGCAAGGATGAAGTGTGAAGGCGGAAGGATGAAGGCGCCGGCCTGCGGCCGACATCAACCGCTCAACGCAGAGGATGCGGAGGTCGCAGAGAAACGCGGAGAAGAACTAGAATTTTCTGGGCACTGGGCACTGGGCACTGGGCACTGGGCACTGATTCAGAGCCTGTCCCGTGACATCGCGAATGCGTGGACTTTCCAGATTTGGTCGTCGGTCATCAATGCGCCCCACGCCGGCATGCCGGCGCCGCCGCCGTTCTTGACGATGCTGAAGAACTGCTCTTCGGCAAGCCTGGAGCGGAAGATGTTCGGTCCGCGTCCGCCGGCGCGGAAGTGGCAGCCGAAGCACCGGCTGCGGTAGATCTTCTCGCCTTCGATTAGCGCTTCCTTCTGTCCAAGGTAGGGATTCGTGCCCGGAGCGGGTGCTTCGCCGGCCAGGGCCGCGCTGGCGAGAAGCGCGCAGGCGGCCGCCAGCAACAGCGTGCGCAGGCTGGACAGTGTTCCTCTGTCGATCATGCTCGAGGATCCATTAGCTTGGGATCACGGCTGCAGACACGCGGCGGCGGGCGTGTGCCCGCCGCCGCAGTTGCGTTTCCAGCTGTGGCGAAATCGCCGTTACTGCATCGGCTCCCGCTCGGGCATTTCCGGGAAACCGTAGCCGGGCATCACCCGGCCGCCCAGCGTGGCGCCGGGTTCGCCCACGTTCGGGAGCGATCCTGGAATGGTCACCAGGTTGGTGTCCGGTTGTTCCCTTCTCGGTCCGCCGTCGAGCGCGAACACCCACAGGTTTCCGGCCTTGGGCTCCGTGTAATAGAAGCCCATGTCGCCGCCGATGCCGCCCGAGGGCACGGCGACGTACTGCACGCCGTCCAGCTCATAAGTGATCGGGCTGCCGATGATCCCGGAGCCGGTCTGGAACTGCCACAGCACCTTGCCGCTCTTCGAATCGATTGCCATGAAGTAGCCACGCATGTCGCCGGTGAACACCAGGCCGCTGGAGGTCGAAACGGCACCGGCCCAGAACGGCTGCGGCCCTCGCACTTCCCACGCGATCTTGCGGTTGGTGAGGTCGAATGCGACGAAGCCGCCGGTCTGCTCGCCCGGGATCAGGTACTGCTGGTAATCCGCGCCGAGAAACCACTCGCCCTTGGTGGGCGGCTCGAACTTGTCTTCCTCCCAGAACTTGTAGCCCATCGCCCAGTTGTTGGACAGGAAGAACACGTAATTGAGTTTGGGATCGTATGACAACGGGTGCCAGTCGATCGCGCCTTCCAGCGAGGGAATGATCGGGGCGATCTCCGGCCCGCCGGATTGCGCGATCATCTCCGGATTGACGTTCGGCCGACCGGTCACCGGGTCGAGGCCCTTCGCCCAGTTGATGCCGGGCACAAGACCCTTGCCGTAGATGAACCTGCCGCTGGTGCGATCGAGCACGTAGAAGAAACCGTTCTTGTCGTAGTGCACCAGCGCCTTGACGCGCTTGCCGTCCACCATGGTGTCGAGCAGAACCGGCGTGCTCACGCTGTCGTAGTCCCAACAGTCCCACGGCGTGTACTGGAAGCCCCATTTGATGGTGCCGGCATTGGCGTCGATCGCGATGGTGGCTGCCGACCACTGGTTGTCGCCTTTGCGCACCCGGCAATTCCATGGCGCTGCGTTACCGGTATTCCAGTAAACGAGATTCAGGTCCGGATCGTAGGCGCCGGTGGTCCAGGTCGGTGCGCCGCCGTGTTTCCAGGTGTCACCCGGCCAGGTTTCGTTGCCCGCTTCTCCGGGGCCAGGGATGGTGTACGCGGTCCAGCGCAGTGCGCCGGTGCGCGCATCGAATGCCTTGACGAAACCGCGGATGCCGAACTCGCCGCCTGCCACGCCGGTGAGCACCATGTCTTTCACCACCAGCGGAGCGCCGGTGATGGAGTAACCATGCTCCCAGTCCTCGACCTTGGCTTCCCACACGACGTTGCCGGTGTCCTTGTCCAGCGCAATCAGGCGCGCGTCCATGGTGCCAACATATACGAGGTTGCCGAGCAGAGCGACGCCGCGGTTGTTCGAGCCGCAGCAGTAGACGCGCTCGACGTCCTTCGACAGTTCCGGATCGAAACGCCACTTCACCTGCCCGGTGCGTGCGTCGATCGCGAACACGCGGGACTGGTCCGCCGACATGTAGATCACGCCCTTGTGTACCAGAGGCGTTGCCTGCAGTCCGCGGTTGTCGCCGCCGGTGGGAAACACCCAGACCGGATGCAGGCGGTTGACATTCCTCGGCGTGATCTTGCCGAGCTTGACGTGGCGTTGTCCGTCGTAAGTGCGGCCGTACATCAGCCACTCGGAAGTGTTGCTGTCGGCCTTGACCAGGTCCTGATACGTGACCTGGGCAACGGCCGCGGGCGCAGCCGAAAACGCAGCGATCGCCCCGAGAGCCAACGCTCTCAAGAACTCCAAACGCGTACTCATTGATGCCTCCCCGGATTGACGGTCTTCTGACGAAACCGACCGCGACTGCCGCTTCGAGGCCCGGCCTGTCCAGCTTCCTCCGGGCAGGCAGGGTCTCGGAGCGCATGTCGCGGGCTGCCGCGCCTGAGGTGTGGGGCCGGCGGATGGCGGGGGAGGTCCCCGTCGCGATCACTTCCGCTTAGGTCTTCTCGGTCGAACGCCTCGGCCCGTTCAGCATATTCCAGCCGCATGACAGCGGCAAGCAGTGCCTTGCCGGTAGAATCGGGGTTTTCCGAAAGTGACGAAGTGCCGTTGATTCGCCCGTTTGCCGGACTGCGTCCGGCGCCGCAGCATGCAGCCGAAGTCGCTGCGCCTCCCTACGACGTCCTGTCCACTGTGGAAGCGCGTGCGCGCGCCGCGGACAGGCCGTGGAGCTTTCTGCATATCTCCAAGCCCGAGATCGACCTTCCGCAAGGCACCGATCCGTACGCCGACGTCGTCTATGCCAAGGCCGCGGAGAACCTGCAACGAATGCTGGGCAATGGCGTGCTGCTGCGCGAGGAGAAGCCATGTTTCTACGTCTGGCGCATGGTGATGGGCGACCTGGAGCAGACCGGTCTGGTGACGGCAGCGTCGGTCGCGGAATACGATCGCAACCGGATTCGCCGGCACGAGTTCACCCGGCCCGACAAGGAGGACGACCGGGTGCGCCAGATCGAGGCGCTGAACGCACAGACCGGTCCGGTCCTGCTCGCCTATCCGGAGGCCCCCGGAATCGACGCCATGCTCGCCCATGCGGCGGAAGGCGAAGCGGTCACCGCAATCACCGCCGACACCGGGGTGCAGCACACGCTCTGGCGGATCGATGACCGCGAGACGCAGGCGCGGCTGAGTACGGAGTTCGACGCGCTGCAGGCGCTCTACATCGCCGATGGCCATCACCGCTCCGCGGCTGCGTCGCATGTCGCGGCCGCGCGGCGCGCGGCGAATGCCCGGCATACCGGAGACGAGAGCTATAACTATTTCCTTGCGGTCGCATTCCCGCGTCACCAGATGCACATCCTGCCGTACAACCGCGTGGTGCTCGATCTGAATGGCATGGACCGCGCGCAGCTGCTGCAGCGTCTGCAGGAGCGGTTCTGGGTGGAAGAAAGCATTGCGCCGATCGCGCCTGCGCAGTCCGCCACCTTCGGACTCTACATCGGGGGAGACTGGTACAAGCTCGCCGTGCGTGCGGAATTTGTCCCGGCGAACGACCCGGTGGCAAGGCTCGATGTCAGCCTGCTTGCCGACAACGTGCTCGCGCCGGTGTTCGGCATCGTGGATCCGCGCCGTGACAAGCGCATCGACTTCGTCGGCGGCATCCGCGGGCTGGAAGAACTCGAAGCCCGCGTGGGCAGCGGCGAGGCGGCTTGCGCCTTCTCGCTGTTCGCCACCCGCATGCAAGACCTGATGGCGGTGGCGGACGCCGGCAAGGTGATGCCGCCGAAGTCGACCTGGTTCGAACCGAAACTGGCGGACGGGCTGGTGTCGCACGTGCTGGATTGATGTCCATGGCCAGACAGACGAAAAGTACGACATAACTGTTTCCGCGCTGCAAATGTCTGCCCTCGCCCAAACACCTGAAGTGGAATTCTCTGCAGCCGAGGTCGAGGCCTTCCGCCGTGACGGGTTTGTCATCGTGCGCGGGCTGGCCGGCCGCACGCACTGCGCTGAAATGAAGAAGCTCGCGCAGGATCATCTTGTCCACGCGGTGCCGCCGGTCGAGTACGAAGCGGACGTGCGCTATCCCGGTTCGCCGATGTCGCAAGCGGGTCCGGGCGGGCGCACCGTGCGCCGTTTGCTGCAGGCGTATGCACGGGATGCGCTGTTTCGGGCGTGGGCGCTTTCACCGGCGATCGGCTCGCGCCTGTCCCGGCTGCTCGGTGCGCAGCCGCTGTTGTCGCAGGCGCATCACAACTGCGTCATGACCAAGGATCCGCGCTACTCCAGCCGCACCGGCTGGCACCAGGATATTCGCTACTGGAGCTTCGCAAAGCCGGAACTGATTTCGGTGTGGCTCGCGCTCGGGGAGGAAACCGCAGAGAACGGCTGCCTGCAGCTCGTGCCCGGATCGCATACGCGTGATTTTCGCCGCGACCAGTTCGACGAACTGCTGTTCTTCCGCAGCGACCTCGACGAGAATCGCGCGCTCATCGACGGCGCGGTGCGCGCCGAACTTGCGCCCGGCGACGTACTGTTCTTCCATAGCCGGCTGTTGCACGCCGCCGGCTGGAACCGTACCGCTGAAACCAAGCTGTCCGTCGTGTTTACCTACCATGACGCGGACAACCACCCGCTGCCGGACACCCGATCGGCTTCGCTGCCTTCGGTGCCGATGGCGGCTTAGCCCGTTCAAACCCACACGGACCATACCGCGTCACGAACTGCATCGACCGCCGGAGACACCAGGTCAGGCAACAACCAGATCGGTTGTTCCTGGTTCGACCTGGACTGGTTAGTCGCATTCGATTCGTTTGAATGGATCTCGAAAAAGGCCGGGAGCCCGGGCTGCGATACACTTGCGGCGAATTTACGATATCCGGAAGGGAGCATACGAATGAGCACAACGCCGAAGATCAGGGGCCTGCGCGCGCGGCCGGTGCTGGTGCCGATGAATCGCCCGCTGCATACCGCGAGCGGCGCGATCGACAAGGCGCCGCTGGTGCTGGTGGACGTGGAAACCGACGCTGGAATCACCGGCTCGAGTTATGTATTCACCGCGCCGTTCGCGCTGAGGTCGGTGGTGGCGCTGCTCGATGCGCTCGGTGAACTGATCAAGGGCGAACCCGTCGATCCGGTATCGCTGTCGCAGATGCTCGCAAAGCGTTTCGCGCTGATGGGCGGGCAGGGGTTCACCATGATCGCGGCCGCCGGCATCGACATGGCCTGCTGGGACATTGCGGCGAAGGCGGCGAATCTGCCGCTGGTGAAGATGCTCGGCGGCACGGCGCGGCCGGTCCGGGCTTACAACAGTTGCGGGCTCGGCATCATGGGCGCGGCGAAGGCGGCGAAGGAAGCGGAAGAGCTCGTGGCGCCGGGGTTCGGGGCGATCAAGGTGCGGCTCGGTTACCCGACGCGCAACGAAGACGTCGCGGTGGTGCGTGCCATCCGCAAGGCGGTCGGCGAACACGTGACGCTGATGTCGGACTACAACCAGTCGTTGCTGGTGCCGGAGGCGCAGGCGCGTGCGGCGATGCTCGATCACGAGGGCCTGTACTGGATCGAGGAGCCGGTGCGCTTCGACGACTACGTCGGCTGCGCGAGGATCGCCCGCGACGCGGCCACCGCGATCCAGATCGGCGAGAACTGCTGGGGCCCGCACGACATGGAGAAAGCGCTCGCGGCAGACTCATGCGATTACTTCATGGCAGACGCAGTGAAAATCGGCGGCGTGACCGGCTGGCTGCACGCAACCGGAATGGCACACGCACGCGGAATGCCGCTGTCGAGCCACCTGTTCCCGGAAGTCAGCTTACACCTGCTGGCGATATCGCCGACCTGCCACTGGCTGGAGTTCGTCGACTGGGCGAGCCCGCTGCTGCAGGAACCGGTCGTGGTGAAGGACGGCTTCGCGCAGATTCCGGAGCGGCCGGGCATTGGCATGAGCTGGAACGAGGAGATGGTCGGCCGTTGTCTCGTCGGGTAATGGGACCCAGGGTGCGTGGCCTCGAACTCCGTGCGAGCTAGCGCTGTCTGACCGCTCTGACCGAGCGGTTTTGGCAAGCCTCGCATGAGGCCGGCACGCTCACCGATAATGGTCGTTTTCCGATGCTCGCTGAACGGCACGTCTTCGCGGGGCACATGACTGAGGGGGCGACCCAGGCCGGAGCGGTTGCCAACCCCCCATATCTGGTGCTGACCTCAAACGACTTCCTGCCCGCTGCCGGTGCGTCGAGTGCCACCGATTCAAGGCCGCTGCATAAATGGGCTGCGCGTGCGGTGCTGCTCGCGTTGCTGATGCTGGCGACGTTGGCCAGCGCGCACGCAGCGAAGTTCAGGGTGGAGATCGCCGCGCCGGAGCGGCTTGCGGCGCTGTTGCGCGCCAATCTTGACGTGGTCCGCTGGAGCGGGCGCGACGATGTATCCGAGGACCAGTTGCGCCAGTTCGTGAGGACCGCTCCTGAACAGGTGCGCAATCTGCTCACTACCGAAGGTTACTTCTCGCCGCAGGTGCAAGCCGAACTCGCAGGCGAGCCGGACGAACGCGTAGTGCGGATCGATGTGGAGCCCGGCGAACCCACCCGCGTGGTTGCGGTGGAATTTCGAGTGCGTGGCGCAATCGACTCCGATCCGGCGCACGACGAGCGGGTTGCGCGCGCGCGTGCCGCATTGGGCATCGAAGAAGGCGCGGTGTTCCGCCAGTCGGCCTGGAACGAAGGCAAGCAGGGCGCGGTACGCAGCCTGCAACGGCGGCTCTACGCCGCCGCTCGTGTGACCGACAGCCGCGCGGACATCGATCCGGAAGCGCGCGAGGCGCGGCTCCGGGTCGAGCTCGACAGCGGCCCGCCGTTTGTGTTCGGCGAGATCGAGGTGACCGGACTGCAGCGTTACGCGCTGTCGATCGTGCGCAACTTCAGCCCGATCCGCGCCGGCGATCCCTATGACGAGGACGAGCTGCTCAAATACCAGAGCAGGCTCCTCGGCAGCGGTTACTTCGCCAGCGCGATCGTCTCCCCGGTGCGCGATGCGGCAATTGCGGATGCGATGCCGATCCGCATAAACCTGGTCGAAAGCCAGGCGCGACGGGTCGACCTCGGCGCCGGCTACAGCACCGACCGCGGCCCGCGCTTTCAGGCCGGCTACACCGACCAGAACACGCTCGACCGCGCGTGGCGTTTCCACACGCAGGCGAAGGTCGATCGGCTGAGCGAACAGGTGGTAGGCGGGTTGACCTTTCCGCGCAGGCAAAGCGGTTGGTTTTACGGGCTGGAGGGGCAGTTCAATCACCAGGACATCCAGGGCGAGGAACTCACCGACTGGACCCTGACCGGTGCACGCACATTTATCCTGGAACGGCGCGAATCGCAGCTTGCACTGCAATACCGCCTCGAGGGGCAGAAGCTGCCCGGTGCGGTGGAAGACGACCGCAAGGCGCTGTTCCTCAGCCAGGCATGGACCTGGATTGGGCTGGACGACCAACTCACCCCCAGGGACGGTTACATGTTCCGGCTGCACGTCGGCGGCGCGTCGCGGCAGCTTCTCTCCGACCGCAGCTTCGGCAGGGTCCGCGCAAAGGGCACTTACCTGTTGCCGGTGAGCACCTTCGGCACGCTGATCCTGCGTCTGGAGGCGGGTTCGGTGATCGCCGCTTCGCGCGAAGATCTGCCGTCGGCCTACCTGTTTCGCACCGGCGGCGATACCACGGTGCGCGGTTACGCGTTCGAAAGCCTCGGGGTCGCGGAAGGCGGCGCAACCGTCGGCGGCAGATACATGGCGGTGGGAAGCATCGAGTACGTGCAGTGGCTTTCCGAGAACTGGGGCATCGCTGCGTTCTACGATGCCGGCAACGCCGTGGACAACTGGTCCGATTTCCGCGCAGCCGTCGGCTACGGCGGCGGCTTGCGCTGGAGCAGTCCGATCGGCGGGCTCAGCTTCGATGTCGCGCACGGCGAGGAAACCAACGAGATCCGCCTGCACTTCAGCGTGGGCATCGTGTTCCGGTGAAGCTGCAGCGATTGGTGCTCTGGTTGCTGGTCATCGCGGCGCTGCTCATTGCAGGCGCGGCGGTGCTGCTGCATGTCGCCAGCCGCAGCGAGGCCATGCTGCGCTGGGGCGTGGAGCAACTCGCCGACCGGTTGCCCTGCGACCTGGCGATCGATGGCCTGCAGGGTTCGCTGACTGAAACGTTGCGGCTGGAGCGTGTAGTGTGCGAGAACGCCGACTACCGCGTCGAGGCACGGCAGGTGGCGCTGGCCTGGTCGCCATGGCTGTTGCGGCACCGTTACCTGGACGTTTCCCGTCTGCAGGTCGCAACGCTGGTGGTTACATCGCGGCCCCAGGAAGCCGCGGCGCGAAGCGCGCCGGGCGATATGCACATGCCAGTCACGGTGCGCATCGCGGCTCTGGAAATCGGCGAAGTGCGGATCGAGCGAGGCGATGATCTGCTTGCCGTGCGCGACCTGGCAATGGCTTACGCGGGCGACGAGAAATCGCACCGGGTGTCGGTGCATCGGCTCGTCACCCAGTGGGGCAGTCTGCAGGGCGAGGCCACGCTCGGAACGCAGGCGCCTTCGACGATTGACGCGCGCGTTCGCATCGAAAGCGATGTCCTCGAAGCCTGGCCGGTGACGGGCGATATCGCGGTGAGCGGAGACCTGCGCCGCCTGTCGGTCACGGCCGACGGCAGCGCCGGGCCGCTGCCGTTGACAGCGCAAGCCGAAGTCGAGCCGTTCGATGCCGATCCACTGAAGCGGCTGATCGCGAAAGCCGACGGCGTGGATCTCGCCGCGATCGACGCGCGGCTGCCGCGCACCGCGCTGACCGTGGAAGTGGATGCGGTCGCGCAGGCGTTGACCGGCCTTTCGGGAACCCTGCGCGCACGCAACGCCGAGATCGGCAGCATCGACCGCGAGCAGTTGCCGTTGCGCGCGCTCGATGCGGTGTTCGTGGCCAGCCGGGATGGACTGCGCCTGGAGAATGCCGCGTTCGATTTTGCCGCCGCAGGCAGCGCAGCCGGAGAGGTCGCCATCGAACCCGGACGCATCCGTCTCGCACTGGAAGTGCGCGATCTCGATCTGCGTGGCCTGTATTCGACGCTGCGCACCACGCAGCTTGCCGGCAGTATCAGCATGAACGGCGAGGCCGGACGGCAGCGCATCGTGGCGAATCTGCGCGAAGGCGATCTGCGCTTCGAGGGCGAAGCCGAGATCGAAGGCGATCGCGTGCGCATCGAGCGAGTGCTGGCACAGGCTGCCGGCGCGCAAGTGCGCGCTTCCGGCCGCGTGGAACTGAACGACACGCTTGCATGGGCGGCCGAAGGCAGCCTGCACAATTTCGATCCCGCCCGCTTCGGCGATTTTCCTGCGGCCAGCATTAATGGCACGGTGAAGGCGCAAGGCGAACTGCAACCGGAGTGGCGCATCGGCATGGAGTACGCGCTCGCAAACAGCCGGTTTCGCGGTCAGGCGCTCGGTGGCAGCGGCAAACTGACCGTGTCGCCGGCGCGGTTGCGGGATGCCGACGCGCGGCTCACGCTTGGCGGCAACACTCTGCACATCAAGGGGGCGTTCGGCCGAACGGGCGATGCATTCGACTTTCGCATCGACGCCCCGCGACTCGCGGCGCTGGACCCGCGTATTGCCGGCAGTCTCAAGGCCGGCGGCAAGGTTTCGGGAAAGCCGGCGCGACCCGCGATGGATGTCGTACTCGAGGCGAACGATCTGGCGTACGAGAACTTCAGGGTCGGGCTTTGGCGCGCGCAGGCAAAGCTGGAGCAGGCAGACGATCCTAAACTGGAGGTGCGTTCGCGGCTGGAACGCATCGCGCGCGGCGATTTTCTGCTGGACGCCCTGCAGGCCGATGCGGACGGCACGCTCGCCGCGCATGCGATCCATATTGCCGTAGCGCACGAGCATCTGGATCTCGACGGCCTGCTCGAGGGCGGCTGGGATGTTTCGCGCAAGACCTGGACCGGCGCGGTCGCGCGGCTGGAGAACCGCGGCGCGTATGCGTTCAACCTGACCCGGCCGGCGCCGGCAGAGCTCGCCGCGGATCGCGTGCTGATCGGCGCAACCGGCCTGCACTTCCAGCAGACCGATATTGCGCTCGAGGAGACGCGTTATGCAGACGGCGAGCTGTCCACCTCCGGAGCCATCGAAGGCGTGCGCCTCGCCCGGCTGCTCGCGCTGATGGATTCGCCGCCGCCGATCGAGACTTCGCTGCAATTGGGCGCGCGTTGGGCCATACGTGCGGGCGATACGGTGGATGGCACGGTCGAATTGTTCCGCGAGAGCGGCGATGTCGTGGTTCCCGGGGAACGGCCGCTTGCGCTGGAACTGAGCGACGCGAAGCTCGAGATACGCGCCGTCGCGAACCGGCTGACCGCCAGTGCCGCGGTCAAAGGCAAGGGGCTGGACGTGCAGGCGCGCGCCGCAACGCTTGTCGAGCGTCGTGGCGCGAGATGGGGCGTTTCCGGCGCAGCACCGCTCAGCGTCGATGCTACTGCGGTGCTGGAATCGTTACAGCCGCTGGCAGCGTTCGCAGGCCCTTCGATTGTTGCCGACGGTCGTGCCACGCTGCGCGTCACGGGCGAGGGCACGGTCGCCGAACCGCGGCTGCAGGGCACGATCGAGGGGGAGCAACTGAAAGTCGAGCAGGTTGAAAATGGCATCTTCTTCCGTGAGGGTACGTTGCTGGCGAGCTTCGGCGACGACGCCATCACGTTGACGCGCTTCAGCATTAAGGGCGGGGAGGGGTCGTTTAGCGCCAGCGGGCGACTGGTGTCCCGCGCCGGCGCACAGCGCGCGGACCTCGAGTGGAAAGCAGAACAGCTCACCGTCGTGCAGCATCCGGACTTTGGGCTCACGGTGACCGGCGCGGGACAGATCAGCGCGGACGATGCGCGCATGGCGTTACGCGGCCAGCTCACGGCCGATCAGGGGCGCGTCGAGTTGCGCAGCGGCACGGCGCCCTCGCTCGGCGACGATGTGCATGTCGCCGGCCGCGCGGAACGGCAACCGGTGAGCGCGCGCGTGTTGCGTTCCGACCTGGATCTGAAACTCGACCTCGGTCCGAATTTCACCATCACCGGGCGCGGACTGAATGCGCGACTCGCCGGCAACATCGCCCTGGTCAGCGGAGAAGATGCGACGTTGGATGCGAGGGGCGAGATCAATGTGGCGCGCGGCGGCACCTTCGAGGCCTACGGTCAGACCCTGTCGATCGAACGCGGCGTTTTCTATTTTGTCGGCCAGGTAGACAACCCGGGAATCGAGATTCGTGCGATGCGCACGCGTCAGCAGGTGGAGGCTGGAGTGGAGGTCACCGGCACCGCGCGCGATCCGCGCGTGCGGCTGGTATCGAATCCGGACGTGCCGGACGCGGAAAAGCTGTCTTGGCTGGTGCTGGGACGCAGGGTCGAGTCCGGCGACACCAGCGAGGCGCAGCAGCTGCAATCTTCGGCCTTGGCAATTGCCGCCGGACTGGGAACCGCGCCGCTGCAACAGCAGCTCGCGCGCGCGGTCGGGGTGGATGAAATCAGTATCGCACCGACCGCTGACGGCACCGAGGGTGGCGTGGTTACCGTCGGCAAGCGTCTTTCCGACAGGATCTATGTAAGCAACGAGCGCAACCTCGCCACCGCGATCAACACCCTGCGCATCAGTTACCAGATCTCGCGGCGGTGGTCGGTGCGTACCGAAACCGGCGAGACCGATGCGGTGGACCTATTCTTTACGATTTTCTTCGACTGAGTGTGACGGACGTCCTGACCGTGTTGCAGGCGCGGCCCATCGTCAGAACGCCGCATCGAATCCGAACAGTATGTAGTGTTCCTTGCTCTGGTGCCCGACGAAGGGCGGGTCGCCACGGTCCTTGCCGAGCAGATCCGCGTTGACTTCGGCTACGGCCTTGACGTTGCGCATGAAGTAATACGCGCTGGCGAAAGTCACCGAGTTCATCTTGATGCCTTCGTAGATCGTGCCGGTCTCCTTGAAGTCGTCAGCCTCTGCGTAGTTGTACAGGGCCGAGAACGCCCAACGGTCGTTTGGAATGTAATCGACGCCGACAAACCCACCGAACCAGTTGAAGTTCCGCGTCGGGTCCGCATCAAGGAAATTGCTCCAGCGGTTCCACAGGCCCTGTGCATACCAATGAATCTGCGGCGTGAGGCTGCCGGAAAAATCGATTCCGAGGATGCGCTTGTCGGTATCCCTGTTCCCCGGGTCCGCTCCGGCTATACCGGTGGCGCTCTTCTGCTTGCCGGCGAGGCCGAACAGCCCTGCGTTGACCGGTCCGAGTCCTGCGCCGATGCGTCCGAACACGCTTTTGGCCGAATCGTTGTCGAACATGCGGTCGGGCCGGCGGTAACCGGGGCTGTTGATACCGTAGTTCGCGGTGATGCCGTTACCGTTGACTGCGCCGAGTGCGAGGTCGATCGGACCGAAGCCGCGATCGAACAGTATCCCGCGGTCGTAGGTGATGCCGGCCGCCCGGTACGCGTAATAATCCTGGAAGGTGAGCCGGACTTCGCGCGGAAACATCAGGTCTGAAACCTGGAACTGGCCGAGCATGGCCGCGACCTTGCTGCCGGCTATGTCGTCGTAACGAAACCACGCATCTTCGATCAGCGCCTCGCCGTTTCCGCCTTTCTCGGCGAATATGCCGTAGAAATAGTAGGTGATGTGCTCGGACAAAGGCGCGCTGGCAAGCAGCTTTACCAGATACGGCGCCTGGAAATCGAAGCTGGAGTCATTGCCGGTCGGACCGGTCGCCGGATCGATCTGCTCGCCGTCGCGCGCCTGTACATAAGCCCGGGTACGCACTGCAAACGGGGGAAACTTGAGCAGCACCAGACGATCGTCCCCGGTGTCGATCGTGGACGCTTCGCGCCAGTTCGGCAGCCGGAAGTTGTTCGCTGCAAACGACTCGCCGAAAACGACTCGCCGAACTGGCTCAGCCGCGGAAACGCGTCGTGGCAGGCGGCGCAGCTGATCTCGTACTGCCGCGCGAAGCTGGGCATTGCCTCGGCGCTGGGGGGGAGGGCAAGCGCGACGAAAGGCAGCAGGCAAAGGATGACGAAACTGCGGGTGATGCTTGAACCGTCTTCAATCATATAATCTCCCCAGGAACGATTAGGTTTCAGTGTTATTTCAAGAACCGCCGAACGTGAAGCCAAGCTAATCCTGCCGGGGCGGCGCGACCTCGATCTGCATCAACCGGACCATGCCGTGGTAGCGCGTGCAGTGCCGTAGGCTGGCGCGGCTGATCTAGAATGCGGTCTGTAATCCGGTCCGGGAGGTGTAATGGCAGTGCTGGAGTGGCAGGAGTCGCTGGTCGTCGGCGACAGCGTGATGGATGGGACGCACCGCGAGTTCGTGGATTTGCTGAATGCGCTATCGGATGCGGACGAGTCTGCAGCGCTGAACCGACTGGACGTCTTTGTGCAACATACCGAGGCGCACTTCGCTCAGGAAAGCCGCTGGATGACGGAGATAGGATTCACCGCGGCCGACTGCCATGAACGCGAACACGAGATGGTCCTTGAGACTGCACAGGCGGTACGCGCAAAGCTCGCGGCCGGAGAGGCCGGCGCCGACCTGGCGAAGATGCTCGCGCTCGGCGTGGCGCAATGGTTCGAGAACCACGCCGCGTCGATGGATGCGGTGCTTGCCCTGTATATGAAAGAACACGGCTACGCGCCGACACCGGGAAGCTGAGTCCGGCGCTTACAGAATCTCCAGCACTTTCTCCGGCGGCCGCCCGATCACCGCGCGTTCGCCGGCGACGAGGATGGGCCGCTCGATCAGAATCGGATCTTCCGCCAGTGCATCGATCCACTGCTGGTCCGTGAGAGCCTTGCCGGCATACTTTCGCTTGTAGATTTCCTCGCCCTTGCGCACGAGCTGCTCGGGCTTCATTCCCAGCTTGCCGAGAATCGCCTTCAGTTCGGCTTTCGTCGGCGGTGTCTTCAGGTACTCGATGACCGCCGGTCTTGTGCCGTTTTCCTCGAGGATCGAAAGCGCGCTGCGGCTTTTGCTGCAGCGGGGGTTGTGATAGAGAGTAATGTTCGATTTGGCCATGGAGATCACGTATTTGTGCCGGAAAGAGAAATCGGAACATCCGCGAGCATGGAGTGTCGGGATCACCATGCGCTGCGGTGTGTTCCGGCTGAGCAGCTTGCCCAATTTCCAGACGGCATGCAATTCAACGCATCGAGATAGGGCCGCGTTGCGTCGCGCGAATAATCAACAGACGGGTTATTGAGCTTGCGCCGGTACCTGGAAGAAAAACTGATATACGGCCTGCGGCGCGTCGCGGATCGTCGCGAGTTTCCGCTGCTGGCGGGCGCCGCGGCCTTCTGCCTGACGCTGACCATGTCTATCCCGGTGAGCTCCGCGCTGGTGGTGGCCTCGTTTCTGTCGCCGCAACGCTGGCGCAGCATTGCATTGCAGGCAAGCCTTGGCGGCGCGGTGGCTTCGACGCTGCTCATCGTGGTATTCCACGATATCGGATGGGAGCAGTTGCAGGAGCACTTTCCCGAAATGACGGAATCCGGGCGCTGGCAGCGCATCATCGCGTGGACCCGGGAGTACGGCCTGATCGCATTGTTCGCCGTATCCGTTCTGCCTCTGCCGCAGACCCAGGCGCTGATTCTCGTGTCGGTCGGCGGTCCGCCGAGCGGCCTTGCCCTGCTGGTTCTATTCTGCGGAAAGCTGATCAAGTACGCCACGGTCTGCGGTGCAATCGCGCTCTTTCCGCAGCATTTCGAAAAGCTGCGCGTACGATTCATCGACCGTGAGCCTCGCGCAAAGGCGTGACGCTCAGTCCAGCGCGCGCGTGACCACTTCGGTGGTGTCCTTCGACAGACCGGGATGGTCGCGAATGTGCTCCAGTGCCTGCCGCGCATGCTGCCGGCGAATCGCGTCGAACTTCTTCCAGCGATCGAAACAGCGGGCGATGCGCGCGGCGATCTGCGCATTCTGCCCGTCCAGCGCGAGTATCTGCCCGGCCAGGAAGGCGTAGCCCGAGCCATCCGCCGCGTGGAAGCGCACATGGTTGGCGCCGAACGTGCGGATCAGCGAGTACACCTTGTTCGGGTTGCGGATGTCGAACGCGGGATGTGTGGTCAGCTGCTTTACGTTACCGAGCGTTGCCGGCAGGCGTGACGATGCCTGTACCGCCAGCCACTTGTCCGTAACCAGCGGCTCGCTCATCCATTTCGTATAGAAGCGGTCGAGTGCCGGTTGCCGTTCCACGCATTCAGTGTTTGCCAGCGCGGCGAGGGCGGCAATTGCATCGGTCATGTTGTCGGATTCGTCGAACTGCCTGATGCACAGCGTGCGCATTACCGCTTCGTCCAGTTCCATCAGATAGGAAAGGCACAAATTCCGCAGCGCCCGCTGCCCCGCAGATTGCGCGTCGGGACTGTAGGCTTCGCGCACGGCGAAGGCCTCGTAGGCGAGCAGCAGCTCGCCCTTGAGTTTCTCCGCGATCCGTCTGCGCAGCGCGCTGCGCGCTTCGTGCAGCGCATCCGGGTCGACTTCTTCCATCTGCTCGGCCAGCGTGGTCTCCGAGGGCAGCGATATGGCCTCGGCCGCGAAGGCCGGATCGCCCGCGGCGTCTGCCAGCACGCGGCCGAATGCGGCAAAGAACGCGTCCGGAAACTCGAACGGCAGCGCCGCGTGAATCGCCGCCGCCGCCCTCAGGATCAGGTCACCCGCCAGCCGCTGGCCCGCTTCCCAGCGATTGAAGGGATCGGAATCGTGTGCCATCAGGTGCGTGAGCGCCGCCTGATCGTAGTCGTACCTGACGATCACCGGCGCGGAGAATTCGCGCAGCAGCGAGGGCACCGGTCTGGCGCCGACGTTCTCGAACGTGAAGCGCTGCTCTGGCTGCGTGATCGAAAGCACCCGTGTGCCGGGAAGGCTGTTGCGTTCGCCTTCGAGTTGCAGCGGAAAGTCCTTGCCATCGGGGCCGACCAGCCCGAGCGCCAGCGGAACATGCAACGGCAGTTTTTCCGGATGACCGGGCGTCGGCGGGCAGGCCTGGCGCACGGTGAGCGTGTAGCGCTTGCGGGCTTTGTCGAACTCGTCGGTCACCTGCAGGACCGGCGTGCCGGCCTGGTCGTACCAGCGCCTGAACTGCGCGAGGTCGATGCCGGAGGCATCCTGCATCGCCTGCACGAAATGCTCGGTGGTCACCGCCTGGCCGTCATAGCGCTGGAAGTACAGATCCATGCCCTTGCGGAAGCTGTCCGCACCGAGCAGGGTGTGGATCATGCGCACCACCTCCGCGCCTTTCTCGTACACGGTCGCCGTGTAGAAGTTGCTGATCTCCATGTAGGACTGCGGGCGTACCGGATGCGCCATCGGTCCCGCGTCCTCCGGGAACTGGGCGGCGCGTAGCGCGCGTACTTCCTGGATGCGCTGCACCGGGCGCGAGTACATGTCGGCGCCGTACTCCTGGTCGCGGAACACGGTAAGGCCTTCTTTCAGCGAGAGCTGGAACCAGTCGCGGCAGGTAACGCGGTTCCCGGTCCAGTTGTGGAAGTACTCGTGCGCGACCACGCGGTCGAGGAACATGAAATCGTTGTCGGTGGAAATGTCCGGGCGGGCGAGCACGTACTTGGTATTGAAGATGTTCAGCCCCTTGTTCTCCATCGCGCCCATGTTGAAGTCGCCGACCGCAACGATCATGTAGTGGTCGAGATCGAGTTCGAGGCCGAACACGTCCTCGTCCCACTTCATGGCTTTCTTCAGCGCCTGCATGGCGAAGCTGCACTGGTCCAATTTGCCGGGCTCGACCAGGATCGACAGCGTGACCTCGCGGCCGGAGCGGGTGGTGAAGCTCTCGTCCAGGCGATCCAGTGTCGCCGCCACCATGGCGAACAGGTACGAGGGTTTGGGAAACGGATCCTCCCATTTCACCCAGTGCCTGTCGCCGGGCTCGTCGCCGCGCGCTACCGGGTTGCCGTTCGACAGCAGCACCGGGCAGAGCGCCTTGCCGGCGTGGATGGTCGTGCTGTAGCGGGCCATGACGTCGGGGCGGTCGATGAAGAAGGTAATGCGCCTGAAGCCCTGCGCCTCGCACTGGGTGAAATAGCCATCGCGCGAAGCGTACAGACCCATGAGCTGGGTGTTCTGCTGCGGGCGGATGCGCACGTCCGTTGCGAGTGTGAACGCATCCGGCACCTGCGGCAGCGTCAGTTGCTCCGCGGTCAGGATGTATTCATCGCGGCCCAATACCCGCCCGTCCAGACAGATCGATTCGAGTTGCAGATCCTCGCCGTCCAGCACGAGGGGGGCGCGTCGATCCTGCACATCGGGATTGCGCTCGACCGCGAGGCGTGCCCGCACCCGCGCATGGTCATCCTGCAGGTCGACATCCAAATCGATGCTGCGGATCAGGAACGCAGGGGGCGAGTAGTCCTTCAGGTAAACCGTTGTTGGAGCGGGATTCAGCATGTTGATTGCGGTCATCGGGATTCTATCGGTCCGGGTTCGAAGCGATTCTACCGGCTCGGTTCACCGGGGATACGCGCGCCGCGCGCAAAAAAACGGGCGCCCGAAGGCGCCCGCAGGGAAGTGTCGGAAGGATCCGACAGGGGTGGTGGGAATACCTAGTACCAGACAGGGTGGCGTTTGCGCGGCTTGTGCGCTTGCTTGGCGAGTCCGGGCGGCAGCGGCCTTGCAATTTGATGCGCCAACGGTTGCGCGTTCAGGATCTGCACGCCGATCTGCACCCGCGGACCCGGGTCGTACGGCAGGATGACCACGGAGTTGCGCCCGGCGTAGTGATAGGTGACCTGGTAGCCGGTGACCACGGTGCGCACCGACTCGGTCACATGGCAGCGCTCGACCGGTCGGTTGACCGGCGCGGCATAGGTATAGCGGTTGTCCATGCGGTCGCCGACGATGGCGCCGATCACCGCGCCGGTGGCTGCTGCGACAACCCGGCCGCTGCCACTGCCGACCTGTGCACCGATGATGCCGCCCGCGATCCCGCCGATGATTCCGCCCGCGGCCGAGCGTTGCGGCGCCTGGTACACGGTAACCGATTCGGTCCAGCACTGCTGTTGCGGCTCGCTGATTCTTTCGTAGATCGGAATCGTCGATACCACAGGGGCCGTATCGACACGGTCATACGCAAATGCCGGCGCAGACAGGATCGCGGCGATGACTGGTACAGCGGTTCTGCTTTTCATGATTGACCTCCACTGATGGGCCATGCACACGAGTCCAAAAACGACCGGGCTGACGGGCGGTTGACAGCGGTTGACCCGGAAGCGGGGGTGTCGCGCCCCGGCGACGGCGCGTGTTCAGCCTGGTTTAAGAAACCGCGCCGGCGAGGTGCGTGCAGAAGAAGGCGGTCTGCCTGGACACCGCCTGTTCGAAGACGGCATCGTGATAAATGTCGAAATGTCCGCAGTCGAAGTGCACCAGTTCTGCGCTTGGCATGCGCGCCGCGACGCGGGCCACCGCACGCGGGGAGATCAGCAGGTCGCGTTCCGCCAGCATCAGAAGCGCGGGACAGCGCACGTGCTTCGCGGACGACGCTGGACGGTAAAAGGAAAACTTGAGCGCGATGCGCGCGCAGCACTTGTTCTCCCACTTCGACTCGGCCGGCCTGATCCGCATCACGCCGGCGTACGCGTCCGGTGTCGGCAGCATCGCCAATCCGCCTCGCTCGGAGACTACCGGCACGTAATGCGGCGGCAGCCCGAGCAGCGCCTTAGCCGCGTCCAGCAAGCCGTGTGGAATCGCGTGCAGCGAAAACAGCGGACCGAGCAACCACATCGTGGTGAAGGGATCGACATAGGGCACCTGCGACACGATCGCGCGAATCCGCGGATCGCGCGCGGCAACCACGATCACATGCCCGCCGCTGTAGGAACTGCCGAACAGGCCGATGCGCGCACCGTCGACTTCCGGCATCGTGCGGACGTGTGCGACCGCGGCCTGCCAGTCCTGCACGTGCCTCCACGGATCGACCAGCTGTCGCGGCACGCCCGCGCTACCGCCGAAACCGCGATAGTCGAACAGAAGTACTGCGATGCCGGAAGTGGCAAAACGCTCGGCATATGCGGGCAGCCGGAAGGTGCGCTCGGCGCCGAATCCATGCGCCATGACGATTACCGGCGGCGGTTCCTGTGTGTCCGGAAGGTGCAGATCCGCTGCGCAAAGCGCGCCGCTGCTGATGAATGAAACCGGTGTCTTGCGGAAGAAAGGCATCGCGATCGGGTTCTCCATCGGCATGAAGTGCGTTACAGCATACCCGCCCGCGTGCGGAGGATCGAGTGTCCCCCTGTGGCGCGATGTGCATCGCCAGGCGAGCGGATTCAGGCAGCGAGCGTGATGGTGGTGATCCAGTTGCCTTCGTCGTTGCCGCGCGTGGTGAGTTCCAGCCTGACGCCGAGCACGGGTGGTGTGCCTGCAGTTCGCCGTGAAGGGGTATGCGCGATCGGCTCGAAGGAGAAAACGCAGCTGCGCCTGCGTTTGCCGGCGACGCGCAGTTTCGCCTGCCATGCGGCGGATGTGGCGCGCAGCAGTTTCTGCAGTCTGAGCTTCTCGTGCCACGAGTCGATCCGGTCTGCTTTACTTTCCGAGATGTACACGCAGATCAGCCAGACGGCGGGGCACAGCAGCAGCTGTCCGCTCAGCCCGGCCTGTGTCGCCTCGGGGCTGACGTCCAGCCAGCTGCCGGATTGCAGCATGTTGGGGCGCTCGGCGCTGGTCGGTATTAGGGCAAGGGTTTGCATAGGGTGGCCCCTCCTGGAGCGGGTTGCAGAGGGTTGCAACCAATGTACAGATTTGTCTGCAGACCGGGTATCGGGGGAAACCCCAACCCGCATCAGGGCAGCCCTTAAGCGCGAATGTTCTGTGAATTACCGTGTTCGGCGGTTTGCCGCCGGGCCGACGACAGGCGATCAGGCTGACGGCGCCGCACGCAGATCCTGGGCTTCCTCCAGTACCGGGGCGGCTTTCAGCTGGTCCGACACGGAATCGATCACGTTGCGGAATTCCGCGTAATGCAATGGTGAGCCCTTGTACTCGATCCAGAACTGACTTGCGCCCGGCCGCATCAGGATCAGCGCAAGCGGCGCGCCCGCCAGGCGATAAGTGGCAACCGCGCGATCGACGTCAGTGTTCGATCCATCGGGGAGCGATGCTGAGTGAGTGCACGCATCCCTGCGGCACAGGCTTTTGACCAGTGCTTCCGGCGTGCGCCCGTCTTCCGGCCGAACGAACAGCGTGAGGCGCGCACCCGGCGCATGCGCACTGGTCAGCACCAGGTAGTCTGCATCGATCGCCGCCACCTGCTGGCCCTCGCCCGGGAGGATCTGCAGCCGATTCCAGTTCACCACCTCGGTTCCGGGCATCAACTGCCACAGCAACGAAAGCTGATTCAGGAAAAAAGAGGTGGCGATCAGCGCCGTGCCGAGCAGCAGCAGGACAATTTGCACAAACGAGAAACGGCGCATGGTGCGCAACCCTAACCGAAAATTCCACGGCGTTTCAACTCGGAACACCCTAACCCGGATTGCGGAGTGATCATCCGCGCCGGACGCAGCCTTGACACCGTCTATAAAAACCGTACTCTGTATACGGTATTCTGAATTGCGTACATGCATGACTTCCATCCGGCGCATCGAATTCTCCCCGGACCTCACCGAGCAGGTGTATCAGCGCCTGCTGCATGCGGTCTGCGACGGCGAACTTGCGCCAGGTGCCCGGCTTACGCAGGAGGAATTGGCGGCATCGCTGGACGTTTCGCGCCAGCCGGTATTGCAGGCTTTGCGACTGCTGCGAAAGGACGGATTCCTGATCGATTCCGGGCGGCGGGGGTTGATGGTCGCCCCGCTGGACGCCGGGCTGATCCGGCAGGTTTATGAGGTACGCGCGGTGCTGGACGCGCTGGCCGCGCGCCTGGCCGCGTTGTCGAAGGCCGCAATCGATTCGTCGGTGATCGTCGAAGGCCGCAAAGCTGCGACCGGCAATCGCATCGGCGCGATGATCGACGCGGACGCGCGGTTTCACAATCTCATCTACGCCGCATCCGGCAATCCGCTGATCGCCGAAAGCGCTGGCCGGCACTGGCAGCACGTGCGCCGCGCAATGGGTGCGGTGCTGCAAACAGTCGGCGTACGCGACTCGGTGTGGGACGAGCACGAGGCGATATTGAAAGCAATCGCGCGCGGCGAGGCCGACAAGGCTGAACGTCTGGCCAGAAAACACGGCGAGGGAGCGGGCCGCAATCTCGCGATGCATCTTGACCGACACATGCGCGAAGCATCCTGAACGCGCGACCGGAGGCAGACATGAAACTGACGAACGAGCAGATCGAGCATTTCAACCGCGAGGGCTACCTGTTTTTTCCGGGACTGTTTACCGAGAAAGAGACGCGGACGCTGACCGACGAGGTGCCGCGGCTGTATGCGCAACAGCGCCCGGAGAACGTGCGCGAGAAAGGCAACGATGCAGTGCGCACCAACTTCGCTGCGCACATGTACAGCAAGCCGTTCGCGAAGCTCGCGCGCCATCCGCGCATGGTCGAACCGGTAATGCAGATCTTCGGCGAAGAGCTTTACATGCACCAGTTCAAGATCAACGGCAAGGCGGCGTTCGACGGCGACGTCTGGCAGTGGCACCAGGACTTCGGCACCTGGAAGAACGACGACCAGATGCCGGAGCCGATGGCGATGAATGTCGCGATCTTTCTCGACGAGGTGAACGAGTTCAACGGACCGCTGATGTTCATCCCCGGCAGCCACGAGATCGGCGTGATCGATGCCCAGCACGACACCTCCACCACCAGTTATCCGTTGTGGACGGTCAACAACGACACCATCCGCAAGCTGGTGGAGCGCGGCGGCATTGTTGCGCCGAAGGGTCCGGCGGGTTCGATGATCCTGTTCCATTCCTGTCTGGTGCATGCGTCCACGTCGAATCTCTCGCCGTGGAACCGCACCAGCGTGTACCTGAGTTTGTGCGCGGTGTCGAACCATATCCGGCGCTTCAAGCGCCCGGAGTACATCGCGCATCGCGATTTCACCCCGATCCGGTGCCTGCCGGACGATTGCCTGCTGAAGGACTACGACGTGCCACTGCCGTGGAAGGACGGCACGCCAGCGGAAGCGCTCAGGCCGCTGGCGGCATGAGGAGCTGGCGATGAACCTTTACGCGAAGCTGCGCGAACGCGAGGCACAGGGCAAGCCGCTCCGCGTGGGCCTGATCGGCGCGGGCAAGTTCGGCGCCATGTATCTCGCGCAGGTGCCGAAGACGCCGGGCGTGCACTTGGCCGGCATTGCCGATCTCGATCCTGCCGGCGCGCGCAGGAACCTCGAACGTGTCGGTTGGGCGCCGGAACGCAGCAGCGCGGAATCGATCGATGCGGCCCTTGCACGCGGGCTCACGCACGTCGGCGATGACTGGCAGGTGCTGGTTGCGCATCCGGCGATCGACATCGTGGTGGAGGCGACTGGCAATCCGATTGCCGCGGTCGATCATGCGCTTGCCGCATTCAGGAACGGCAAACATGTGGTGATGGTCACGGTCGAGGCCGATGCATTCTGCGGACCGCTGCTGGCACAACGTGCGCGTGAAGCGGGCGTGATCTACAGCCTGGCCTATGGCGACCAGCCGGCGCTGATCTGCGACCTGGTCGACTGGGCCCGGGCATCCGGCTTCAGCGTGGTGGCGGCGGGCCGTGGCCACAAGTGGCTGCCGCATTTCGCACAGTCCACGCCGGAGACCGTGTGGGGGCACTACGGATTGACGCCCGAGCAGGCGGAAGCGGGCGGGCTGAACCCGAAGATGTTCAATTCCTTTCTCGATGGGTCGAAGCCGGCGATCGAAAGCACCGCGGTGTGTAACGCCACCGGACTCACACCCGCGCCCGGCGGGCTCGCCTATCCGCCGGCAAGCGTGGATGACATTCCGGCCGTCATGCGGCCGCGCGAAGAAGGCGGCCGGCTGCACCACAAGGGTCAGGTGGAGGTGGTGTCCTCGCTGGAACTCGATGGCAAGCCGATTCCGTACGATATCCGCTTCGGGGTGTGGGTGGTGTTCGAGGGCGATACCGAATATATCCGCCGCTGCTTCACCGAGTACGGCGTACGGACCGACCCTTCCGGCCGCTACGCCTGCCTGTATAAGAGGTGGCACCTGATCGGACTCGAGGTCGGCATTTCGGTGGCTTCGGTCGGCGTGCGTAACGAGCCGACCGGCTGCGCGACCGGTTTTCGCGCGGACGTGGTCGCGGTCGCCAAGCGCGACCTGAAGGCCGGCGAAGTCTTGGACGGCGAAGGCGGTTATACCGTGGTCGGCAGGCTGATGCCGGCCGGAGATTCTCTTGAGCTCGGCGGGTTGCCGCTGGGACTGGCGCACGGCTGGAAACTGTTGCACCCGGTCGCCGCGGGCCAGCCGGTGCGCTGGCAGGACGTTGCGGTCGATCAGGCGAACGGCGCAGTCAGGTTGCGGAAGCAGATGGAGGAGAGGTTCCGGCATCAACCCGAGCTGGCGGTTGCCTGAACGCGCTTGCGCGGATCTACGGCGAATAGGCTTCAGGGTATTAGATGTGATCGAACACAGCCGATCAGGACGTTCTGGCAACAATCTTACAAGTCACCAGAGCGTCGACCTTTAACGTCTTTTAATATTTGGTAGTTTTCTTTTTTTTACGGCGGTATGCTGTGCATGGCGGGCAGCGGGTCCGCCATTCCTACACGCCTGAATGGGCGTCCCATCTGAGCCAATGTTTCGCTAGGCATAACACTTGGCGTGGCTCACCATCCGCTGCCCGGCTGCGCATCCTGTGCGTTCTTGGGGGAGCATGGCAACCACGTTAAAAAGCTTTCTGCGATTTCAGCCGTTCAGCCGACGGTTGCTGATGATCATCTGGCCGTTCCTGGTGATTGTCGTCGTGCTGGTGTGGCTCTCCGTACAGGGCATGAACGTCCTTATGGCGACCCGCGCCTATTCCGAGGGCGAAAGCCTGTGGTCGAAAGGGCAGAAGCAGGCGATCTTTTACCTGCTGCGCTACGCGGAGACCCAGTCCGAGGCGGACTTCCGCAGGTACCACGAGGCCATATCGGTGCCGCTTGGGGACCAGAAGGCGCGGCTCGAACTGGAGAAACCGAATCCAGATTACGCGGTCGCGTGGCAGGGCTTCATCGAAGGCCGCAATCATCCGGACGACGTTCCCGGGCTGATCATGCTGTTCCGCCGTTTCCGCGGCATCGATTACATGGCGGAGGTAATCGACCTGTGGACGGAAGGGGACCGGCTGATCGGCGAGCTCACGGTTGCCGCGAATGAACTGAACGCGCTGGTCGGCACGGGGAACGCCGACCCCGCGGTCCTGCGCACGTTTCGCGACCGCCTCCTTGAAATTGACACACGGCTCACGCGCCTGACCGATCAGTTCACGCGAACGCTGGGTGAGGCTTCGCGCAGAACCAAGTCCCTGCTGTTGTGGGTCAACCTTGTCGCGGCCGGCACGCTGGTTCCGGTCGGCATTCTGTTGTCTCACCGCATGGTCAGGCGGCGGGAGGAAGCAGAAGAAGCGCTCAAGCACAGCGAAGAGCGCTTCAATTTTGCGGTGAGCGGTAGTAACGACGGCATCTGGGACTGGAACCTGGTGACCGACGAGGCCTACTTTTCGTCGCGTTTCAACGAACTGCTCGGGTACAAGAAGAATGAACTGCCGGGCACCTCGGAAGCCTTCATGTCCCGCCTGCATCCGGATGACCGCGAGACAAGCAGTGCGGCATTCGAATCCAACCTGAAGACTTCCGCGCCGGTCGACATCGAGGTGCGTCTGCGGACCAAGAAGGGCGAGTACCGCTGGTTCCGTACCCGCGGTCAGTCGGTGCGCAACGCGCAGGGTCGCGCCGTGCGTATGGCCGGAGCGATCACGGATACCACGGACCGCAAGCAGGCGGCAGCCGAACTGTTTGCCGAAAAGGAGCGGGCACAGGTGACGCTCGCGTCCATCGCCGACGGCGTGATCACCACCGACACCGACGGCTGGGTCGAGTACCTGAACCCTGTGGCGGAAGAGCTGACCGGATGGAACTCGGCGGCTGCGCGCGGACTGCCGCTGCAGGCAGTGTTCCGCATGGTTGAGGAGACGACGCGGAAATCCGCGGAGAACCCTATCGAGATGGTGCTGCGCGACGAGCGCACGGTGGAGGTGGCGCCGACGATGTTGCTGGTGCGGAACGATGGCGTCGAAATTCCGATCGTGCACTCGGCGGCGCCGATTCGCGACCGGTCGGGAGAGCTCATCGGCGTGGTGGTGATTCTGCACGACGTACGCGAGGAGCGGCAGTACGCGGCCCGGCTTTCCTATCAGGCGAGCCATGATGCGCTGACCGGCCTGATCAATCGCACCGAGTTCGAGCATCGTCTCAGCCTCGCGCTGAAGAGCGCCTCCCAGCTGAAGCGCCATCACGCGTTGATGTATCTGGACCTCGACCAGTTCAAGGTGGTGAACGACACCTGCGGCCATGCCGCCGGCGACCAGTTGATGCGCCAGGTCAGTTCCATCTTGCAGCGCCGCTTGCGCGAGGGCGACACGCTGGCCCGACTCGGCGGCGACGAGTTCGGGGTTCTGCTGGAAAACTGCCCGCGCGACCATT
>DATKEK010000046.1:0-9515 GCA_035512195.1 Burkholderiales bacterium
GTGCGAAAAGCCGTTCGGAAAGCGGTTGTACTGCGGCGGAAACACCACGGCGACCTCCTTGCGGACCTGGTCGACAAGCGCAAGCGGCGACTGCGATCCGTCCGGGTCGAAATCGCTGTGCAGGCGCATGTCGAACAGCGCGAACTCGATCTGCCGCACGGTCTGCATTCCGCACTGGAAATTCTTCGCCGCGTGCATCTTCTCGAACAGCTCGCGCGGCAGCGGCTGCCCGCTGTCGACATGGCGCGTCATTCCCGAGAGTACGTCCTGTTCCCAGCAGAAATTTTCCATCAACTGGGAGGGCAATTCGACCGCATCCCATTCGACACCGTTGATGCCCGACACACCGAGCACGTCCACCCGCGTCAGCAAGTGATGCAATCCGTGCCCGAACTCGTGAAACAGCGTGATCACCTCATCGTGCGTGAACAGCGCCGGCTTGCCGCCGCCCGGCCTGGAAAAATTGCAGTTCAGGTAGGCAACCGGCGTCTGCAATGAGCCGGCCTTCCGGCGCCGCGTAATCGCGTCGTCCATCCACGCGCCGCCGCGTTTGCTCGGGCGCGCATATAGATCGACATAGAACTGGCCGAGCACTGCACCGTCGCAGTCCCTGATCTCGTAGAAGCGCACGTCCTCGTGCCAGCGCGGCGCCTCTGCCCGCGCGATCTTCACTGCATATAGCGCTTCCACCACCCGGAACATGCCTGCCAGAACGGTATCTTCCGGGAAATACTGCTTGACCTCCTGGTCCGAGAACGCGTACCGGTCGAGGCGAAGTTTCTCCGAAACGAAGGCAAGGTCGCAGTGTTCCAGCTCGTTCATTCCCAGCCCGGAGCGGGCGAACGAACGCAGTTCCTCGAGGTCGCGCTGCGCATACGGTTTTGCGCGCGCGGCAAGCTCACGCAGAAACGAAAGCACCTGTTCATGCGACTCCGCCATCTTGGGCTGCAGCGACAGCTCGGCATAGTCTGCAAACCCGAGCAATCGGGCCTGTGCGCGGCGCAGACGAAGTATTTCCAGGATGAGCGCGGAGTTATCCAGTTTCTCGGGGCCGAACTCGGATGCGCGCGTGGAGAACGCGCGATACATGCGGCTGCGCAGGTCGCGGTCCTCGGCATACTGCATGACCGGCAGATACGACGGCGCGTGCAACGTGAACTTCCAGCCGGCCTTGCCCTGATCCGCAGCCGTCTGGCGAGCGGCCTCCAGAACGTCTTCCGGAATGCCCTTGAGGTGCGATTTCTCCTCCACTACCAGCTCGAAGGCATTGGTGGCATCGAGCACGTTGTCATTGAACCTGGACGACAGCTCCGCCAGCCGTTCGGCATTGCGCTTGAATTGCGCTTTCTGTTCTTCTTGCAACTCTGCACCGCCGAGACGGAAATCGCGCAGTTCGTTGTCGATGGCTTTCTGCTGCGCCGGCGTCAGGCGATCGAACTCCGGCGAATTTCGCAATGCCTTGTAGCGCCGGTAAAGCGCCTCGTTCTGGGCAAGCCCGGCGAAGAACTCCGTGACCCGCGGCAGATTCGCGTTGTAGGCCTCGCGCAGTTCCGGGCTGTTCGCCACGGCATTCAGATGCGATACCTGCCCCCATGCACGGCGCAGCCGTTCGACCGCATCGTCCAGCGGCGTGACGAAATCTTCCCATGTCGGCGGGCCGTTATCAGCTGTCAGCCGGTCAACCATGTCGCGGCCCTCGTCGAGCAACGTGTCGACCGCGGGCGTGACGAGTTCAGGGCGAAGATCGCCGAAGCGTGGAAGTCCGGAAAAATCAAGTAATGGGTTCATTCAATCGTTTCTGAAAAACAAGCTCTCAACGCGGAGAACGCAGAGGGCGCGGATAAGATACAGGAACACGTTAAGCACCGAGACACAATGGCACACCTGGCCACACAAAAATGTGATTTACATCAGGAATACTCCTTTGTGTTTCTTCGTGTCTTCGTGCCTTCGTGTTTCGCTTTTCAGTTTCTCTCCGCAGCGGATGCATTGAGCGCGCGATCCCCATCAGCGGTCTGCTTCGTAAACTATGTGGCCGTCGACCAGAGTTTGCAAGACCCGGCCTTTCAGCCGATGGCCGGCGAAAGGCGTGTTCTTGCCCTGGCTGCGCAAGCTTTGCGGTTCAACCGTCCAGCTCGCGTCTGCATCGAAAACGCACAGGTCGGCTGCAGTGCCCACTGAGACCGTGCCGCCGGGGACGCGCAGGATTGCGGCCGCGGCCGAGGTGACCCGCGCAAGCGCGGCGGCAAGACCGACGTTGCTTTCTTTTGCCCACTGCAACGTCAGCGGCAGCAGCAGTTCGACGCCCGTCGCTCCCGCCTGTGACTCGCCGAACGGCAGTTGCTTGGCGTCGTCATCCACCGGGCTGTGATCCGAACAGATTGCATCGATCGCCCCGTCGGCGAGTCCCTGTCGCAATGCATCCCGGTCGCGCAGACTGCGCAGGGGTGGCACCAGACGGCTGTTCGAGTCGAAGTAGGCGATGTCCATTTCCGACAAATGCACGTGGTTCACCGAAACATCGCAGGTCACGTTCAGTCCGATGATCTTCGCCTGACGCACCATGTCGACCGCGTCGGCGGTAGACAGGCGGCAGAAGTGCACTCTGGCGCCGGTTTCGCGTGCGAGCAGCAGCATCGAGGACAAGGCGACGGTCTCGGCCACGGCAGGGATCGGGGTCAACCCCAGGCGGGTCGCGACCTGGCCGTCGTGTGCGATGCCGCCGCGGGAGAGATATGGATCTTGCGGACGCAGCCAGACCGGGAAATCGAAGGTCGTCGCGTACTGCATGGCGCGCATCAGCACCTGCGAATCAACCAGCGCTGCATCCGCCTGCGAGAACGCCACGCACCCGGCATCGGAAAGTTCCGCCATTTCCGTCAGCCGCTCGCCCTTCAAGCCTTGCGTCAGCGCGCCGATCGGATATACGCGCGCCTGGTTCAGGCTGCGCGCCCGGTGCTTCAGCATTTCCACCAGGCCCGGCTCGTCCAGCGGTGGATCAGTGTCCGGCGGGCAGGCCAGGCTGGTCACGCCGCCTGCAACCGCCGCCGCAGTTTCGCTTTCCAGCGTGGCACGGTACTCGAAGCCCGGTTCGCGCAGCCGCACCGAAAGGTCCACCAGCCCCGGGCACACCACCTTCCCGGTGGCATCCACCGTCTTCGCCGCCCTGAACCCCGCCGGCGCAGCGCCGAGCGCCGCGATCTTGCCATCGGCGACGAACACGTCCTGCACGCGGTCCATTCCGCTGGAAGGATCGATCACCCGGCCGTTCTTGATGTGGATGTTCATGAGACGCGCGCCGGGAACCAGACTCGGATCGAACTGCAAATCTCGCCACCAAGGCACCAAGACACCAAGAAGTCCCTTTCGGAGATCGCAGTTCTTGGTGCCTTGGTGCCTTGGTGGTTCATCATTTCGTTCCGGATGGCTGACAGCATGATCACTCAGGGCTTGCCCGCCAGGATGCTCATCACTGCCATGCGCACGGCGATGCCGAAGGTGACCTGCGGGAGAATCACCGACTGGCTGCCGTCGGCGACGCCGGATTCGATCTCGACTCCGCGGTTCATCGGGCCCGGGTGCATCACGATCGCATCCGACTTCGCCACAGCGAGCTTCTCCGACGTGAGGCCGTAGTACTTGAAGAACTCCTGCGCACTCGGCAGCAGCGAGCCGCTCATGCGCTCGTTCTGCAGCCGCAGCATGATGACCACATCGACATCCGCGAGACCCTTCTTCATGTCGGTGAAGACATGCACGCCGAGTTCCGACACGTGATTGGGCAGCAGGGTGCGCGGCGCGATCACCCGCACTTCCGGCACACCGAGCGTGGTCAGTGCGTGAATCTGCGAGCGCGCCACCCGCGAATGCAGTACGTCCCCGACGATTGCCACCCGCAGCGCGGAGAAATCCTCCTTGTAGTGACGGATGGTCAGCATGTCCAGCAGCGCCTGCGTCGGGTGCGCGTGCCTGCCGTCGCCGGCATTGATTACATGCACGTTGGCCGCGACATGCTGCGCGATCAAATGCGCTGCGCCGCTCTGCCCGTGCCGCACCACGAACATGTCCGCGTGCATCGCCGACAGGTTGGCGACCGTATCGAGCAGGGTTTCGCCCTTGCTCTGCGACGACGTGCCGACGTTCAGATTGATCACGTCGGCAGACAGTCTCTTGGCGGCAATTTCGAACGTGGTGCGTGTGCGGGTGCTCGGTTCGAAGAACAGGTTGAACACCGACTTGCCGCGCAACAGCGGCACTTTCTTGATGTCGCGCTCGGCCACCGAAACGAAGGAGCGCGCAGTGTCGAGGATGTTGAGGATGGTTTCCCGCGGCAGCCCTTCGATGGTGAGCAGGTGGCGCAGTTCGCCGTTGCTGCCGAGCTGGGGATTGTGCGCCACCGTCATGCGCTCTGCTGTCTGGGCTCGACCTGCAGGCTGAGCCGGCCGTCGTCCGCGCGCTTCAGGGCGACATTCTCGTCGTCCGCAACCGAGACCGTGGCGCCGACGAAATCCGCGCAAATCGGCAACTGCCTGCCTCCGCGGTCGACCAGCGCGGCCAGTCGGATCTTCCCCGGCCGGCCATAATCGAAAAGCTCGTTGAGGGCGGCGCGGATCGTACGCCCGGTATACAGCACGTCGTCCACCAGCACGATCTCGCGGTCGGCGACTTCGAACGCGATCTCGGAAGGCCGGACTTTCTGACTGAGACCGCGGCTGCTGAAATCGTCGCGATAGAACGAAACGTCGATGCTGCCCAGCGGGCCTCCCAGCCTGAGCGCCTGATGCAGTCGTTGCGCGATCCACACGCCACCGGTGTGGATGCCGACCAGGGCAGTTTCGGGCGTCATCGCGCCGCGCATCTGCTCGATCAGGGAGCCGAGCAAGTTCTCGGCGTCAGGTATCGGCGTCATCGTTCCCGAAAAAATCTTCCAGTATGGTTTTCGCCGCAAAACGGTCGAGATGGGCTTTCTGCGCCCGCCCGCGGACCCCGGCTTCGCGCAGCGCCATGGAGGCCTCGGAAGAGGAATAGCGCTCGTCCACCAGCCTGACCTCCCTGCCGAAACGCTCCGTGAGCTGGCGCGCGAACGATTTGGCCTGGCTCGACAAGGGGTGTTCGGTTCCGTCCAGGTTCACCGGCAGCCCGACCACGAACAGCACCGGGTTCCATTCCCGCACCAATGCCTCGATCCTTGAAAAGCGGTCCGCGGCGGTGGCAGCTTCCACCGTTTGCAGCGGATGGGCGATCCGCAGGCCCCGATCGCCGACCGCAACGCCGACCCGGCGCTGGCCGAAGTCGAACGCCATAACTGCGCCGTCGGGTGAATGCGGCGTGCCAACTGCCGGTTTCGCGGTTCCGGAAGGAGCGCTCCCGGCCATCAACCGGATACCTCGCAATTGAGGCGGGCGGGTTGTGTCTCACGCATGTCCGGCATCCTCGGACAGGCTGGCAAGGTCGATCCCCAGCAGTTCGACCGCGGCCTGCAGGCGCGCCTCCGGCGGCAGATCGAAGATGACCGAGGGGTCCGCAGCCACGGTCAGCCATGCGTTCTGCTTGAGTTCATGTTCAAGTTGCCCGGGCGCCCACCCAGCATAGCCGAGCGACACCAGAATATCCACCGCGCGCGGCCCCTGCCCATGGCTCAGGGCCTGCAGGATATCCTTCGAGGTGGTCAGGCCGACTTCCCCGTTCACCGACAGGGTCGACTGCCAGCCGCCCACCGGCCGGTGCAGCACAAAACCCCGGTCGACCTGCACCGGCCCGCCGAAATACACCGGCAGGCGCGCCAGATCGTCGTCGCTCAGGGGTATCTCGACCTGCTGGAACAGCGCGCCGAGCGTCATATCGGTCGGGCGATTGACCACCACGCCGAGTGCGCCCTGCTCATTGTGTTCGCAAACGAATGTGAGCGACTTCGCAAAGTAGGGATCCGCCATGGCCGGCATGGCGATGAGAAAGTGGTTCGTCAGATTGACGCTTTCCATGCACTCACCTCGCGTATTGTAGCGCTCGCCGGGTAAGCCGCCAACGCCCCTATAATAACGCCGTGATTGTTGCGGCCCGGCCCGCACGGACTGGGAAAACAGCTGGCTACCGAAAAAGAACTTGCAGCCTTCCTGGCTGACGTCGAGCGGCGTGCATTCAAGCAGGCTGTGTTCGCCGTGCGCGACGAGCACACGGCGCTCGATATCGTCCAGGATTCGATGCTGAAGCTCGCCGACAAGTACGCCCTGCGGCCCGCAGCCGAGCTTCCGTTGCTGTTCCAGCGCATTCTGCAGAACACGATTCGCGATTATTATCGCCGCCAGAAGGTGCGCTCGACGTGGACCACCCTGTTTTCGTCCTTCAGATCACAGGATGACGGCGAAGAATTCGACCTGCTGGAGACCCTGGACACGAGGGACGGCAATGCCGACGGTCCCGCGGAGCGGCTGGAGCGGGCGCAGTTAGCCGGTTTGATCGAAGAAGCGCTGCAAAGTTTGCCCGGCCGTCAACGGCAGGCTTTCCTGCTTCGTTACTGGGAGGAGTTTGACGTTGCGGAAACCGCATCGGCCATGGGCTGCTCGGAAGGCAGCGTCAAGACGCACTGCTCCAGGGCCAATCATGCGATTGCCGCATTCCTGAGAAAGAAAGGTATCGAGCCATGAACGAGGACGATCTCGCCAGGCGGGTCGTTGACGGACTCGACTCTCGCCTGGCCGAACTGCCCGCGTTTGCGGAAGATCGGCTGGCGAAGTCGCGCGAGGCCGCGATTGACCGCTATCGTGAGCGCGCCAGGACCGGATGGACCGGCGCCGCGGCCGACTGGCTGCGCGGCTGGGCATTGGTGCATCGCGCGGCGGTGCGCATAGCGGTGCCTGCGGTATTCGTGGTTGCCGCCACTTCCGGGGTTTTCTACTGGCAGACGCTGTCGCATCACGATAGTCTCAAATTCGAGGCCGCATTGCTGGCCGATGAGCTGCCGATTCATGCCTACACCGATCCGGGGTTCGACGCGTGGCTGCAAAACGCTGCTTACGAGCAATAACCGCCGGTCTGCTGGCCGCATTCCTGTTCGGGGCGGCGCCGGCGTTCGCGCAATCCGCCCCGTCGTGGGCACAGCTTTCGGCGGAGCAGCAGGCAATCCTGGCGCCGCTGCAGCCGGAGTGGGATTCGCTGGAAGCGGACCGAAAGAAGCGGTGGCTGGGGCTTGCGCAGCGTTATCCCGAAATGCCGCCCGAGCGCCAGCAGCGGGTCCAGGAACGGATGCGCGAGTGGGCGACCCTCTCGCCGGAGGAGCGCGAGCGCGCTCGCGAGCGCTACCGCCAGATACGGGAACTCCCCCCGGAGCAGCGCAAGGAATTGCGCCAGCGGTGGAAAGAATATCAGCAGCTGCCCGAAGAACAGCGCCGGGAACTACGGGAGCAGCACCTGCGTGACGCTCCCCGGCCGGGACGCTGATAACGTTCTCCAGCGGCCCGAACCACCAAGTACACCATGGGCACCAAGAGAGACGAAACAGCCAAAACGTCGAGCGGGTAATGCGCGCGCATTATCCGGGAATCACATAGCCCCGAGTTCAATCTCCCCGCTCATTCTCGCCGGTGAATCAATCGAAACAGGTTATTTCTGAGCCGGCCGGGATCGGCAGGCGACTTGCTTCGCTGCTGTACGAGGGCATACTGCTGTTTGCGGTCGTATTCGTCGCCGGTTTCCTGTTCGTCGCGTTCGCCCGTGAAGCCGATGCCGGCCTCGTGCGGCTGGTGTTCCAGGTCTACCTGTTCACCGTCTGCGGAATCTATTTCGTCTACTGCTGGACACGCGGCAGCCAGACACTGGCGATGAGAACCTGGCGCATCCGCCTCGTCACCTCGGCAGGCGCGCCCCTCTCTGCCGGCCATGCTTTCCTGCGCTACGTCTTCGCCATACCGAGCGTCGGCACCGGGCTCGGATTGCTATGGGCGATCGTCGACCGCGACCGCCAGTTTCTCCACGACCGCCTTGCCGGAACGGTCGTAGTCAAGGATGACACCCCTGCGGGTGCATGTGAGGGTGAGGCCCGAAGGATGAAGTGGCCGGCCGAAGGCCGGCTTCAGGCGCGCAACGCAGAGGCCGCGGAGGGCGCAGAGGAAAGGCCAGGACGAGACTGAACCACGGAGCGGCGCACGGACACGTTACCGACGAAGTCGGCCGATTGCGGGGAGTGCGCCGGAGTGCCGCCTCCCGCCCCGGATGGCTTCGCCAACGCCGTGTCGGCGGCACCGGAGGAAGACCGAAAGACAAGAATGACCGAGGCCATTCTGATGATGGCTGGGAGCGGATTTCCGCGTTTGCCTGCTCCGTCTTTCTTGGTGTCCTTGGTGCCTTGGTGGTGAGATCGTTCTTGATGCCGCCCATTGGCC
This sequence comes from Burkholderiales bacterium, assembly GCA_035512195.1. Lineage (GTDB taxonomy): Bacteria > Pseudomonadota > Gammaproteobacteria > Burkholderiales > Eutrophovitaceae > DATKEK01. The sequence continues at coordinate 8,379 of DATKEK010000046.1, forward strand.
GGTCACTTCATCCTTTCGCCTTGCACCTTGTCCTCCTACCGCTTTTCGACTTTCCACATCATCCACACCGCGGTGGCAAGAAAGACGGCGGTGGGAGCGCTAGCGCTGAACAAAGGCGGCCAGGCGTTCAGCATTCCGAGGTGTCCGAACAGGCGGTTCAGCAGATGGAAGCCGAGGCCGAGCATGATGCCGGCGAAGATCTTCGAACTCACCCCGCCTTCACGAACGCTGAAGTTCGCGAACGGCAGCGCAAGCACCATCATCACCAGAACCGCAAACGGGTAGATGATCTTCTGCCAGAGCGCGATCTCGTAGCGCGATGTCTCCTGCCTGTTGTCGCGCAGGTGGCGGATATAGGAGCGCAATTTCATCAGCGACATCTGCTCCGGCACGACCATCAGCACATTGAGTATCGACGGGCTCAGCACCGAGCGCCAGTACACCTCGGGAAAGCGATTTACCCTCGTGCGATCCTCTTCGAAGCGGGTCTGCACCACGTCGTGCAGGCGCCAGAGGTTGTCCTGCTGATATTCGCCGCGCAAGGCCTGGCTGATGGCACGCAGGCGGTATTCCGCGTCGAACTCGTAGATGTTCACGTCGTGGATCACCGTTTCCGGCATGATCCGTGAAATGTTGACGAAGCTGGTGTCGTCCTTCACCCACAATCCCGATCGAAAAGCCTGCGCCACCACGCTGCCCGATGTCGCTTGCATCCTGAGCTTCTGTGCCCCCTGCTCGGTGGCCGGCGCGACGAACTCGCCGAGCAGGAAAGTGATCACCGACAGCAGCACGCCGATCTGCACCAGCGCGAGCGCCATGTTGCGCATGGACACGCCGGAGGTACGCATCACGGTGTACTCCGAGTTCGTGACCAGTTGCGCGAGCGCAAACAGAGTACCAATCAGCGCCGCGACCGGCAGGGTCTCGTACGCGCGCCCCGGCAGGCTGAGCATCACGTACAGCGCAGCCAGGGTCAGGTTGTAGTCCCCCCGACCAAGTTCGCTCAGCTCCTGGATGAAGTCGAAGAATGCAAACAGCATCAGCAGCGCGGTGAACACCAGCGCGACCGCGCCGAGCACCTGCCTGGCCAGATAACGGCGGATGGTTCTCATCTTCTCATCCGCCTGAACGAGGGCA
>DATKEK010000047.1:0-2486 GCA_035512195.1 Burkholderiales bacterium
GGATGACCCGTCCGCCCATGATGGTCACGATCAGCACCACCAGGTACAGCGCGAAACGGATCTGCGCATGCGCGGACATCTGGATCACGCCGGAGTGCGCAAGGTGAAAAGCCAGATTGGCCGCGGCAAACAGCAACAGCAAGCCGACGAAGAACAGATTGCGGTTTCTGCTGCGGTAGAGCGGAAACCACAGCGCGAGCGCGGCTGCCGGCAGAAACGCAATATCCACCGCCGCGGCGAGCGGTCCGGGCCCCGTGTAAACCAGGACGCGGCCGGCGAGCCACAATCCGGCAAGCGCAGCGAGCAGTCCACCCGTCGGCGTGGGCAGATTGGTCCAGTTGCGCGCTGCGGTAAACAGGAAACCCACGATCACGGCGACCGCAAAACCGAAAATCAACTCATGCGCGTGCCACGCCAATCCGCTCAGGTAGGCGCCGCGACCGATCAGGCCGGTGAACTGGGCGAGCCATATCGGCACGCCCGCCGCCGCCAACAGCGCGGCAAGCAGATAAAAAGGCCGGAACCCCAGATTGAACAGGGCAAACCCGGAGACGCCGTTGCCGCTGCCAGATCGTGCTTCCATCTTTCTCAGTTCCCGCAGAATCTATTGAGCCCAACTATAACGCGGCAATGGACGGCGTCCTTGATTCCGATTGGGATTTCGCCCGAATCGGCCAAGGCGATAGAATGCTGGAACCACACACACGATGAGGAGAACATGAAGCGCTTCGATCCCGTAGTCCAGGCACGCATCGACCTGACCGCCGCGCTGCGCCTGGCAGCGCGCATGGGACTGAACGAGGGCGTCTGCAATCATTTCAGCCTGGAAGTTCCGGGCAGTCCGGAGCGCTTTCTGATCAATCCGCAGGGCCTGCACTGGTCGGAGATCACGCCGGCGGACCTGGTCGTGGTCTCTGCAGGGGGCGACGTGGTCGAAGGCAAACACCCGGTCGAGCCGACGGCGTTCTTCATTCACGGCCGCATCCATCTCGGCAAGCGCAAAAAGTGCGTGCTGCACACGCACATGCCGTTCGCCACCGCGCTGACCATCGTGGAGGACGGCGAGCTCGATTGCGCGGCAAACCAGAATGCGATGCGCTTTCATGGCCGCGTTGCCTACGACCGAGAGTTCGACGGCGCGGCGCTGGACAATGCCGAGGGTGACCGCATCTGCAACGCGCTTGGCGACAGGGACATCATGTTCATGGCTGCGCACGGCATCACCGTATGCGGCAGCAATGTCGCCTATGCGTTCGACGACCTCTATTACATCGAACGCTCCTGCATGGTGCAGGTGCTGGCCGAGTCGACCGGCCGCAGGCTAAGACGTTTTCCGGAGTCGATGGTCGCGCACACCGCGAAGCAGATTGGCGGCGAGCGCCAGCAGTCCGCGCTGCACTGTGAAGCGCGGAAGCGCCTGCTCGACCGCGAGGACCCCGGCTGGTCGCGGCTGGATTGAAATCCGGGCGGGGCGGCGCACGCTGCTGACAGCGCCCTCCCTGTCGGACTGTGAGTTGCGGATCGGACCGGCCAGCAGCGAATGACCGGCCCGGCGGCCCGGGCAATGATCGATCCGCCACTGCTTCAGTTTCCCAAGGGAGGAATTAGGCGCAAATGTCCCCGCGCGGCACACGAATCCTCCGCGCCTTCGGCTGGGCTGCCGGGGCGGTTGCTTTGTGGCTGGCGCTCGGTTTCTTTGCGATGCCGCCAATCGCAAAACACGTCGCGGAGCGCCTGCTCACTGCCCGGCTCGAGCGCGAAACAACCATCGCGCGGATCGCTTTCAACCCGCTGACCTTCGAGGCGGTCGCTTCGAATCTGGTGATCAACGAGCCCGCCGGCACGAGCGAATTCGTCAGGATCGATGAACTGCGGGTCAACCTGCAGGCGTGGCGTTCCCTGCTCACATGGGCCCCGGTGGTCCACGAAATGCGTTTCCTGCGCCCGCAGATCAGGCTGATCCGGAACGACGACGGCCGTTACAACTTCTCCGACCTGCTCGATCGAAGACACTCGGACGGTGAGGCCGCGGACGCCCGCAGCCAGCCGCCGCGGTTCTCGGTCAACAATATCCAGGTTCTCGATGCCGCGGTTGTGTTCGAAGACCGGCCGAACGCCAGGACGCACATCGTGGACGAGATCCTGCTCAGCGTACCGTTCATCTCCAGCCTGCCGGCGCATGCGGACATTTTTATCGAACCTGCGTTTCAGGCCCAGGTCAACGGCACCGCGCTCTCGCTGGAGGCGAAGACTAAACCGTTCAAGACATCACGCGACACCGGGATCGAGATCGAACTGGAAGAACTCGATCTCATCGCCTTTCTGCCGTACCTGCCTTTCGATCTGCCCGTACTGGTCGATTCCGCCAGACTGGCCGGTAACTTTCATGTCGACTTCATGCGGGATCCCGCTGGCCCCGACCTGCTAACCATCTCCGGCCGGGCCGGACTGTACCAGCTTGCCGCGCGGGAAAAGGATGGCAAGCC
>DATKEK010000048.1:0-9250 GCA_035512195.1 Burkholderiales bacterium
CAGCCGCGCACGCTTCACATCGGCCGCCTGCGCTGTGCGCAACCGCAAAAGCGACATCAGTGCGTGGCGCTCTTCCGTAGTCAGATTGAGGGTCGACATGCCTCATATGATACTACGGATATGGTTGTTACATACCACTAGCCGCGTGGCCTGCAAGTGGACCACCGGCTCGCCTTCAACGACGCTTCAGTCGTCGCAACCGGACAAGTTTCAAGCCCCAGCAAAGCCACTGGAACAGCATGCCAGACCAGATCGACGATAGCGATCGGCCTGGCCAGCTCGCCGGCAAACAACATCTTCAGCTTCTGCCAAAGATGCGGTTCCGGCACGAGCGGCGCCAGCAGCATATACACCGCAACCAGCACGATCAGCCAGAGCGGTATGCCGTCCAGCCACTTCATCCGTCCTCAGCCCCGCCGCGCAGTCCCGGGCCGGCGCTCGCAGCCCGGCTCGCCCTCTTCCACAGTCGCGTTCTTACTTGACGATTTCGAGCAGTTCGACCTCGAACGCCAGCGTTGCTCCGGGCGGGATGCGGGGCGCCGAACCACGGTCACCATAGGCCGTTTCCGGTGGGCACACCAGGCGGCTCTTGCCGCCGACCTTGATTTCCTGCACGCCTTCCACCCAGCACTTGATCACGTTGCCCAGCGGAATCGTCACCGGCTCGTCGCGCTCGACGGACCTGTCGAATACCGTGCCGTCCGCGAGGGTTCCATGGTAGTGAACTTTAACCGTGTCCAGCTCGGTCGGTTTTTCTCCGGTACCTTCCGTCAGCACCTTGACGACGACGCCGGACGCGGTCTTGGTCGCACCGGGTTCGGCTTCGGCCTTTTTCATGAACTCGGAACCGGCTGCCTTGGCTTGCGTTACCGTTTGCTCGACGCGCACGCGCGCAAGTTCCTCGATCTTCGGCCCGAAGGTATCCATATCGACCCTGGCCTCGCGCTTCATTACGCCGTCTGCCAGACCGGCCTGCACGTAGGCCATTTCCTCTTCGCTGAGCGAAAAGGGGTACAGCGGCTGACTGACCGCCATTCCCAGTGCATAGAAGGTCTTCTGTTCGTCGGTTTCGAGTTCGACGCTGGCCGTCGTCTGCCCGCCTTTACAGCCGGCAAGCGCCATTACAAATACCAACACGGCGATGATTCTCATGGGTATCCCTTCTATCCCTTCGCAAGAAAGGCGCCATGGTATCCCACTTCCGTCGGCCGGCCGGACCGGGAAACCGGTGTCGCCGCGATTCAGTCCGCGTCGTCTTCCGGCTCTTCCCGCGCTGCCGGCGCGCCGGCAGCCAGCATGGCACGACGCGTGTCCGGTGTCTCCAGGCTGATCGGGCCAAGCTTGCCGCTGCGGTAATCGGTAAGCAGTATGATCGCCGCCTTCTCCAGGTCGAGGCCGCCGCCTTTCACCTGACAACCCCGGCGCCGCGCGATCGCTTCGATCAGGTCCGCGCGGTCCATGCCTTCGGTTGCAAAGCCGTAGCGCGCGGTCAGCCGATTCGGATAGCGCGCGAGCAGCAGTTCGCCGAGAAACATCGAGACCTCTTCCGGGATCACCGCGTTGACGCCGATCGCATGGCTCGCCGCCAGCATCATGCCGTCGTCCGGGTAACGGATCTTCGGCCACATCAGGCCGGGCGTGTCGATCAGCCACATGCGTTCGTTCAGATCCAGGCGCTGCTGCGACTTCGTCACCGCCGGCTCGTCACCCACCGCCGCGACGCGGCGCTTGAGCAGCGCGTTCATCAGCGTCGACTTGCCGACGTTCGGGATGCCCATGATCATCATGCGCAGCGGCTTGATGTTGTCGTTGCGATGCGGCGCGATCTTCTGGCACAGCGCGGGAATGCGCGCGACTTCTGCCGGTTTCTTGCACGACAGCGCAACCGCAGTTACGCCCGGCTGACGGTTGTAATACTCCAGCCAGGCCCTGGTCACCACCGGATCGGCGAGGTCCGCCTTGTTCAGTACTTTCAGGCAGGGCCGCTGCCGATGCTCGCGCAGCGTCTTGATCAGCGGGTTGCTGCTCGCTTCCGGCAGCCGCGCGTCGACCACCTCGATCACCACGTCGACCTGCTTCATGGCCCGGGCCGCGTTCTTGCGCGCCTGGTCCATGTGTCCAGGGAACCACTGGATGCTCATGTTCGATCGATACGCGTTGCAGAGCCGCCATTATCCTCCACCTGATCTCCCGCTTATCGCAGCCGGGGGCAGCGCAGCATGCCAGCACCGGCGGTTTCCATTAGCATTCAGGAGTCGAAACAGCGTTGCTCCGGCAAATCGGCAACTGGTGCAGGAGGATGACAACATGAAGATCCGAAGCAGGAAATTGTTCAGCGCGATGCTGTGGCTCGCACTGGCCGCCGTATCGATGCCTGCGGCAGGCCAGACGGAAAACCCCTTCGCGGGGCAGTTCAGCGGAGAGTTCAACGGCCAGCCTGCCCGCGCATCGCTCGCGGTGCAAAAAACCGCGGTCAACTGCACCCTCGATATCGGCGGCTACGTCTACTCGGTGAACACGATCCAGAGAGGTGAACTTGCCGCATGCCGGCTGCGCGACGAAGACGGCGTGCTGGTCCCGGTCGAAATGTGGGTGCGCGGCGACGAGCTGACCGTGCGTGTGTTGGCGCAGGGCGAGGATTCGCCGCCGGTGGAGTTCGAGCTGATCCGCGGCGCGGGGCCACCCGACAACGCCGCCGCACGGGGCATGGACGTCGATCCCGCGCTGGTCGGCGAAGTTAGCGACGGCGAACGTATATTCGACGCCAAGTGCTCGCAGTTCCATACGTTTCGAATGGCACGCGGCCTGCTGGCAACCATGCCTCCGGCCAAACGCCCGGAGCATCTGGTCGAATTTCTCAAGACCCATCCACCGAAACTCGATGACGGGGAGAAGAAACTGGTCATCGACGCCCTGTCGCGCCCCGACCGGTGAACAGTTCGCGACCCTCCCTCGCAGTCCCGGGCACGTCTTTCTTGTCCCACACCAGCCGTCGTTACGCTTAGACCGTGCTTCCCACCATTTTCATCTCCCACGGTTCCCCGATGCATGCGCTGCACGCCGGTGCGGCCGGGCAGGCATGGGCCGAATTCGGCCGCCGGCTGCCGCGCCCGCGCGCGATCCTGATCGCTTCCGCGCATTGGGAAACCGCTTCGCCCGCGCTCTCGGCCACCGCAAAACCGGAAACCATCCACGACTTCGGCGGCTTTCCAGACGAACTGTACGCGTTGCGCTATCCGGCGCCGGGTGCGCCCGGCATTGCGAGACGCGCGCTTGAGCTGCTGAAGACCGCCGGCATACTTGCATCGGAGAACAGCACCCGTGGCCTGGATCACGGCGCATGGGCGCCGATGCTGCACATGTATCCCGACGCCGACCTGCCGGTGGCGCAGATCGCGGTGCAGCCCTCGCTCGACGCCGCCCATCATTTGCGCATGGGCACCGCGCTCGCGCCGCTGGTGAAGGAGAACGTGCTGATCGTCGGCTCCGGCCACATGACGCACAACCTGCGCGAATGGATGCAGTTCGTGCGCACGCACGGCAGGCAGCCCGCCGAAACGCCGCCGGCGCCTTACGTCGAAGAATTCAGAGGCTGGATCGACCGCGCGCTGCGGGAAGACGACCGCGAGGCGCTCGCCGCATGGCAAGAACGCGCGCCGCACGCGCTGCGCGCGCACCCGTCGCCCGAACACTTCCTGCCCTTGCCGGTCGCCTTTGCCGCCGCCGGGCCGGCGCCGAAAGTCGAGCGCATCGACGCCGGCGTGGACGCCGGCGTGCTGGCGATGGATGCGTATCTGTTCTGGCCGAAGGCTGCATAGCGATCCGCACGCTGCTGCGAAACACCGATGCGTAAGCACGCGGTCGATATAATGGCGCCGCTTGCAACGTGTCCGTTTCCGCTTACTTTCCGGATGGCCAGATGCCGCAACCGCTGCCGATCGCAAAATCTTCCCGCGTACTGTATCTCCTGCCGGCGCTTGCCAACCGTCACGGACTGATCACCGGCGCTACCGGCACCGGCAAGACCGTCACACTGCAGGTCATGGCCGAGGCGCTCAGCTCGACCGGCATCCCCGTGTTCATGGCCGACGTGAAAGGCGATCTCTCTGGACTGTCGCAGCCCGGGACGATGAGCCTTAAACTCGGTGAGCGCATCGCCGCACTGGGTCTGGGCGATTTCGTTTTCGACGCATGCCCCGTCACCTTCTGGGACGTATTTGGTGAGCAAGGACATCCGGTGCGCGCAACGGTCTCGGAAATGGGACCCCTGCTGCTCGCGCGGCTGCTCAATCTGAACGAGACCCAGGCCGGCGTGCTCGCCCTGGTGTTCAAGATCGCCGACGACAGCGGCTTGTTGCTGCTCGATCTCAAGGATTTGCGTTCGATGGTGAAGTTCGTCGGCGAGAATGCCCGCCAGTTCACCACCGAGTACGGCAACGTCTCCGCCGCCAGTATCGGTGCAATCCAGCGCGGGCTGCTGACGATCGACCAACAGGGCGGCGACCGCTTTTTCGGCGAGCCTGCGCTCGACATCGCCGACCTGATGCAGACCGACGAGCGCGGCCGCGGCATGGTCAACATCCTGGCTGCCGACCGCCTGATGGCTTCGCCCAAGGCTTATGCCACGCTGCTCCTGTGGCTGCTGGCCGAGATGTTCGAGGAGCTCCCGGAAGTCGGTGACCTGGATAAGCCGAAGCTCGTGTTCTTTTTCGACGAAGCTCACCTGCTCTTCAGCGAAGCCCCTCCGGCATTGCTGGAGAAGATCGAGCAAGTTGTGCGGTTAATCCGTTCGAAGGGCATCGGCGTGTACTTCGTGACGCAGAACCCTTCGGACATCCCCGACCGCGTGCTCGGCCAGCTCGGCAGCCGCGTTCAGCATGCGCTGCGCGCCTACACACCGCGCGACCAGAGAGCAGTCAAGGCCGCTGCGAATTCGTTGCGGGAGAATCCCGCACTCGACGTGGAAAAAGCCATCACCGAGCTCGGCGTCGGGGAAGCACTCGTTTCGTTCCTGGACGAGAAAGGCCGGCCGGCGATGGTCGAACGCGCACTCATCCTGCCGCCGCGCAGCCGCATCGGACCGGCAAGTACGATCGAACGCGCAGCAGTCATGCGCGCTTCGCTGGTGGCTGGGGTCTACGAACAGGTCGTCGACCGCGAATCCGCCCACGAAGTGCTGAAGGCGCGGCGCGCACAGCCTCCCGCGGAAGAAGTGGCCACGCCAAAGCCCGCGCGCGGCTCAGTGCTCGACGGGCTGCTTGGCAGCGGCGGCGGACGTCGCCAGTCCGCAGGCGAAGCAATGGTAAAAAGTGCGGCTCGCGCCATTGGCTCAGAGGTGGGTCGGCGCATTATCCGCGGCGCACTCGGCTCGATCTTCGGCAGTCCGAACCGCCGCTGAACCGACCAATCGACGCACTGCCGATGCACCGGTATCGGCGACCGTGCTGGGCTCCGCGGCCTCGCACGGGGACACCGTTCGGCCCATGAACAAGGTCGCCGTCCCTGGTCACCCAATCGGCGTGACGGCATCCCCCGGCCGAATCACGCCCCCGGTTTCGATCTCGCAATTCAGCCCCGAGCGGTGCGTGAGCGGGCCGAACACCTGTTTGCCGGTCACCTGCTCCAGGTACTTGCACGGGATGTTCAACCGCACGCCGTAGAGCACCACCTCGCCGACCCGGAAACGCCTGCCAACGAGATGGTTCAAGGGCACGCCGCGCGTGGTGAGATTGCGGCGCGTCTCCTGCGGCGCAAGCACGATACGGTAATCGCGCTCGATCGCCTCCAGCGCCTCGATCTCGATCAACGTCACCTGCCGGTCGGATCGTGGCGTCTTCGAGTACGTGCCGAGCCCGGTGGCGTAACGATCACCCTCGATGCCCACGCCCGCGACCAGTGTCGCCTGCGCCAGCTCGCGCATCGGCGCCGACGCCTTCTCCGCGATGTGGATATGCAGCAGCTTGCCCCGCCAGTCGATCTCGCTCATTCGTCTACCGCATTCCAGATCTGTCATCGCGTGGAGGGCGTCAGACCGACGTGGCGATCCCGTAGTTCGCTGTTCACTCAGTCCTCAGTCCTGTTTTCACCTCGAACCCGCCTTTGCTGCAGTCCCCAACGCTTCCGTCAACTGCGGCGCTTACTTCCGAATCCCCACCACTCCATCGCCGATCAGTTCCGTCGCAAAACCCGCCTGCCGCAACCGCTTCGCCGCTTCGTTTGGCACATCGCGGCCGCTGGTGAGTTTGTTCGGCGTACCGGTGTAGTGAAACAGTCTGCCCCTGCGCTTCAGCACGCGCGCCAGGTGATCGTAGAACGCCTGCGCGTACAACTCGCCCGCAATGCCGAAACGCGGCGGATCGTGCAGGATCGCATCGACCGACGCATCCGGCATCTGCACGATCTCTTCCGAGATATCGCCCTGCTTCAGCGTCAAGACGCCGTCCGTCGCGGGCGACCAGACGTTCAGGCTGCGCAGCCAGATCACGTCCGCACTCTTCTCGAACGAAAGCACCTGTTTCGCGCCGCCCTTCACACACCACGCGGCGAAGTAACCCAGGCCGCCGCAGGTATCCAGAATCGTCTTCCCGCGCGGCCGGATCAGCGCCACCTTGCTTTCGGCATCCGCATACGGCGAGACCTGCGCGGTCGGCAGCATCTTGATGCCGTCGATCTCGAACGTCGGCGGCCCCCATTCCGTTGGCACCAGCTTGATCAGCGATGTCGTGAACCGCGCGACCGGCTGAAAACTCTCACCGTCCCAATGGTAGATGGTTCTGTCCTTGCACGACGCCACCCACGGGAATCGTTGTCCTTGCCAGGTCCAGCCCGCATCGTCCACTTCGACCGTCGTGATCGAACGGCCGAGGTCCAGCGAGCACTCGACTGTCGTCGCGCTGGTGCGCGCGGCGGCGCGCAAGGCATCGTGCACCTTCAGCGTCAGCAGCGGGCCCGACCTAACCATCACACCTGCATGCGGCGCGATACGGGATTCGCCGCACACCCGACCGGGATCGCCCTCGCCATCAACGCCTGTTCTTCTCTTCCAGCTTCTTCTTCAGATCCGCGAACGGATTGTGCGTTGCCACCGGGCCTTGCGCATCCGGGTCCCGATCCCTCATCGCCTCGTCCGTGAATCTTGCGTGCTCGTTCTCGTGGCAGTAAATGCAGAGCAGTTCCCAGTTGCTGCCATCCAGCGGATTGTTGTCGTGGTTGTGGTCGCGGTGATGCACCGTCAACTCGCGCAGACGTATCCCGGAGAATTCACGCCCGCAGCGTCCGCAGACGTGCGGGTACAGTTTCAGCGCCCGTTCGCGATAAGTCGTCGCGCGCTCGTCCATGTGCCGGCGCGCGTCGGCGATCGCGCGGTCGAGTTTCGATTTGTCCGGGACCGGAGACCTGGCCATGACCGTTAGCAGCTAATCAAGCAGATCGGTCACTGTAGCGCTTATCATTCCGGCAGCTCAAGGGCAAGCGCCAACCGCAGGGCTGGCGCTCGCTTGATGCACCGGTTTCGTTTAGAGGCCCATCTGCGCCAACATCGGTGGCCAGTGATGCTTCCACGGCGCCGCGGCTTCGAAGGCTGCTGACGCCCGCAACACCAAAGGATCGGCGAGATGCCCACCAACAATCTGGAGCCCGACTGGCAGTCCTGCACGCGTGAAGCCCGCGGGCACGGAAGCCGCCGGCTGCCCGCTCATGTTGAACGGAAAGTTGAATGGCAGCCAGTCGAAGGGAGCGGCTTCCTTGCCATCGATCGTCGGGGGACCTTGAATGCCAAGATCGAATGCGGGCACAGCCACTGTGGGCGTGAGCAGCAGCTCGTACTTGCGCATGAAGCGCCAGAGCTTGTTGTTCACCGCCTTGCGGGTCATCACCGCATCGGTCAACTGTTCGTCAGAGTAATTTGCACGAATCAAACCAACCAGATGTGGTTGCATGTGGCTCTCATACTTATCCACCAGTGCACGCATTCCGCGAAGGTCCGTTTCAAGCATGATGAGGCCGACAAACGCCCCAAGGGGATTCTCGAATCCGGGGTGAGCCATCTCGACGGTACAGCCCAGGTCGCGCTCGAAAACCCGCGCGGCTTTGGCCGCTATCTCGCGCACTTCGGGATCGACCTGCGCGTAACCGAAATCAGGACTGAAGGCGACACGCTTGCCCTTGATGTCGCCCCGGATGACATCCATCCACCTGAAGTCTGGCTGAGGCAGAGAGAATCGATCGCGATCATCCGGCCCGGCAATCACCGACATCATGAGTGCGGCATCGGCCACCGTACGGCTTATCGGCCCGATGTGCTCGACCGATTCCCAACTCGAGACACCGGGATAACGCTCGTCGCGGGTGCCGGGATAAAGGGGCACTCGGCCCATTGATGCCTTGAGCCCATAGAGACCGCACAGCGCCGCAGGGATGCGCACGGATCCACCACCGTCGCTGCCGATTGCAAAAGGTCCCATCCCCGCCGCAACCGCAGCACCGGAGCCGGCACTGGATCCTCCGGGTGTGCGGCCGGTGTTCCATGGATTCCGTGTCTCGGGGAAGATCATGTTATGGCTGGCACCGCTATAACCGAACTCCGGAACGTTCGTCTTGCCGAGGATCACGGCACCGGCGGCCTTCAACCGTTCGACCACTACATCATCCTCGTCGGGAACGAAGTCCTTGTAGATGTAGGATCCCGATGTCGTTCGGATCCCCTTTGTCATCACGAGGTCCTTTATTCCGATGGGCACACCCGCGAGCGGCCCTACCGGACGCCCAGCCATGATGTCGGATTCGATGCGTCTAGCCGTCGCCCGTGCCACATCTGGTGTAGGTGTGCAGAACGCATGGAGGATGGGTTCAAGCTTCTCCATGCGTGCCAGCACCGCTTCCACCACTTCGACCGGCGAAAGCCGCTTTGCACGGATGTGACTGGCCAGAGCAACAGCATCCATCCGGCAGATTTCGTTGTCGCGCGCTGCAGCGGCGGCAACGCCCCCGCGGCCCAATATGTCGGCAGCCACCATGCCAGCCGCTGCGCCACCTGTAGTCTTCAGGAATTTCCGGCGAGACAATCCATCTGGTGTCATAGCGCTCCTCCTTCTTTTCTCACAACGGAATGCAGCCGATCCGGCTGACAATTAGGCTGCATGTGAGATGCTGGTTATTCGTATCTGCCGCTGAAGGACAGATCAGCCGGAAGTCAGCATAAGACGAAATTATCAAGCGCGCAAATCTTGGTCTGTTCCGTCTAATCTCCCCC